>NZ_JBNDJE010000003.1:0-470480 GCF_050434805.1 Massilia sp. UYP11
AGCGCGCTCGATGACTTCGGGGGAATACTTCGGTTGCTTCTTCATAGCTCCATTTTCTCAAAGAATGGAGCCTCTACAAAACCCGGGGCGGTTCAAGGTGACATCCAAGCCTCGTCGCCTTTGGCTTTAGCACCCATTACCCACAGTTAACGTGTTCGAAGTCGACTTGCGGCTATTAGGGGCCGGTGACGTTGCCTCATCCTAGGCCGTGACTGGTGCAACACTGTAATCGTGGTGGTACTCAAGTAGCCCATTCAGAAGCGTTACCAGAGATGAGCCGCCAGGTCGCTACCCCGCAAGCTGGCGTAGCGCCGCAGCATGCGCGGATCACGATGTCCTGTAATCTTCGCGATGAGCACATCGGAGAGCGAAGTACGTTCGTACAGCCGGCATGTCGCCTCATGCCTCAAATCGTGGAAATTAAGTCCCTGCACTCCAGCTTCAGTGAAAACGATGCGGAACCGGCGCGAGACTTCCGCCGTCGTGCGGTCGAGGTTGCGTACGGCAAGGTCGCCGTTCCAGTAACTGAACAGTCGGCCCTCACGTGCGGTGATTTCGGCCTGGTATTCGCGCATGAAGCTGTCGAGCAGTTCGCGCGCGACGGACGAGAGCGGCACCTGCCGTGTTTCACCATTCTTCGAGCGTTCGAGATGGATGGTCCGCTTCTGCAGGCTCACCTGGTCGGCGTACAGAGTGTAGGACTCGCGCATGCGCATCGCCGTTTCGAGCGCAAGGTTGAAGAAGACGCGGTCCTCACTGCGTTCTTCAAGCACCCCGAGAATGGCGGCCTCCTCCGCCTCTGCCACACGACGGTCACGCTCGATGTCAAGCCGCGGTTCCTTGCCTTCCTGCGCCAGCACGGCAGCATCTTCAGGCGTATAGGTCGAGAATCCGCGTTTGAGCAGACGCAGCGGGTTCTGCGCCATGATGTCCGGATGCTTTCGCAGCATCCAGTCGAAACAGCGCGCCAGGGCGCCATGGCGGTGACGGATGGTCGAAGGAGCCAGATGGTCGACGCGCTTCATCGATTTGATCCAAGCCTCAGCCCAGTCGTAGTTGAGTGTGCTCGTCGCGAACAATGCAACGCTGGGACGGACCGTGTCGAGCAGCTTGACGTCGGACTCCGGAACCGCGTTATGCCTCAGGTACTCGACAATGCAGCGACCGACTGTCCAGGCCTGTGGTTTCGGCGGCGTCTGCTCGAGAAGCGCCGAGGGCACGATGCCTTGGCCCAGCAGACGCTCGAGCTGCGCACCGTACTGCTCGGCGGCGTCGCGCGTGTCGAACGTCGCCCACAACGTCTTGGGGAGAAGTTTGTTCTTGACGCAAAGTTGGAATGCGCCGGATGGGGTTTGCTTGATGGATGCCATGGCTAAGCTCTCTCAAAGCCTGCATCCGGGAGGTAACAGCCAATTAGCCGTTTCAGTGGTAGGTGCACCTCCCGTTCCGGGAGGTTTCACCGCTTGGTGAACCAGCCTGATGCAGGCTAAGTCCTTGATTTTTGGAGGCGAGGACGGGAGTCGAACCCGTCTAGACGGCTTTGCAGGCCGCTGCATAACCGCTTTGCTACCTCGCCAGAGGATATAATGCGCTTATCGACGAGAGCGGTTATGTCTCACATCAACAAGGGAAGAAAGTGTCTTCCTGAATTCTGGAGCGGGAGAAGAGTCTCGAACTCTCGACCTCAACCTTGGCAAGGTTGCGCTCTACCAACTGAGCTACTCCCGCTTAGGAGTGTTGCTACATCTTCGTAAAACCTGGAGCGGGAGAAGAGTCTCGAACTCTCGACCTCAACCTTGGCAAGGTTGCGCTCTACCAACTGAGCTACTCCCGCATGGAGTCCTACTATTTACCAACCGCAGCGCCAGTTCGGAAAACTGGAGCGGGAGAAGAGTCTCGAACTCTCGACCTCAACCTTGGCAAGGTTGCGCTCTACCAACTGAGCTACTCCCGCGTACAGAACAACGATTATGACAGAACTTTGACTTTTTTCCAAGATCGCTTTGCAGCTTTGCAATCTTTGGAGCGGGAGAAGAGTCTCGAACTCTCGACCTCAACCTTGGCAAGGTTGCGCTCTACCAACTGAGCTACTCCCGCTTCGTCTTTCATCCTGCTGCGTTGTCGTCGCAACAGGCAGGCATTATAGAGATTCTATTCTGTACGTCAAGGATGCCACGAACAAATTAAATCGTCCCGGCTTTCTCCTTGATCAAGGGCCAGGCACGGCGCAAATAGTAGAACATCGACCACACCGTCAGCACGCCCGCCACCCACAGCAGGTACTCGCCCCAGAAGTGGATGTCGATGCCGAACAGGCGGTCGTGGAACAGCAGCATCGGGATCGCCGTCATCTGGGCCGCGGTCTTGACCTTGCCGAGCGAGCTGACCGCCACCGAGCGGGTGGCGCCGATCTGGGCCATCCATTCGCGCAGGGCCGAGATCGTGATCTCGCGGCCGATGATGATGCCGGCGATGATCGCATCCACCCGATCCAGCTGGACCAGCACCAGCAAGGCGCCGGCCACCATCAGCTTGTCCGCGACCGGGTCGAGGAAGGCGCCGAAGGCCGAGGTTTCGTTCCAGCGGCGGGCCAGGAATCCGTCGAACCAGTCGGTGACCGCGGCAATGATGAACACGGCGGTGGCCGCGAGATTGCGCTCGGGGAGCGTCATCCAGTCAACCGGCAAGTAATACAATCCGACAACGAGGGGAATGAGCGCGACGCGTAACCAGGTCAGGAGAATCGGTATATTGAAGGGCATGAGAGAGCTGATTACCGTGGAAAAATGCTTGGCCGTTAGTCTACATGGGTATGCTGGTTTGGGCCAGTTGACTCATCTGTATGACACGGAAGGAGATGCTTCTAGCTAACGATTGGCAAGCAATGGAGGTTGACCGTAGGGTTGGCGGCTACGCCGCCGACGCAGTGATTGTTAGCAGCCAGATCATCGCGCACGATATCGGAACCGCAAACAATCGACGCGTCGGCGGCAGAGCCGCCAACCCTACCGGTAGCGACAGTGCTAATGCAACTGCTTGTAAATCTCTTCCGCGAGCGCGCTCGAAATCCCCTCGACCGTCATCAGGTCTTCGACGCTGGCGTCGATCACGCCGCGCAGGCCGCCGAAGCGCGCCAGCAGGCGCTGGCGGCGCTTGGCGCCGATGCCCTCGATCTCTTCCAGGCGTGAGGCCTGGCGCGCCTTGGCGCGCTTGGCGCGCATGCCGGTGATGGCGAAGCGGTGCGCCTCGTCGCGGATCAGGGCCACCAGCATCAGCGCCGCCGATTCCTTGCCCAGTTCCTGCGCCGGCCTGCCATCGGCGAAGATCAGGGTCTCCAGGCCCACGCGCCGCCCTTCTCCCTTCGCCACGCCGACGATCATCGAGATCTCGAGCCCCAGCTCGGTAAATACCTGGCGCGCCATCTCCACTTGTCCCTTGCCGCCGTCGACCAGCACGATGTCGGGCATCACGCCCTCGCCGCCGGCCACCTTCTCGTAGCGGCGCGTCAGCACCTGGCGCATGGCGGCGTAGTCGTCGCCCGGGGTGATGCCGTTGATGTTGAAGCGGCGGTATTCGCCGTTCTGCATCTGGTGGTGGTGGAACACCACGCACGACGCTTGCGTCGCCTCGCCCGCCGTATGGCTGATGTCGAAGCATTCGATGCGCAAGGCGTCCAGGTCTTCGTTGTCGAGCTGCAGCGTGTCGGCCAGCGCGCGCGTGCGCGCCTGTTGCGACCCCTGCTCGGCCAGCAGCCGCGCCAGCGCGATCTCGGCGCCCTTGCAGGCCATCTCGAGCCACTGGCGGCGCTGGCCGCCCGGCTGCAGCACCAGGTTGATGCGGTGGCCGCACTGCTCCTGCAAGGCCATGATCAGCTCGGGCTGGTCGAATTCCACGTTCAGGATCAGGGTGCCCGGAATGAACTGGCCGGCGTAATGTTGAGCCAGGAAGGCGCACAGCACCTCGACCTCGATCGGGCATTCCCCCAGCGATTCGCCGACGTGGCTCGGGAAATAGGCGCGGTCGCCCAGGTGGCGACCGCCACGCACCATGGCCAGGTTGACGCAGGCGCGCCCGCCCTGCACCACCACCGCGATCACGTCGACGTCGGCGTCGCCCGTCGTTTCCATGCTCTGCGCGTGCAGCACTTTCGACAGCGCCTGGATCTGGTTGCGCACCGACGCGGCCTGCTCGAACTTGAGCGCCATCGCGTAATCCAGCATCTTCTGCTCGAGGTCGGCCATCACCTCGCTCTGGCGTCCGCGCAGGAACCGCGCCGCGTTCTCGACGTCGCGCTGGTAATCCTCCGGCGCGACCAGCTTCACGCAGGGCGCGCTGCAGCGGCCGATCTGGTGCAGCAGGCAGGGCCGCGTGCGGTTCGCATAGACGCTGTCCTCGCAGGTGCGCAGCCGGAAGACGCGCTGCAGCAGCTGGATCGATTCCTTGGCCGCCCAGGCGCTGGGGAAAGGACCGAAGTACTGGTTCTTCTTGTCCAGCGCGCCGCGGTAATACGCCATGCGCGGCGCCTCGCCGCCCGTGATCTTGATGTAGGGGTAAGACTTATCGTCGCGGAACAGGATGTTGTAGCGCGGCTTGAGCGACTTGATCAGGTTGTTTTCCAGGATCAGCGCTTCGGCCTCGCTGCTCACCACCGTCGTCTCCAGGCGCGCGATCTGCGACACCATCATCGCGATGCGCGGGCTCGCCAGGTTCTTCTGGAAGTAGCTCGAGACGCGGTTCTTGAGGTTGCGCGCCTTGCCGACGTAGAGCACGTTGTCGGCGGCGTCGAAGTAGCGGTACACGCCGGGCAAGCCCGGCAGGCGGTTGACGACGGCCAGCACCTGGGCACGGATCTCGGCCTCCACCTTCGGGCTCAGTTCGCGGTTGGCTTCGGCGCGCATTTCCTCGCGCGCTTCCGACAGGCGCTCGCGGCCGAGCCGCGCGGCCAGTTCGGGGGTGAGTTCGACGGATGGGTTGCCGGCTGCTGCGGGTTTTGCTTCGGACATTACTCTGCCAATGATGGTGATGCCAACGGCGCCTGGGTCACGATCACGAAGGCGACGCCGTAGTCGGCCTCGTCGCTGATCGTCACCTGGGCGCTGAGCCGGTGCTCGCGCATGAAGTCGCCAAGGGCGCCGCTACAGACGATGACCGGCTTGCCGCTCGGGTCATTGAGCATCTGGGCGCTGCGCCAGGTCATGGGCATGCGCATGCCCAGACCGATGGCTTTCGAGAACGCCTCCTTGGCCGAAAAACGGGTGGCCAGAAAGCGCAGGCCGCGCACCGCGTTCTTGGCGCTGCGGGCATGGTATTTTTCCAGCTCTTGCGGGCCGAGGATCTTCTCGACGAAGCGCGGGCCGCTGCGCGCGAGGGCTGCCTCGACACGCGAGATCTGGACGATGTCGGTGCCGATGCCGTAGATCATCTCAGGCTCCGGCTTTCGCAGTATACGATACGCCCAGGCGCGCCGCGACCATGATCGCCTTCATCTCGCGCACCGCGTTTTCCCAGCCGGCAAACAGCGCATGCGACACGATGGCGTGGCCGATGTTCAGCTCGTGCAGGTCGGGAATCGCCGCGATCGGCTGCACGTTGGTGTAGTGCAGGCCATGGCCGGCATTCACGCGCAGGCCGCGTCTCGCGCCTTCATGCACGCCCAGCCGGATGCGCTCGAGCTCGTGCGCCACTTCTTCGCCTTCGGCCTCGGCATAACGGCCCGTGTGCAGCTCGATCACGGTGGCGCCGACGGCGCAGGCGGCCTCGATCTGGCGCGCATCGGCATCGATGAACAGCGAGACGCGGATGCCTTCTTGCTGCAACTGCTTCACGGCTGCCTCGACCTCGTTGTAATAGCGCAGCACGTCCAGGCCGCCCTCGGTCGTGACTTCCTCGCGCCGCTCCGGCACCAGGCACACGTCCTGCGGTTGCACCCGGCAGGCGAAGTCGATCATCTCGCGGGTCACGGCCGCTTCCAGGTTCATGCGCGTCGCCAGCAGCGGACGCAATGCCAGCACGTCGGCATCCTTGATGTGGCGGCGGTCTTCGCGCAGGTGCAGCGTGATCAGGTCGGCGCCCGCCTGCTCGGCCAGCAGCGCGGCGCGCAGCGGGTCCGGATACGTGGTCCCGCGCGCATTGCGCACGGTGGCGATGTGGTCGATGTTCACGCCCAGGTCGATCACCTGGCCGGCGGGTTGCAGGAAGCTCATAGTGTTATTTTTACAATTGCATCAAGTCGATCAAAATCTGGCGCGTATTGAGCGGCTGCCCGCCCAGGTGATGCGCCAGCAGGAAGCGCATCAATTGCTTGCTCTGCGCCTGGGTCGCCGGATCAGTATAGTCCTCGCGCTCCATGTCCAGCAGGGTCTTGCCCAACACAACGGGCCAGACTTCCCCCAGACCCGCCGCACGCGCGCCGCGCTCCGGATCGACCACGTAGTCACGGTCCGGCGCGACCGGACCGCGGCTGCTCGTGCAGCGGCCGAGATCGGCTGCCACGCCTGTTTCCTTAAGTAAGGCTCTTTCGAATTTTCGCAAGACGATGGGCGCCGGTTCGCCGTGGGCGAGCTGGTTCAGGGTCGAGACGTAGTGATCGAACAGGGCCGGATGGCGGTCGTCGCGCGCCAGCAGCTTGACCAGCAGCTCGTTCAGGTAAAAGCCGCACAACAGCGCCGTGCGCTCCAGCGGCAGCATGCCGCCCACCCACTCGGCATCGATCAGCGTGCGCAGCTCGGACTTGCCGCTCCATGACACCGACAGGGGCTGGAAGGTCTGCAGCACGCCGCGCAGCTTGGAAAACGGGCGCTTGGCGCCCTTCGCCACCACCCCCACCCGGCCATGGTCACGGGTGAACATGTCGATGATGAGGCTGGTTTCCTTGTAGGGATAGCTGTGCAGCACGAAGCCGGGCTGGCCGGTGATCCGGCTGTCGCGTGCCGGCGCGCGCGTGCGCTTGCCCGCGGCGGGCGCGCCCTGCTCGGGCAGGTCATCGACGAATTGGTCGTGGCTGGACATGCGCGCGGCTTGCGTCCTGTGCCCTTACTCGTAGCCGTAAGCGCGCAGGCCCGCTTCGTTGTCGGCCCAGCCGGACTTGACCTTGATCCAGATCTCCAGATAAATCGGGCCGCCGAACAGTTTTTCCATATCCAGGCGCGATTGGGTGGAAATCTCTTTCAGGCGCGCACCCTTGTTACCGATGATCATCGATTTATGGGTATCGCGCTCGACCAGGATGGCCGCGAAGATCCGGCGCAGGTTGCCTTCCTGTTCGAACTGCTCGATCACGACAGTGCTGGTGTACGGCAGTTCGTCGCCCAGCAGGCGGAACACTTTTTCGCGCACGATCTCGGCCGCCAGGAATTTCTCGCTGCGGTCGGTGATGTCGTCCGGCCCGAACACCGGCGGATTTTCCGGCAGGTGGCGCTTGATCTCGGTTTCCAGTGCATCGACCTGGAAACGCAGCTTGGCCGAGACCGGCACGATCGCGGCAAAATTGAACAGGGCCGCGATCTTTTGCGCGAACGGCATCAGGACCGCCTTGTCCTTGACGCGGTCCGATTTATTGATGACCAGGATCACCGGGACATTCTTTGGCAACATCTCCAGCACCTGCTGGTCGGCCGGACCGAAGGTGCCGGCTTCGACCAGGAACAGGATCGCGTCCGACGACGTCAGGGTGTTCGAGACGGTCTTGTTGAGCGTCTTGTTCAGCGCATTCGCGTGGCGGGTCTGGAAGCCCGGGGTGTCGACGTAGATGTACTGCGCGTCGTCACGGGTCTGGATGCCGGTGATGCGGTGGCGCGTGGTCTGGGCCTTGCGCGACGTGATCGATACCTTGGCGCCGATCAGGACGTTCATCAGGGTCGACTTGCCGACGTTCGGGCGGCCGACGATGGCGATATAGCCGCAGCGGAAATTGTCGGGAGTGGCGTTCATGCTTTTTCTGTTCCTGGTTGTGCTGCGTGGGGCGCGCCGGATGCGGCAGCTTCGCCCTGGGGGGTGGCAATGCCGGCCAGCTTCAATTGGGCCGAGCGCTGGCGCGGCTTGCGCGCGCCCGGCGTCTTGGCCAGCGCCTTCTGGGCCGCGTCCAGCGCCAGGCCGGCGGCGGCCTGCTCGGCCGCGCGGCGGCTGCCGCCGCGGCCGAACACCTGCACGCCAAATTTGGGCACCAGGCATTCGACTTCGAATTCCTGGCTGTGGGCGGCGCCGTGGGTGGCCACCACATTATAGGTCGGCAGCGCGATGCGCTTCGCCTGCAGGAATTCCTGCAGCAGCGTCTTGGCGTCCTTGCCGAGCGTGGCCGGGTCGACCGTCTCGAGCAGCGGAATGTAAAAGGCGCGGATCACGCCGCGCGCGCTGTCGAACCCGCTGTCGAGGAAGATCGCGCCGAGCAGCGCTTCCAGCGTGTCGGCCAGGATCGAGGGCCGGCGGAAGCCCCCGGACTTGAGTTCGCCCTCGCCCAGGCGCAGGAATTGCGACAGGTCGAGTTTCTGGGCGATCTCGAACAGCGCCTGCTGCTTGACCAGGTTGGCGCGCAGGCGCGACAGGTCGCCCTCGTCGAGCATGCCGAAACGTTCGTACAGCACCGACGCGACGACGCAGTTGAGAACCGAATCGCCCAGGAATTCCAGGCGCTCGTTATGCAGACTGCTATGGCTACGGTGGGTCAGGGCTTGCTGCAGCAGCCCGATTTCCCGGAACGTATACCCCAAGCGCGTTTGCAATAACTGAAGATTCATTGTCGATGTCGTGTGCGTGGCCGGGCGGACCACGGCATTTTTATAAAGCCCTATTGGGCGGCGCTGTCGGCTTCGGCCACCACGCCGCTGGGGTCGGTGGTGCCGGCGAAGTCGATCAGCAGGCTGACGTTGCCCATCAGTGGCAGCCGCTTTTCGTAGGCAAAGCTGATCTGCACTTCTTCGCCGTCACGGGTAAACACCAGGTCTTGTCCGCGTACGGCCTCGACGTCATTGACGCTGGTATGGCGGTTGAAGGCTTGCTGCATGTCGCGGATGCCGCCGCCGGCGTCCTTGGCCTGGACGATCGCCGACTTGATCGCGCCGTACTCGATATAGGCCGGAATCATGCGCATGGCAAAGATGCCGACCACGCCGATGAGCGCCAGCGCCCCGATCAGGCCGGACAGGGACAGTCCGGCTTGCTTGTTCAACAGCTTGCTGCGATCCATGCCCGCCCCTTGTTATTGGATACTGCCGACACGTTTCGGATTGCTGAAGTTCATCCAGACCACGAAGGCCTTGCCGACGATATTGCGATCAGGCACGAAACCCCAATAACGGCTGTCCGCGCTATTGTCGCGATTATCGCCCATCATGAAATACTGTCCTTCCGGCACCACGCAAGTAAACTTGTCGTAGGTGTATTCGCAGTTTTCGCGCAGCGGGAAGTTTTCCACGCTGCCCAGGTCGATATTGCGCTTGTCGGCCGTATTCAGGATGCGGTGCTGGGTAACGCCAGCCGCGCTCGGCAGTTTCTCGACGAACTGCTTGTGGTAGATCGGATGCTGGTCGTCCAGGTAGTCGTCCAGCGCCGTATATTCCACCGGCTTGCCGTTGACCGTCAGGCGCTTGTCCTCATAGGTGATTTTATCACCCGGCACGCCAATGACGCGCTTGATGTAATCCTGGTTCATGTCCTTTGGGTACTTGAACACCATTACGTCGCCGCGCTGGGGATTATTCATCTGGATGATTTTCTTATTCACGATCGGCAGCCGGATACCATAGGTGTACTTGTTCACCAAAATGAAATCCCCCACCAGCAGGGTCGGCACCATTGACGACGACGGGATCTTGAACGGCTCCCACAGGAACGAGCGCAAGATGAACACCAGGGCGATCACCGGGAAGAAGCTGCCCGAATACTCGATCCAGGTCGGCTGGCGCAGATGGGCCTGCTCGATCGCGGCGCGATTGCCATTGTGGTCCACCTTGATCCCATCCGCGATCAGCTTGTCATTGCGCGCATCGTACTCGCGCAAGGCGGCATCGGCGGCGCGGCGCCGCTGTTTCGCCAGATAGAACGTGTCCAGGCACCAGATGATGCCCGTGATGACCATAGCGACGAACAGGATCAGGGCAAAATTGCCCAGGATGGGTTGCAAATTCATTATTTATCTTCCACCTGGAGAATGGCCAGGAAGGCTTCTTGGGGAATCTCCACCGAGCCGACCTGCTTCATGCGCTTCTTGCCGGCCTTTTGCTTCTCGAGCAACTTTTTCTTGCGCGAGATGTCGCCGCCATAGCACTTGGCCAGGACGTTCTTGCGCAGCGCCTTCACGTTTTCGCGCGAGATGATGGTGGCGCCGATGGCGGCCTGGATCGCCACGTCGAACATCTGGCGCGGGATCAGTTCGCGCATCTTGGCCGCCACCTGGCGTCCGCGATACGGCGCGTTGGCGCGGTGGACGATGATGGCCAGGGCGTCGACCTTTTCGCTGTTGATCAGCATGTCGACCTTGACCACGTCGGCCGCGCGATTTTCCTTGAACTCGTAGTCCATCGAGGCATAGCCGCGCGAGGTCGACTTGAGGCGATCGAAGAAGTCCAGCACGATCTCGGCCATCGGGATCTCGTAGTGCAACTTGACCTGGCGGCCGTGGTAGGCCATGTCCATCTGGACGCCGCGCTTGCCGTTACACAGGGTCATCACCGCACCCACGTACTCTTGCGGCATGTACAGGTTGACGTCGACGATCGGCTCGCGCACTTCGTTGATCTTCGACGGTTCCGGCATCTTCGACGGATTGTCGACGCGGATGATGGTGCCGTCCTTCATCTCGACCTCGTACACCACGGTCGGCGCCGTCGTGATCAGGTCCATGTCGAACTCGCGCTCGAGGCGCTCCTGCACGATCTCCATGTGCAGCAGGCCCAAGAAGCCGCAGCGGAAACCGAAGCCCAGCGCCTGCGAGACTTCCGGCTCGTACATCAGGGCGGCGTCGTTCAGCTTCAGCTTCTCGAGCGAATCGCGCAGGGCGTCGTACTGGTTCGCCTCGACCGGGAACAGGCCGGCGAACACCTGGGGCTGCACTTCCTTGAAGCCGGGCAGCGGCTCGGACGCCGGACGGCTGGCCAGGGTCACCGTGTCGCCCACGCGGGCGGCGGTCAGTTCCTTGATGCCGGCGATGATGAAGCCCACCTGGCCGGCGGTCAGTTGCGGCAGCGACACCGAACGCGGGGTGAACACGCCGATGTTTTCCACCAGATTCACCGACTCGGTGGCCATCAGGAGGATCTTGTCTTTCGGACGCAGGGTGCCGTTGACCACGCGCACCAGCATCACGACGCCGACGTACGGGTCGTACCAGGAATCGACGATCAGGGCCTGCAGCGGCGCTTCCGGGTCGCCCTTGGGCGGCGGCACCTTGGCGATCAGGGTTTCCAGCACGTCTTCCACGCCCAGGCCGGTCTTGGCCGAGCACACGGTGGCGTCGGACGCGTCGATGCCGATCACGTCCTCGATCTCTTTCTTGGCGTTGTCCGGGTCGGCGTGCGGCAAGTCGATCTTGTTCAGGATCGGCACCACTTCCACGCCCAGGTCGAGCGCGGTGTAGCAGTTGGCGACCGTCTGCGCTTCCACGCCCTGCGAGGCGTCGACCACCAGCAGCGCGCCTTCGCAGGCCGACAGCGAGCGGCTCACTTCGTACGAGAAGTCGACGTGGCCCGGGGTATCGATCAGGTTCAGGTTGTAGACCTGGCCGTCGCGCGCCTTGTACTGCAGCGCCGCGGTCTGGGCCTTGATGGTGATGCCGCGCTCGCGCTCCAGGTCCATCGAATCGAGCACCTGGGCGTCCATCTCGCGGTCCGACAGGCCGCCGCACAGCTGGATGATGCGGTCGGCCAGCGTCGATTTGCCATGGTCGATGTGGGCGATGATGGAGAAGTTACGTATGTTGTTCATTAACAAAGCTCAAAACCAGAAAGGCCGCGAAAGGCGGCGACTACGACGAAATATGGCGCACTGCGATGCAGGACGAACGGGCCGCGCAATACGAAAACGCGCTGCGTCGGGGGCCGTGCCGGTCCCCAGGCGAGCGCCTTGGCAATCTTGGAAGGTTGGACATCACCGCTCCGACCCGGCATTTTACCGGATTTCGAGGCAGAAAGGCCGGTTTCCGGCGGGTGGCTCAGGACGTCGCCTGCGCGCCGGCGCAGGCGGCCAGGTAGGCCCGCACCGCCGCCTCGTCCAGAAAGTAATGGCACAGCTCGGGCTGGGCCGGGTCGCCATACAGCACCGGCACCAGCTCGTCGAAGGCCGCCACCAGCACCGGGTCGGCATCGACGTCGAGCACGGTGACGTCGAACGGCTGCCCGGGCGGCTCGAGCGCGCGCAGCGCCGCCAGCATGTCTTCGCACAGGTGGCACCAGCTGCGCGAATACAAGGTGAAGCGCGGGGCGCGGCGTGCGGCGCGGTGCGGCGCACTCCCCTGCTGCGTCACTGGCGCGGCTTGAGCGTGAGGTATTGCGTGGCGCCCTCGCGCTGCACCAGCAGGGCCACCGCCTTCGACTTGTCGTGCTTGGCCAGCAGGGACTTGAACTGCTCGACGCTGGTGATCGGCGTATTGTTCCACTGCAAGATCACGTCGCCCGGCTGGATGCCGGCGCTGGCGGCCGGGCCCTGCGCCTCTTCGACCAGCAGGCCGTGGTCGATGCCCAGCTCCTTGCGGTCGGCCGGCGCAATATTCGACATGTGCAGGCCCAGCGCGTCCGGCGCGGCGCCCGGCGCCGGCTTCTTCGGCTGCTGGCCCTGGGCCGCACGTTCCTCCTGCAACTCGACGATGGTGACCGGCACCTCGACCTGGGCCCCGCGGCGCCAGACGGTGACGCTGGCGCGGCTGCCGACCTTGGAGGCGCCCACCAGGCGCGGCAGGTCGGTGGTCGACTGGATCGGCTGCTTGTTGAAGGCCAGGATGATGTCGCCGACCTTGATGCCCGCCTTCTCGGCCGGGCCGCCCGGTTCGACCATCGAGACTTCGGCGCCGCGCGCCTTGCCCAGGCCCAGCGATTCGGCCACGTCGCGCGTGACTTCGCTGATCTGCACGCCCAGGCGGCCACGGGTGACCTTGCCGGTGGTCTTGAGCTGATCGGACACGCGGATGACCTCGTCGATCGGCACCGCGAACGAAATGCCGTTATAGGCGCCCGACAGCGTCGCGATCTGCGAGTTGATACCGATGACTTCGCCGCGCAGGTTGATCAGGGGGCCGCCCGAATTGCCGGGATTGACCGCCACGTCGCTCTGGATCAGCGGCAAGTATTCGCCGGTATCGCGCGACTTGGCCGAGATGATGCCGGCGGTCACGGTGTTTTCGAGGCCGAACGGCGAACCGATGGCCAGCACCCACTCGCCGACCCGGATCTTGCTGGAGTCGCCGGTACGCAGGTATGGCAGGTTGGTCGCGGCGAGCTTCAGGAGCGCGACGTCGGAGCGGCGGTCGGCGCCCAGCACCTTGGCCTTGAACTCGCGGCGGTCGCTCAGGGTCACCGTGACCTCGTCGGCGCCTTCGACCACGTGGGCGTTGGTCAGCACGAAGCCGTCGGCCGAGATGATGAAGCCGGAGCCGACGCCGCGCTGCACTTCGCGTTCTTCTTCCTGCTGCGGGCCGCGCCGGCCGCCGCCGCGCGGCGGCATCTGGCCGCCGAAGAAGCGACGCAGGAATTCCTGCATCTCTTCCTCGCCCGGCGCACCGCCGCGGGTGCGCACGCGCTCGGTGGTGCGGATATTGACGACCGCCGGCCCCACCTTGTCGATGACGTCGGTGAAGTCGGGCAGACCGGTAACGGTAGGGGTGGGAACGGGGGCAGCGGCGTGGACGGGTTGAACGAAGGCCGTGGCGCCGGACACGAGCAGTGCCGACAGAAGCAGGCTGGCAGTTTTACTGGTCATGGATTCGCTATTGAATGGCTAAGATTGACTGAATGGTAAGCCAAATTGCGCACTTTGTCGCGCCATGCCAGCCGCGCGCCGGCCATAAAAGCCCTGGCCCGGCGACGAAAGGAAGGAATTTAAGCCTGGGGTAAGGATGCCGGACAGGACGGTCGGAAACTGTCAGGAAGACGCGGTCTTGGCGAGCACCGCCGCCAGGCCGGTGGGCTCGGCCGCGACGGCCGCACGGCGCAGCGGCGGCGGCTCGCCGGCGAGGCGTTCGGCCAGGCGGGCGCGAAATTCCGGCGACAGCGCCGGCGTGGCCGTGTCGCGCAGCGCGTCGCCGATCAGGTGATACAGATCCCATGCCTGGCGGCCGTCGCTTCCCTGCAACGCGGCCAATGCCAGTTCCAGGTCGGCTTCGGGCAAGGCGCCATCTTTCAGGGCAGAAATCTGCTCGCGTAGTTTTCTATTGGTGTCCATCGGTGGTTCCATCGACGTCGGTGGTGTTCAATATGTGCTGTGTTCGTACGATCCCGCTACCTACCGACGTTTGTCAACCGGGAAATCGAGTAAAGGGCGTAATTTCTCGGCGATGACTTCGCGCGCCCGGAAAATCCGGCTGCGCACCGTACCTATTGGACAGGCCATCACTTCGGAGATTTCCTCATAGCTGAGGCCTTCGATTTCGCGCAAGACGATCGCCGTGCGCAGTTCGAGCGGCAATGCTTCCATGGCCGCATTGACTGTATGGGCGATCTGTTTACTGGCGAGCATGGATTCAGGTGTATTAATGTCGCGCAAGCTATCTGCATCATCGAATCCTTCGGCGCGTTCGGCGTCCGTCTCGGTCGACGTCGGTGCGCGCCTTCCCTGGGTTACTAGAAAATTCTTGGCGGTGTTGATTCCTATTCGATAAAGCCATGTATAAAAAGCCGAATCCCCACGAAAATGACGCAGGGCCCGGTATGCTTTGATGAAGGTCTCTTGCACCACGTCTTCGGCTTCGGCCGGATCGTGGACGAGACGCGACACCAGGCGCATCAGGCGACGTTGGTACTTGGAGACCAGTAAATCAAAAGCCCCCTGGTCCCCGGCCTGGACGCGCTCTACCAGCAACTGATCACACTCGCGTTCTGTCGTCACGGACCATGCCCCATTGGCGGCCTCTCGCGAGGAGGCACCGATTCATGCGCGCAGCGTGAATCGGTACATCCTTAAGAGTTGGCCACCTGCAATAAGTTCACACTGTTTTGTATCGGTATTGTTGCCGCGCCATTGGCGAGCGCACGCACGGCCACCGCCAGCGCGCGGTATTGGCCGGCGCCCACGGCGTCTGGCAGCAGCACCAGCGGCCAGGTCGCGCCATCCTCGGCGCGCAGTCGCAGCACGATGCAGCAGGGCCAGACCATGGCGCCGGGCAGCAGCGTCATGGTCGGGCCCGGCTCAGGATTCCCGGCCGCTGGCGCGCCTTTCCCCAACTCCTGTTGTACCGTCAGGCGTACCTGACCAACTCCAGAAATATCAATCCGGCGCACCGTTGCAATCCCAGGCAAAAACACCGTGGAATCAGCCGCGCGGCGGGCGCCCCCTTTGGCGCTCCCTTTGGCGCGCCAACGACGGCGCGGCCAGCCGGCCGGGACGGCGACAGGCAGGCGCGCCAGCGACAGCGCGGCCAGCAGCGGCGCGCATGCGACAGCGCCGCCGAATGCGAAGCGTTCAGGCAGCAGCAGGCCCACGGCCAGGGCAGCCGCGCACAGGGCCGCGCAGAAGGCTGCGAGCAGACCGCGCAGGCGACGCGACGGCGCGATGACGGCGGACACCGCAAGCGACATGAAGCACAGGACAAATCGAGGAAATGGCCTGCGAATGAGCACAATGAGCACAATGAGCAGGATGGCGGGCGGAGGAAACTCCGGAGCAAGCCCCGGAGACAGCCCTTCTACCGCCAGCGCCGGCAGGCCGCCACGAACGGGCGACAGGCCGGGCTGTTGGAAGCGCCCATCCAGTTAGACCTGGATGGGGCGAAGTGGTTCAGACTTTGGCGAAGATCAGCGTACCGTTGGTGCCGCCGAAACCGAAGGAATTCTTCACCGCGTAGTCGATCTGCATCTCGCGCGCCGTGTTGGCGCAGAAGTCCAGGTCGCACTCCGGATCCTGGTTGAAGATGTTGATCGTCGGTGGCGACACCTGGTTGTGGATCGCCAGCACGGTGAACACCGACTCCAGGCCGCCGGCGCCACCGAGCAGGTGACCGGTCATCGACTTGGTCGAGTTCACGACCAGGCTCTTGGCATGGTCGCCGAACACGCGCTTGATGCCGCGCACTTCGGCCACGTCGCCCAGCGGCGTCGACGTGCCGTGCGCGTTCACGTACTGCACCTGGTCGACGTTGATGCCGGCGTTGTGGAACGCATTGACCATGCAACGCGCCGCGCCACTGCCATCCTCGACCGGCGAGGTGATGTGGTTGGCGTCCGCGCTCATGCCGAAGCCGATGACTTCAGCATAGATCCGGGCGCCGCGCGCGACGGCGTGTTCATACTCTTCGAGCACCATGACACCGGCGCCCTCGCCCAGCACGAAGCCGTCGCGGTCGCGGTCCCATGGACGCGAGGCGGTCGACGGGTCGTCGTTGCGGGTCGACAGCGCGCGTGCCGAGGCGAAACCGCCCAGGCCCAGCGGCGACACGGTCGATTCGGCGCCGCCCGCGATCATCACGTCGGCATCGCCGTACTCGATCAGGCGCGCTGCCGCGCCGATACTGTGCAGGCCGGTGGTGCAGGCGGTGACGATGGCCAGGTTCGGGCCACGCAGGCCGAACTTGATCGAGAGATCGCCCGAAATCATGTTGATGATCGATGCCGGCACGAAGAACGGCGAGATGCGGCGTGCGCCGCGGTTCGCGTATTCGTCCTTGGTCGCTTCGATCATCGGCAAGCCGCCGATGCCCGAACCGATCACCACGCCGATGCGGTCCGCGTTCTCTTCGGTGACTTCCAGGCCCGAGTCCTTCAGGGCCTGGATGCCGGCTGCCATGCCGAAATGGATAAAGGTATCCATATGGCGGCCTTCCTTGCCCGGCAGGTAGTCTTCGACGTTGAAGTTCTTGACCTCACCAGCAAAGTGGGTCGTGAATGGCGCTGCATCAAACTTGGTGATGTTGGCAATGCCCGACTTGCCGGCCAATGCCGCATCCCACGTCTCGGCAACGGTGTTGCCGATCGGTGAAATGCAGCCCAGGCCGGTGACGACGACACGGCGGTTGCGTGAACGACTCAAGCGATTCTCCCAAAAACGGTAAAGCGACTACTCAGGCCTTGACGTGCGCGGTTGCGTAGTCGATGGCTTGCTTGACGGTGGTGATCTTCTCAGCCTGCTCGTCAGGAATTTCCATTTCGAACTCGTCCTCCAGTGCCATCACCAGTTCCACGGTGTCCAGCGAGTCTGCACCGAGGTCGTCAACGAACGAGGAATCGATTTTGATGTCTGCTTCGGCAACGCCCAGTTGCTCAGCGACGATTTTTTTAACGCGTTGTTCGATATCCGACATGTTTTGGCTCCATTAAGGTATGTGTTGCGGAAAGTGCGCGCATTTTATCAGGTTTGCGACCCGAAAAACTATTTTCGGCGACTGCGGCCATTTCGCCGGAAAGTCCTGCTAAAAGTCGAGATTGCGTCCTAATCGGGCCCGGCTCGCCGGGACCAATTGGGACGCGGTTTTTATCAATTCATTACTTTACTGATTAATTCATATACATGCCGCCATTCACGTGCAGCTCGGTGCCCGTGATGTAGGCGGCCGTCGGCCCGGCCAGGAACGCCACCGCGTGGGCGATGTCTTCCGGCAGGCCCAGGCGGCCCAGCGGAATCTGGGTCAGTAGCGCCTCGTGCTGCCCTTCACCCAGCGCGCGGGTCATGTCGGTATCGATGAAGCCCGGGGCCACGCAGTTGACGGTGATGTTGCGGCTGCCGATCTCGCGCGCCAGCGCACGGGTCATGCCGGCCACACCGGCCTTGGCGGCCGCGTAGTTCATCTGGCCCGGATTGCCGGCCGCGCCGACCACCGAGGTGATGCTGATGATACGACCGGCTTTGGCCTTCATCATGCCGCGTAGCACCAGGCGCGACATGCGACCGACGGCGGTGAGATTGGTGGCGATCACGTTGTCGAACTCGTCGTCCTTCATGCGCATGGCCAGGTTGTCCTGGGTGATGCCGGCATTGTTGACCAGGATCGACAGGCTGCCGAAGCCCTTCTGCACGTCGTCCACGACTTGCGCGCAGCCGGCCGCGTCGAGCACGTTCAGGACCACGCCCTTGCCGCCGAACTCGGCCAGATAGTCGGAAATCGCCTGCGCGCCCGACTCGCTGGTGGCGGTGCCGACGACCTTGGCGCCCTGGCGCGCCAGTTCCAGCGCGATGGCCTTGCCGATGCCGCGCGATGCGCCGGTGACAAGGGCGACTTGATTCTGCAGATTCATGGTTTTCCTTTATCTTTTATTCGGAGAGCGACGCCAGCACGCGCTCCAGCGCAGCCTGGTCGACCAGCGCTTCGCCGGCCAGGTTCGCATCGATACGCTTGGCCATGCCGATCAGGGTCTTGCTCGGTGCGCATTCGATGACCTGGGTCACGCCATCGAGCGCCATCTTCTGCATGGTCTCGACCCAGCGTACCGGACCGGCGGCCTGGCGCACCAGCGCGTCCTTGATCTGCTCGGGATCGTTCAGCACGGCGACGTCGACGTTGTTGATGACGTCGATCTGCGGCGCGGCGAATTTCAGCTCCGCCATATAGGTACGCAGGCGGTCGGATGCCGGCTTCAGGAGCGACGAGTGGAACGGCGCGGATACCGCCAGCTTCATGGCGCGCTTGGCGCCCTTGGCCTTGGCGATCTCGCAGGCGCGCTCGACGGCGGCGGTATGGCCGGCGATCACGATCTGGGTCGGCTCGTTGAAGTTCACGGCCTCCACCACTTCGCCCTGCGCTGCCTCAAGGCAAACGGCCTGCACATCGGCGGCCTGCAGGCCGAGGATGACGGCCATGCCGCCCTGCCCGACCGGCACCGCGTCCTGCATCGATTGCGCGCGGAAGCGTACCAGCGGCACGGCGTCGGCGAACGGGATCACGCCGGCCGCCACCAGGGCCGAATACTCGCCCAGGCTGTGGCCCGCGACCACGCTCGGCGCCGGGCCGCCGGCCGCGATCCAGGCGCGGTAGACGGCAACCGCGGCGGTCAGCATGACCGGCTGGGTATTGGTGGTCAGGTCCAGGTCTTCCTTCGGTCCCTCGGCGATCATGCGCTTGAGGTCGAAGCCCAGGGCGTCGGACGCTTCTTGCACCGTCTGATCGACGGTCGGGTTACCGGCGAAGCCGTTCAGCATGCCCACTGCCTGGGCGCCTTGTCCGGTGAACAGGAATGCGAATTTGCTCATCGTTGTTTTCCGTAGTTGTTGTTCTTGGAGGCTGGTGCTCACGCTTACATGCGCGCCAGCACCGCGCCCCAGGTAAAGCCGCCGCCCACGCCTTCCATCAGGACGTTCTGGCCCGGCTTGATGCGGCCGTCGCGCACCGCCTGGTCGAGCGCCAGCGGGATCGAGGCGGCCGAGGTATTGCCGTGCTCGTGGACGGTGACGACCATCTTTTCCAGCGGCAGGCCGAGCTTCTTGGCGGTGCCGTTCATGATGCGGATGTTCGCCTGGTGCGGCACCAGCCAGTCGACGTCCGCCGGGCGTACGCCGGCGTGATCCAGCACTTCGTGCGCCACCTGCTCCAGCACGGTGACAGCCAGCTTGAACACCGCCGGGCCGTCCATGTGCAGGAAGCCGCTGCCGGCGACCGCGCCATTGGCCAGGTTGCCCGGGATCGACAGGATGCCGGCATGGCTGCCATCGGCATGCAGGCGGGCAGCCAGGATGCCCGGCTCGTTCGAGGCTTCGAGCAGCACGGCGCCGGCGCCGTCGCCGAACAGCACGCAGGTGGTGCGGTCGCTGAAGTCGACGATACGCGAGAACACTTCGGAACCGATCACGAGCACGCGCTTGTGGTTGCCGGCGCGGATGAAGGCGTCGGCGGTCGAGACCGCGTACACAAAGCCGCTGCACACGGCGGCCACGTCGAAGGCGGCGCTGCCGCTGGCCATGCCCAGCTTCTGCTGCACGATACATGCCGTGCTCGGGAAGCTGCCGTGGAAGTCGGGAGTGGAACTGGCGACGATCACCAGGTCGACATCGAGCGGGGTCTTGCCGGCCATCTCGAGCGCGCGGCGGGCGGCGTGCACCGCCAGGTCGGACGAGAGTTCGTCGGCCGCGGCGAAGTGGCGCGCCTCGATGCCGCTGCGGGTGAAGATCCACTCGTGCGACGTCTCGACGCCCTGCTGCGCCAACTGCGCGGCGAGCTGGTCGTTGGTAACGCGATTGGCTGGCAGGTAGCTGCCGGTGCCGGTAATTTTGCTATACATGGTCATTGCTTCACCATTCTGCTGGGTTATTGCGCCTGGCGCTGGCTGTCGAGCGTCGGCGCCGGCGCGACTACGGGCGCCGTTACCGGGGAGCTTGGCATCAGTTCGGCGATCAGGGCCGACAGGTGCTCTTGCACATTATTGTGCGCGGCATCGTAGGCGCGCTTGATCGCCCACTCGAAGGCATAGGCACCGGCGCCGCCGTGGCTCTTGAACACCAGGCCCTTGAGGCCCAGCAGGCCGGCGCCGTTGTAGCGTTCCGGATTGAGCTTCTTGAGCGACTTGCGCGCCAGCAACGCGCCGAGCATCGACAGGACGCTTTCCTTGAACGTGGCCTTCATGAAACGCGACAGGCCTTCAATCGCCTTGAGCATGACGTTGCCGACGAAACCGTCGCACACGACGACGTCGACCGTGCCCTTGAAGATGTCATTGCCTTCGACATTGCCGAAAAAGTTGAGTTTGCCACGTTCGGCGTCGGCGCGCAGCAGCACGCCGGCGGCTTTCACCGCCTCGTTGCCCTTGATGTCCTCGGTGCCGACGTTGAGCAGGCCAATGGTCGGGCGCGGGATGCCCTCGATCGCCGAGCACAGCACCGATCCCATGATGGCGAACTGGTGCAGGTGGTCCGGCTCGCAGTCGACGTTGGCGCCGAGGTCAAGGATATAGGTCGGGCCACCCTTCTGGTTCGGCATGATCGAGCAGATCGCCGGGCGGTCGACGCCGGCCATGGTCTTGAGCACGTAGCGCGAGACGGCCATCAGGGCGCCGGTATTGCCGGCCGAGACGCAGGCGTGGGCGCTGCCATCCTTGACGGCCTCGATCGCCACCCGCATCGACGAATCCTTCTTGCGGCGCAGGGCCACTTCGACCGGGTCGTCCATCGTGATGACTTCGGAGGCGTGCTTGACGGTCAGGCGCGGGTTGTTCTCCGCATGATGCTTCTTGAGTTCTGCGCGCAGCACCTCTTCGACGCCCACGAGCACGAGCTCGGCGTCAGCTTGCTTTTTGAGGAAGGAGATGGCTGCCGGAATGGTAACTGAAGGGCCGTGATCGCCGCCCATGCAGTCAATGGATATTTTAATTGTCATTTGTTGGAGATGCCGCGGCTCACGCAGGACGAGCGGCGAGAGGGGATCGGGTCGTGGCGCACATGCGCACGGGATCCAGGCTGTTCAACATGACGGTGCCAGGAGCGTCGGGACGGACTCCCAGGATGCAGCCGGTTACTGAGCAGATGCCAAAGAAAAAGCGGCGCCACGCAGATAACATACGTTGCGCCGCTTTCATGATGCTAAAAGCCAGAACGTCGATTACTCGTCGTTCTTGGTCTTCAGGACCTTGCGGCCACGATAGAAGCCGTTCGGCGAGATGTGGTGACGCAGGTGGGTTTCGCCGGTGGTCGGCTCGACTGCCAGGTTCGGGGCGGTCAGAAAATCGTGCGAACGGTGCATGCCGCGCTTCGATGGGGATTTCTTGTTCTGCTGAACTGCCATGATAACTCCTAGTACAAAGTTCTAAAATTTTAACACATTCGATAGGCAAACCAGCTGCAAATCGAGTATCTCGGCGGCAAGCTTTTTGACGACTGCCGACATGTTGAACGCTGCTACAACTACCGCGAATGCCATACTCGATTGCACGCGTTTGACACGTTTTTTTGCAGATTTTGGACGACATTGTTTCTACGCTGCCGCCACCGTACTGCGAAACCTGTAATGCTGATTGTTGTTACTATTTCTTCTTAGTCCGTCTTCAGGTTCTTCAGAGCGGCGAAAGGCGACACTTTATCGGTTTTCAGGCGATCGAGCAAGCCCGTATCCGGACAAACATCGTGCCGCGGCGATTGCGGCAAGGCCAGCAGGGCCTCGTCCTCGAGCAACTCGCGGATGTCGCAGCTGCGGCTGCCGACGATCACGTCGATGCTTTCATCGTCGAGGATTGCCTCGATCGCGTCGGCATCCTCGTCGTTCTCGCCCAGCACCAGCATGGTCGACGAATCGATCTCGTAGTCCATAGGCTGCAGGCAACGCTGGCACACCAGCTTGACATGTCCGGCGACCGTGAGGGTCAGCGACGGATACGCCTGGCGGGTCCGGCCGCCCTGGATGGACCAGCGGATGTCGCCGCCCTTGTCCGTGCTTTCGGCGGCAAGACGCGGCATGTCGACCAGGGGCGTAGCGCCTTCACGATGGCCGTCGTTCTTGCAAAACTCGAAGGCGTCGATGACAAAAGCGCTCATTTAGAAAGTCACCCCGGAAAACCTGCGATAATAGCAGGATTTTCGCACCAGCGTCAAAAAACCGTCGCATTCTTCCGGCGTATTCTCCCGACGTATTCTCGAACACCAGCGCCATGATACCTATGCCTTCGCTCATCCTCGCTTCGAGTTCCGCCTACCGCCGTGAACTGCTCGAGCGCCTGGGCCTGCCCTTCGAAACCGTCGCGCCCGACATCGACGAGACCGCGCTGGAGGGCGAAGCGCCGCCCGCCACCGCGCTGCGCCTGGCGCGCGAGAAGGCGCAGGCCGTAGCAACCCTGCACCCCGGCGCGCTGGTGATCGGCTCCGACCAGGTCGCCACGCTGGACGGGCTGCAGATCGGCAAGCCCGGCGACCATTCACGCGCGCTGGCCCAGCTGCAGCTGATGCGCGGGCGCGAAGTCGTGTTCCATACCGCCCTGTGCCTGTGGGACGGCCGCGTTGCCGACCCGCGCCAGGCGGCCCAGCTCGAGAACGTGCAGGTGCGCGTCGCTTTCCGCGACCTGCCAGACCATGAACTCGACGCCTACCTGCGCATCGAGCAGCCCTACGACTGCGCCGGCAGCGCCAAGAACGAGGGGCTCGGCATCGCCCTGCTCGAACGCGTCCAGTCGGACGACCCCACCGCCCTCACCGGCCTGCCGCTGATTGCCCTGACCGGCATGCTGCGCAAGGCCGGCGTCCCCTTCTTTGGCGGCTGACTCATCAATTTCTTTCCATCATGCCCGGCACCCTGTACCTGATTCCGAACACCCTCGGCCCGACCGACGCCACCCCAGGCTCCCTGAACGCCCTGCTCCCGACCCAGGTGCAGGCGCTGACCAGCAAACTCGATTACTTCGTGGCCGAGAACGCCAAGACCGCGCGCGCCTTCCTGAAACTGATCGCGATCGACCACCCGCTGGCCAAGCCCCTGCAGGAAATCGAGATCGCGGAACTGAACGTGAACACGCCGCCGGCGGCGCTGGCGCAACTGCTGGCGCCGCTGCTGGCGGGCCGCGACGCGGGCCTGGTGTCGGAAGCCGGCGTGCCCGCCGTGGCCGACCCCGGCGCCGACCTGGTGCGCCTGGCCCACCAGCACGGCATCAATGTGCGTCCGCTGGTGGGACCGTCGTCGCTGCTGCTGGCCGTCATGGCCAGCGGCCTGAACGGCCAGAGCTTCGCCTTCAATGGCTACCTGCCGACCGATGCAGCGCAGCGCAGCAAGCGGATCCTGGAACTGGAAAAGCGCTCGCGCGCCGAGCGCCAGACCCAGTTGCTGATCGAAACGCCGTATCGCAACGGCGCCATGTTGGAGGCGTTGGCGGCGAGCTGCCAGCCGGGCACCCTGGTCTGCGTGGCGACCGACCTGTCGCTGCCGAGCGAATCGGTGCGCACCTTGACGGCGGCCAAGTGGAAGACGGCGCTGGCGGCCAATAAAGGGCCGGACTTCCACAAGAAGCCGACCGTGTTCCTGTTTTTGGGTCAGTAATACCCGGGCAGTCATCCTGGCGCAGTCAAGCTCGCGCCAGTACTGCGGCCGGGCGCGCCGCTACGCGCTCACGAAAAATTCACGCAACCGGCGCTGGCTGCTGGGCGTCGTGGGTCAATTCGCGCACCCAGTCGAAGGCCGCCAGCTCGATCTCGCGCACTTCGGCCACCGTCAGGCCGATCTTCTTGAGCGCGCAGGTCAGCTTGCTGCCGCCTTCGGCCGCCTCGAGCAGTTCGGCGATGCGCAGCATGGTGCCGAAGTCGCCTTCGCGCGCAAGCAGGGCCTGGCGCACGTCGTGCGCGATGTCAACGTGGGCCAGGATGTCGGCCATCGGCACCGAGAACAGGGCTTCGGCCAGCGACATGATGCCGACCGTAAAGGCGCGGTCGGCGCTGGCGGTGTCGCCCGGCCGCACGCGCAGGGTCATCAGTTCGAGCAGCTTGCCGCGCGTCGTGGCCAGCTGCAGCAGCGGCGACTTCAGTTCGACCTTGGCGCCGGCCGCGGTATAGAGCAGGATCTGCAGCCAGCGCCCCAGCTGGCGCCGGCCGAGCTGGACCAGGGCCTGCGACAGCGACTCGATGCGCGGACCCGGCACCGCGCGGCTGTTCACCAGGCGCAGCAGGTTCAGGCTGATCAGGGCGTCGCGCTTGACGGCGGTCTCGATCGCCTGGCTGTCGGCGTTCGAGTTGACCAGTTCCAGCAGGCGCAGGATGGTGATCTCGGACGGCGTGATCTTGCGTCCGCTCAGAATGGCGGGACGGGCAAAATAATAGCCCTGGAAATACTCGAAGCCCAGTTCCATGCACAGCTTGAATTCGTCGATGGTTTCGACCTTCTCGGCCAGCAGGCGCTTGCCGGTGGCGCGCAGCGAGTCGACCAGTTGGGCCAGCTCGTTCGGGGCAACGCCCTTGACGTCGACCTTGATGATGTCGACCAGCTGCACCAGCTTGTCGAGCTCGCTCGAATGCTCGACCACATCGTCGACCGCGAACTTGAATCCCAGTTCCTTGAGCTCGGCCACCCGCGCCAGCAGTTCCGGCGTCGGCTCCACCGTCTCGAGGATTTCCAGGATCACCTTGTGGGATGGTAAGAAGCGCACGAAGTCGCTCATCAACACCACTTCGTCGACGTTGACGAAGGCAAGCTGCTCGCCCACCACCTGCTCCATGCCAAGCTGGGATGCATGCGAGATGACGGCGGCGGTGGCTGCCGCGCCGTCGGTCAGCTTGGCGTCGTCATCCTCGCCGGCGGCACGGAACAGCAGCTCGAACGCCACCAGATGCTGGTCGCGCCCAAGGATGGGCTGACGCGCAAGAAAGAAATCATCGGCCGGCACGGAGACCGCTGCCGTTGCATCGGCGTGCATCGAAAAATACTCCTGGAAACAGTCACGGCAGCGCGCCGCGCCCGATGGACGGCACGCGCCACCCATCTACGCCGACTATACTACAAGAATGCCAATCTTAGCATTTCGACATCGAATCGTACGACGCTCGGGTCAGCCGCGACCACCACCGCCCTGGCGGGTGCGCCCGGTGCGCGGCGCGCTCGGCGCCGCCGGCCGGGCGGCGTCGTTGCGCGCGCTGCGCGCTGCACCATCGCGCGGGCCGGCAGCCGCGTCGGCGCGCGTGCGCGCGGCGCTGCTGCGTGGCGCGCCATCACGCGCCGCCTTGCCTGGTTGCGCCCCATCGCGCGCCGCACTGCCGCGTGGCGCGCCATCGCGCGGCGCGGTGTTGCGTGGACCATCCGCGCGCGCCGGCCTGGCCGGGGCGGCCGGCGCTTCGTCGGCGCGCGGCATGCTCTGGCCTGGCAGGCGCAGGCTGCCCTTGCCCGACAGCGGGCTGGCGCGGCGCGCATTGCCCACCGGCGCGCGCGGCGCGTCGCCCACCATGCGGCCGGCGGCTGCGCCCGTCACCTGCACGCCCTTCTCGATCGTGAAGCGGGCGCCGGCGTCCTTGCCCAGCACGCGCACCAGGTAGGGCATGACTTCGCGTAGGATCGGCTCGAGCGTGTACGGCGGATTCAGGATGAACATGCCGCTGCTGTGCAGGCCGGTGCCGTCCGGGGTCGGGGTAGTGGTGGTGAACGTGACGTTGAGCCACTCCTTGGCCGGCAGGCGCTTGAGGCGGTCGGCGAACTGGCGCGACTCCATGCGCTGCAGCACGGGATACCAGATCGCATAAATACCGCTTGGGAATTTACCCAGCGCCTCGTCGAGCGCGTCGCGCACCCGCTTGTAGTCGTCCTTGATCTCGTAGGGCGGATCGATCAGCACCAGCGCGCGGCGCGACGGCGGCGGCAGCAGCGCCTTCATGCTGTGGAAGCCGTCGCCATGCTCGATGATCACGCGGCGCCCGCGCGAGCGCTCGCCCTGCTCGGCCTTGTGCGCGTCGAGCTTGCGGAAGTTATCGGCCAGGATCTTGCAATCGGCCGGGTGCAGTTCGAACAGGCGCAGGCGATCCTGCTCGCGCGACATCTGCTCGGCGACGTAGGGGGAACCCGGGTAATAGCGCATCTTGCCGCTCGGGTTCATCCCCTTGATCAGGTCGAGGTATTCCTTCAGCGCGGCCGGGACATCGGTGCAGGTCCACAGCGGGCCGATGCCGGTATCGAACTCGGCGGTCTTGGTCGCCTGAAAACTGTCGAGCGCATAGACGCCGGCGCCCGAGTGGGTGTCGATATAGGTATAGGCGGCATCCTTTTGATTCATGTACAAGTGCAGCTGCACCTGTACGAAATGCTTGAGGACATCGGCGTGGTTACCCGCGTGGAAGGCGTGGCGGTAGCTCAACATAAGCTGGAATTCCTAAAAGAGGTTTGCCGCGAGAAATTTGGCGGCAGAATCAGGCGCCATTATCCACTACAACCGACTGCGGCTGGGAATTCCAGTAGGGTCGGCGGCTATGCCGCCGACGCGGTGATGGTTGACAGCGAGATCATCCGGTATGAAATCGGAACCGCTGGCAATCACCGCGTCGGCGGCATCGCCGCCGACGCTACGATCACGCTACCTTTTTGTCTTCGAAGAACTGTTCGTCCTCCGTCGAGCCATGCAATGCGGTGGTCGAGCTCTGGCCCTGCTGGATGGCCTGGGTCACGGCGTCGAAGTAGCCGGTGCCCACTTCGCGCTGGTGCTTGACGGCGGTGAAGCCCTTCTCGGCCGCCGCGAACTCGGCTTCCTGCAGCTCGACGAAGGCCGACATGCCGCTGCGGGCGTAGCCATGGGCGAGATTGAACATGCCATAGTTGAGCGAGTGGAAACCGGCCAGCGTGATGAACTGGAATTTATAGCCCATCGCGCCCAGTTCTTGCTGGAACTTGGCGATGGTGGCGTCGTCCAGGTTCTTTTTCCAGTTGAACGAGGGCGAGCAGTTATAGGCCAGCATCTTGCCCGGGAATTTCGCGTGGATGGCGTCGGCGAAGCGGCGCGCGAACTCGAGGTCGGGCTTGCCGGTCTCGCACCAGACCAGGTCGGCATAGGGCGCATAGGCCAGGCCGCGCGCGATCGCCTGCTCGATGCCGGGCTTGACGCGGAAGAAGCCCTCCACCGTGCGCTCGCCGGTGCAGAATTCCTTGTCGTTGGCGTCGACGTCCGAGGTGAGCAGGTCGGCCGCCTCGGCATCGGTGCGGGCGATGACCAGGGTCGAGGTGCCCATCACGTCGGCGGCCAGGCGCGCGGCGTTGAGTTTCTCGACCGCCTCGCGGGTCGGCACCAGCACCTTGCCGCCCATGTGGCCGCATTTCTTGACCGAAGCCAGCTGGTCTTCGAAGTGCACGCCGGCGGCGCCCGCCTCGATCATCGACTTCATGAGCTCATAGGCATTGAGCACGCCGCCGAAGCCGGCTTCGGCATCGGCCACGATCGGCGCGAAGTAATCGATGTCGTCCTTGCCTTCAGACCATTGGATCTGGTCGGCGCGCTGGAAGGTGTTGTTGATGCGGCGCACGACCAGCGGCACCGAGTTGGCCGGATACAGCGACTGGTCGGGATACATTTCGCCGGCGGCATTGGCATCGCCCGCCACCTGCCAGCCCGACAGGTAAATCGCCTTCAGTCCGGCTTTCACCTGCTGCATGGCCTGGTTGCCGGTCAGGGCGCCGAGGGCGTTGACGTAGGGCTCGTCGTGCACCAGCTTCCACAGTTTGTCGGCGCCGCGCTTGGCCAGCGTGTGCTCGATCGGGACCGAGCCACGCAGGCGAACGACGTCGGCCGCGGTGTAGTTGCGGGTCACACCTTTCCAGCGTGGATTGTTGTCCCATTCCTGCTGCAGTTCGGCGATTTGCTGTTCACGGCTAGTCATGATGTTCTCCTGAAGTCGACGGCATGATTGAAGGTGGTGCGAATCCGTTGACACCATCATAGCCCGCTTTGTGCGCAGCACCATCACTCTTATATAAGACAGATAAGTAAAATTTTAGGCTGTAAATTCAATGACTTGAATTGAACATTCCGCGATATGGAATAAAATTTCTTCCCGTGAGAACAAACCGGGGTGCGCATTTGCTGCGTATCCCACATTGCAGGACCATGATTTCGCATCGTGAAAACAACGAGGGCGCGGCCATTGCCGCGCCCTCGTTGCCGGACCATCGCCTGATTACTTGGCGAGGTCGACCGTCTCCTCGCCGAACACCAGTTCGCCATTGCGCACCCGCACCGGGATCGTGTCCTTCGGTCCGAAGCGGCCGGCCAGGATCGCCCTGGACAGCGGGTTCTCGATCTGCTGCTGGATCGCGCGCTTGAGCGGGCGCGCGCCATACACCGGATCGTAGCCGGCCTCCGCGATCTTCTGCAGCGACTCGTCGTCGATGTCGAGCGTCATTTCCATCTTGGCCAGGCGCGCCTCCAGGTTGTGCAGCTGGATGCGGGCGATGGCGCCGATGTTCTTCTCGTCGAGCGCATGGAACACCACGATCTCGTCGATCCGGTTGATGAACTCGGGACGGAAGTGGCCGCGCACCTCGGCCATCACGGCCAGCTTGACCACTGCCGGCTCGTCGGTGTCCATCGACTGGATCCGGTGCGAGCCCAGGTTCGAGGTCATCACGATCACCGTGTTCTTGAAGTCCACGGTGCGGCCCTGGCCATCGGTCATGCGGCCGTCATCCAGCACCTGCAGCAGCACGTTGAACACGTCCGGGTGCGCCTTCTCGATCTCGTCGAGCAAGATCACGCTGTAGGGCTTGCGGCGCACGGCCTCGGTGAGGTAACCGCCCTCTTCGTAGCCGACGTAGCCCGGCGGCGCGCCGATCAGGCGCGCGACCGAATGCTTCTCCATGAATTCGCTCATGTCGATGCGGATCAGCATATCCTCGGTATCGAACAGGAAGCCCGCCAGCGCCTTGCACAGCTCGGTCTTGCCGACCCCGGTCGGGCCCAGGAACATGAAGGAGCCGTACGGGCGGTTCGGGTCCGACAGCCCGGCGCGCGAACGGCGGATCGCGTCCGACACCGCCACGATCGCCTCGTCCTGGCCCACCACGCGCTTGTGCAGCTCGTCCTCGATGTGCAGCAGCTTGTCGCGCTCGCCCTGCATCATGCGCGCCACCGGGATGCCGGTCGCGCGCGAGACCACTTCGGCGATCTCCTCGGCGCCCACCTGCGTGCGCAGCAGCTTCGGCTTCTTGTTGTCGGCGTCGGCACGGGCCGTGGCTTCCTCGGCCTGGCGCAGCTGCGCTTCCAGCTCCGGCAGGCGGCCGTACTGCAGCTCCGACACCTTCTGCCAGTTGCTCTGGCGCTTGGCCTCTTCCATCTGGAAGCGGACGCGCTCGATCTCTTCCCGGATGTGGGTGGTGCCCTGCACCGCCGCCTTCTCGGCCTTCAGCACTTCTTCGTAGTCGTTGTACTCGCGCTCCAGGCGCGCGATCTCTTCGCCCAGCAGTTCCAGGCGGCGCTGCGACGCCTCGTCGGTTTCCTTGCGCACCGCCTCGCGCTCGATCTTCAGCTGGATCAGGCGCCGCTCGAGGCGGTCCATGACCTCGGGCTTGGAATCGATCTCGATCTTGATCTTGGCTGCCGCCTCGTCGATCAGGTCGATCGCCTTGTCGGGCAGGAACCGGTCGGTGATGTACCTGTGCGACAGCTCGGCCGCGGCGATGATCGCCGGGTCGGTGATGTCCACCTGGTGGTGCAGCTCGTATTTCTCCTGCAGGCCGCGCAGGATGGCGATGGTCGCCTCCACGCTCGGCTCGTCGACGATGATCTTCTGGAAGCGGCGCTCGAGCGCGGCGTCCTTCTCGACATACTTGCGGTACTCGTCGAGCGTGGTCGCGCCGACGCAGTGCAGCTCGCCGCGCGCCAGCGCGGGCTTGAGCATATTGCCGGCGTCCATGGCGCCTTCGGCCTTGCCGGCGCCCACCATGGTGTGGATCTCGTCGATGAAGACGATGGTCTGGCCCTCATCTTGCGCCAGCTCCTTCAGTACGCTTTTCAGCCTTTCTTCGAACTCGCCGCGGAACTTGGCGCCGGCCAGCAGCGCGGCCATGTCGAGCGACAGCACGCGCTTGCCCTTGAGCGAATCGGGCACCTCGCCGTTGACGATGCGCTGGGCCAGGCCCTCGACGATCGCGGTCTTGCCGACCCCGGGTTCGCCGATCAGCACCGGGTTGTTCTTGCTGCGCCGCTGCAGCACCTGGATCGCGCGCCGGATCTCGTCGTCGCGGCCGATCACAGGGTCGAGCTTGCCGGCGCGGGCGCGCTCGGTCAGGTCGAGCGTGTATTTTTTGAGGGCTTCGCGCTGGCCTTCGGCCTCGGGCGAATCCATCGTTTCGCCGCCGCGCACGGCCTGGATCGCCGACTCCAGCGACTTGCGCGCCAGGCCGTTTTCGCGCGCCAGGCGGCCGGCGTCGGACTTGTCTTCGGTCAGCGCCAGCAGCACCATCTCGGACGACAGGAACTGGTCGCCGCGTTTCTGCGCCTCGCGGTCGGCCAGGTTGAGCAGCGCCATCAGGTCGCGCCCGACCTGGACGTTGCCGCCGGCGCCGGTCACTTTGGGCTGGCGCTCGAGCGCCGCTTTCAGCGCATTGGTCAGCGCGCCGACATTGACGCCGGCGCGCTGCAGCAGCGAGCGCGCGGCCCCATCGTCCTGGTTCAGCAGGGCGAGCAGGAGGTGGACTGTTTCGATGTACTGGTTATCGTTCCCGACCGCCAGGCTCTGGGCGTCCGCCAGGGCTTCCTGGAGCTTGGTCGTCAATTTATCTTGCCGCATGGTGGTGCTCCCTCGATGTAGTTCTTAGCGTGAGAGCAAAATGGGGGTGGGGGCACGGTTTTCAAGGCGGCCGGCGCCGCCCGCGGCGACTAGCCGCGCAGCGCGCGCCAGGTGGCGAAGCCGGCCGCGCACAGCAGCAGCGAGCCAAGCAGGTGCAAGGCCGTGTGCGCCAGCGCCCAGCCGACCTCGCCGCGCTGCAGCAGGGTCACCGACTCGCCCGAGAAGCTGGAAAAGGTCGTCAGGCCGCCGAGAAAGCCGGTGATCAAAAACAGGCGCCACGCCGGCGCCAGGTCGGGCTGGCCGGCGAAAAAGCCGAGCGCCAGGCCCACCAGGTAGCCGCCGGCCAGGTTGGCCGCCAGCGTCCCGACCTGCACCAGGCCGTGCAGGCCACCGAGCCACAGGCCCAGGCCCCAGCGCAGCCAGGCACCGAGCGCCGCGCCCAGGCCGACCGCGGCGAAGCCCAGCGGCGTCACCAGGCCACCCACGCTAGCGCGCCCACTTGGCCCTGGCCGTATCGTCGCTGACGCGGGCGTCGACCCAGCGCGCGCCGTCCGGCGTCTGCTCCTTCTTCCAGAACGGCGCCTCGGTCTTGAGGTAGTCCATGATGAACTCGCAGGCCGCGAAGGCATCGCCCCGGTGCGCGGCGCTGCAGGCCACCAGCACGATCTGGTCCAGCGGGGCCAGCGGGCCGACGCGATGGATGACCAGGGTGCCGTACAGGGGCCAGCGCGCGCGGGCCCGCTCCGCGATCTCTTGCAGCGATTTTTCGGTCATGCCCGGATAGTGTTCGAGCTCCATCTCGGAGACCCTGGCGCCGTCGTTCAGGTCGCGTACGGTGCCGACGAAAGACACCACGGCGCCGATGCGCGCATCGTTCGCGCGCAGGCGCGCCACTTCATGGCCGAGGTCGAAATCCCCGGCCTGTACCCTCACTTCATTCATGGATTGTCCTTCGGCTGGCGCAACAGCAGGTGTTCGATACGGGTTTCGGTGCGCACGTCGAGCAGCGTCGGCAGCGCCAGCAGCACGCGCAGCTCGGCCGCCTGCGCGCCGGGTTTCTGGCCCGACTTGAGCGAGCTTTGCAGCACCTCGACCTGCAGGCGCAAGCGCTCGCGCGCGAATTCGGGGCCGCTGTCGATGCCGGCCGCGATCTCGAGGCGCAGCAAGTCGTTCAGCAGGCGCCCGCGGTTGTCTTCCATCGCGCGCACGTAGGCGGCGCGCTCGTCCTCGGACGCTTCGAGGGCCGCGAGGGCGGCCTCGAAGCGCGAGCGCAGGATCGGCTCGTAGCCGCCTTCGAGCGCCAGCATGGCGTCCCAGCGCGCGCGCCAGTCGGCGGCCTGGGTAGGGGCGCCGGGATTGGCCAGCGCCATCTCGAGCGCCTGGACCAGGCGCAGCTTGTCGCGCACGGTGCCGGCCAGGACCGTATCCTGGGCGCGGCGGGCGGCGTCGGCATGCTGCTGCACGCGGGCGATGGCGGCGTGATAGCGCTTGTCGATGCGCGCCTCGTGGGCGCGCGGCACCGGGCCGATCGCCTGCCATTCGGCGGCCGCCTCGCGCAGCAGCTTGCCGACGTTGGCGGGTGAGGCATCCGGCGCGGCGGCCTCGAGCCGTTCGCACAGCGCTTCCTTGGCGCTCTCGTGGGCGCGGCGCTCGCTGTCGGCCGCGTGCGCCTGCTCCTTGCGCGCGGCGAACAGCGCGTCGCAGGCGCCGCGGAAGCGCTGCCACAGCGCCTGCTCGGCCTTGCGCTCGAGCGGCAGCGCACGCGCGTGCTCCTGCCAGCGCGCCTGCAGCTCGCGCAGCATGTCCACCGCATGGCGTTCGTGCGGGTCGAGCTTGCGCACTTCTTCGATCAGCTGCTCGCGCACCGCGATCTCGACCCTGCGCTGGTCTTCGAGCGGACGCTGCAAGGTCGTCAGCGCTTCGGCGAACAGCGCGTCCAGGCGCTTCTTTTCCTTGCGATCGACCGCGCCCAGGTGGCTCCAGGCGGTGCGCAGGCGCTGCACGGTGCCGGACACGTGCTTCCAGTCGGCCTCGCCCGATTGCAGGCGTCCCACCTCGGCCATGGCTTCCTCGACCAGGGCCTGGCCGCGCGCGGCGTTGGCGTGGCGTTCGTCAGCCAGCTGCCTGAAGTGGGCCGCGGCCGGCGCATAGGCGGCGCTGCAGGCGGCGTCGAAGCGCTCCCACAGGCTGCGCGGCGCGGGGCCGGACAGGCTGTCCAGGGCTTTCCAGCGATCGCGCATGCTGCCCACCTTCTTGGCCAGCTCGGCCATCTCCAGGCCCTGGGTCGGCAGCGCTTCGACGGTCTTGATCAATTCTTCGCGCGAGACGTTGCCGCCCCAGCGCGCCCAGTCCGACAACCGCTTGAGCTCGGCGCGCAGATGGGCCAGGCGGTCGGCCTGCGGCGCGGAGAGGCGCATGCCCTTGTCCTTGGCTTCCTTCAACGCCTTGTCGAGATCGGCAGCGGTGCCCAGCGAGCCCTGCTGCAAGGCGGCTTCGAGCGCATCGAGCTTGTCCAGAAACGCCTGGTCGGCGCCGCGCGCGGCCGGCTTGCCGGCCGGCCTGGCGCTTTCTACCGTGGTCGCGGCCGGCGCGGGTCGCTGCGCTTCCTGCGGCAAGCTCGCGAGCAGCGCGTCGAAGCCCGCCTGCACGGCGGTGGCGGCGGCGTTCGACGGCAGGGCCGGCAGGCGCTGCCACTCCCTGCGCAGCGTCTCGCGCTTGAGTTCGGCGGGAGCCTGGGCCTGCCATGCGGCCAGGGCCGCCTCGCGTGCGGCCAGCGCGGCCTGGTCTTGCTCGATCGTCGCCAGCCCGGCCGTCAGGCGCGCGTGTTCGGCCGCGAATTCGGCCACCAGGGCGCGCGGCAGCGAGGCGTGGCCGGGGTCTTGCAGGGCCGCCTCGTGCTCCTGCCACAGCCCGGCCAGGCGCGCGGCCAGCGCGGCCGCGTCCAGCCCGCCGGCCTCGAGGGCGCGCAGGGCGGACAGGCGGTCGATCATGGCGCGCTGCAGCGCCACCTGCGATGCGAGGCGGCGCCCGAGTTCGGCGCGCACCGTATCGAACTCGGCCGTCAGCTCGGGAGCGCGGATGACCGACCATTTGCGGTCCAGCTCGGCCACGTGGTTCGGGGTCAAGAGGGTATCGTTCAGCAGCGACCTGGCCTGGGCCAGCGCTTCTTCGCCGCGGCGCAGCTCGGATTCGTGGTGGCGGATCGCGTCCAGCCTGCCCTGCACCAGCTTGGCGACGCGGCGGTCGACGTTGCGCATCGCCGCGTGCACGCGCTCGAGGTGGTCGCGTCCGTGGATCAGTTCGGCCGCGGCGAGGCGCAGTTCGGAGAATTCGGATTGGAGGATGAAATCGACGGCGGCCGCTTCGTCGGCGCCCAACTGCTTGAGCCGTTCGGCCTGGCGCGCGCGGGCGTCGGCGAGCGCCAGGCGGGCAGCATGCGGCCCATCAGGCGCGGTCGCTGGAGCGGACACCGCACTGCCCGACCTGCCGGCGCCGGACTTGGCGCCGGCAGGCGCGGAAGCCTTCGCCGCGGCCGGCTTGGCCTCCGGCTTGTCGCCGGATTTCCCGCCCTGCCGCTTGAATAGGAATTCGAACATGATGAAATCGCACTTCCAAAACTCCCATCATAGCAAAGAACCCCGGTATCGTTCGGCATGTCCGGCCCGGCTGGAGCCTTAGTTTGCGAGCGGCAAGGCGTGGTTTTTCCTTGAAGAAAGTTCAGCTGGCGGCAGCCCGCGCATGATGCCCAGGTCGGCGCCGCGGCCGTCGCCACGATTCTCGCTCTGGTGGGCGTCGTGCGCCAGCATCTGGTTGGCGATGGCGAACCAGGCCTCGCCCGGGATCATCGTCCGCGCCAGTGGCAGCAACTCGCGCTCTTCGCGGTCGAGGCGCTCGAGCAACAACTCGCAGCAGCGCTCGAGCGCCGCCAGGCAGCCCGGATCGCCGTCGACGGCGGCCGCCTGCGCCGCCCGGCGCGCTTCGAGCGCCTGCCGGCTCAATCCATCCAGCTCGGCCACCAGCCGGGCGGCATCCTCGCCGCAGCGGCGCAGCGCCGGCAGCACGAACTTGTCGAGCTTGCGCCAGTGGCAGGCGTCGCACACTTGGCGCAGGGCGTCGCATGCCTGTTCGTACTGGGGCATGGCGGGCGGCTCGCCCCACCAGGCGCAAGGTCGCCAGCGTTCGAGCAACGCCTGCACCTCGATCCGCGCGCGTGCCTGCTCGACGGACAAGGCGACCAGCGTATAGGTGGATGTCAGCATGGTGTCTCCTCTCAATTTGCTCCTCCGGCGCGCGCGGATAGTCCACGCCTGGGGCGGTGGGGGATGCTTTATAGGGGTAAGCCGGCTATTGGTTTGCGCTTCTGGCTTGTCATGCGCCGGCCGACAGGAACTTCGTAGTGTAGAGAGAAGAAGGGGGGCAGGTTTGACATTGCTCAAACCCGATTTCACAATGCGAGCGAGGTCAGTCGGGGTGAATTTCCTTCACCAAATAATCTTTCAACATGTTATCGAAAGCGGCCGGGTCGATCGACATGCTTGAGCAGAACGGCCGCCGGCTGCGCTATAGTAGGCGCCGATTTGTCGTTCCACTTTTCTCGAGTCTCTCATGCGGCTGCTGCACACCTCCGACTGGCACCTCGGCCAGACCCTGCACAATCACGACCGGACCTACGAACACCAGTGCTTCCTCGACTGGCTGGCCGATACGCTGGTGGAAGAGCGCATCGACGTGCTCCTGATCGCGGGCGACATCTTCGACACCGCCAATCCGTCCTCGAGCGCCCAGCGCCAGCTGTACCGCTTCCTGCAGCAGGCGCGCACCCGCACGCCGCAGCTGCAGGTGGTGGTGATCGCCGGCAACCACGATTCGCCGGGCCGGCTGGAAGCGCCCGCGCCGTTGCTGGAAGCCCATGGCACGATCGTGGTCGGCAACGTCCTGCGCCGCGACGACGGCGAGATCGACCTGGAACGCCTGCTGGTGCCGCTGCGCGACCGCGACGGCAACACGGCGGCCTGGTGCCTGGCCGTGCCCTTCCTGCGGCCCGGCGACCTGCCGCGCCTGCGCGCCGCCGACGGCGGCGAGCCGGCCGAAGCGGCCGAGGCGGCGCCGCAGGATCCCTATCTGCACGGCGCCGCCCTGCTCTACCGCCAGGCGCAGGCGCTGGCGCGCGAACGGGCGGCCGCGGGCCAGGCCATCGTCGCCATGGGCCACTGCCATATGGCCAGGAGCCAGCCGTCCGAAGACTCCGAGCGCCGCATCGTCATCGGCGGCAGCGAAGCCTTGCCGGTCGGCATGTTCGACGCCGGCATCGCCTATGCGGCGCTGGGCCACCTGCACCTGGCCCAGCGCGTCGGCGGGCTCGACCACGTGCGCTATTGCGGCAGCCCGCTGCCGCTGTCGTTCTCCGAAGTCGGCTACCGGCACCAGGTGCTGCGCATCGACCTCGACGGCGCCAGCGTCGCCGCCATCACTCCCCTGTACGTGCCGCGTGCGGTAGAGCTGCTGCGCGTGCCGGCCCTGCCTGCGCCGCTCGAAGAAGCGCTGGCGGCGCTGGAAGCACTGGAACTGGATGCCGACCTGCCGCAGCAGGCCTGGCCCTATCTCGAGGTGCGGGTGCTGCTGGACGGCCCCGAGCCGGGCCTGCGCGCGCGCATCGAGGCGGTGCTGGCGGGCAAACCCGTGCGGCTGGCCAAGATCGAGCCGACGCGCAAGCCCGTCGCGGCGGCCGGCGAGGCCGAAGCGCTGAGCCTGGACCAGCTGGCGCAGCTGCAGCCGGACGACATCTTCCGCCGCCTGTGGCGCCAAAAATATGGCGACGAGGCGCCGCCCGACCAGATCGACGCGTTCGCCGAGCTGTTCCACGCCACCGAAGGAGACGCGCCATGAAGATCCTCCGTATCAGCGGCAAGAACCTGGCCTCGCTGGCGGGCGAATTCGCGGTCGACTTCGAATCCGGACCGCTGGCCGCCACCGGCCTGTTCGCCATCAGCGGCCCGACCGGCGCGGGGAAAAGCACCCTGCTCGACGCGCTGTGCCTCGCCCTCTACGGCGATACGCCGCGCCTGCTGAAGCGTTCCGGCACCCGCCTGCCGGACGTCGGGGAAGACACGGTGACGGCGCAGGATCCCCGCACCCTGCTGCGGCGCGGCGCGGCGGAAGGCTGGGCCGAAGTCGATTTCGTCGGTAGCGACGAAGGCCGCTACCGTGCACGCTGGGCCGTGCGCCGCTCGCGCAACAAGCCGGGAGGCGCGCTGCAGCCGGTCAAGATCACCCTCCACCGGCTGCCCGAACTGGTCCCTCTGGGCGGCACCAACACCGAAGCGGCCGGCGAAATCATCGGGCGTGTCGGCCTGTCGTTCGATCAATTCACGCGTGCGGTGCTGTTGGCGCAGAACGAGTTCTCCGCTTTCCTGAAGTCGGACGAGAACGAGCGCGGCGAGCTACTGGAAACGCTCACCGGCTCCACGATCTACAGCGCGATCTCGCGCCGCGCCTTCGAGCGCCACAAGCTCGAACAGCAGCGCACCCAGGTGCTGCAGGCGAAACTGGCCAACGTGGCGCCGCTGGCACCAGACGAACGCGCGCAGCTCGACCTCGAGCGGGGCGCCGCCGACGCCGCGCGGGAAGCGCTCGACAGCCGCCACGCCCTGCTGGAACAGCAACTGCGCTGGCACCAGGAGCTCGACAAGCTCCAGCGCGGCCAGGCCCAGGCCGAGGAAGCGCTGGCCGCCGCCAACGGCGAACGCGTCGCGGCTGCCGAACGACGCCAGCGCCTGGCCACGCTGGAAGCGGTGCAGCCCGCGCGACCCCTGGCGGTCGAGGTCCAGCGCCTGGAAACCGAACGGCGCCAGGCCCATTCTTCCGTCGCCAGGCTGGAGGCCGAACTGGCGGCGGCGCTCGACGCGCGCAGCGCCGGCAACGCCGACGTCGATGCCGCCATCGCGCGCCTCGACACCGTCGAAGCGCAACTGCGCGCCGCCGCCCCGCTGCTGGACCAGGCCAAGGCGCTGGATGCGGCGCTCGAGGCGCTGGCCCCCGGCCATGCCCAGGCAAGCGCCGCACTGGAAGCGGCGCGCCGGCAGGCCCGCGCGGCGCGTATCCAGCATGCGGCGAAGTCCGAGGAACTGGCGCGCGCGCGCGGCCTGGTCGAGGCCGCCGCCGCGTGGCTGGCGGCCCGGCGCGGGCACGAAGCCCTGGCCACCGGCTGGCAGCAGTGGGAACACCTGCTGCGCCAGGCCGGCCAGGCGCAAGCCGCGCTCGCCGCTGGCGCAACGGCGCTGGCGGCCACCCGCACGGCGGCCGACCAGGCGCGCGGGCGCGACGCCCAGGCGGCCGCCGCGCTGGCGCAGGCCATCGAACGCCTCGACACCCTGGAGGCGAACCGGCGCGGGGCGATGGCGGCGCTGGCGGAGTTCGACGCCGAGGCGATCGACGCCGAGCGCCAGCATCTGGAAGGACGCCGCGAGCGGCTGGCGGCGGCCGAACGCGTCTGGCTCGACCTGTCGGCGGCGCGCGCGACGCTGGCCGGACTCGCGCGTGAATCCGAACGCGCCGCGACCGCGGCGGCCGGCGCCGAATGCGCGCTGCAGGAGGCGCGCGCCGCGGCGCCGGCGCTGGAAGCGGCAATGGCGCAGGCCGAACGCTCGCTGAGCGCCGCCGAACTGGCTTGCGCCGCCAATGTGGAGCAACTGCGCGCGAACCTCACGGACGACGATCCCTGCCCCGTGTGCGGCGCGCTCGAGCACCCCTACGCCCACCAGGACGCGACGCTGAAGGCGATGTTGACGGGCCTGCGTGCAGAGGTCGACGGCTGCCGCACGCGGGTGCGCGAGAATGCCGCGCTGCAGGCGACCAACAACGCCGCGCTCGCCGGCGCCCGGGAGCGTCTTGCCGCGCTGTCCCATGACCGTACGGCGATCGACCTGCGCATCGCCGGCCTGGCCGCCGCCTGGGATGCCGATCCACTGGCGGCCGAAGCCCCAGGCGAACAGGAGCGCAGCGACTGGTTCGGCGTTCAACGCGGCGCGTTGCGCGACGCCCTCGACGCGCTGGCGCGGCACGAACAGGCCTGGCGCGCCGCCGCCGGCGCGCGCGACGCGGCCCAGCGCGACGTCGACGGCGCGCAGTCGGTGCTGGCCAGGCTGCGCCAGGATGCCGAGGCCGAGCGCGAAACGGCGGCCCGCCTGCAGAACGAACTGAAAGCACTCGACGCCGGCCAGCAGGCGGCAGGCACGCAACTGGACGCCCTGCTCGCCGAGCTCGACCCTGCCATGGCGGCCGCCCACGGCGACGGCTGGCAGACGGCGTGGCGCCACGATCCCGCCGGCTGGCGCCAGGCCCGGTCGACGGAAGCCGCCGGATGGCGCGAGCAGACCGAGGCCCAGGGCCGCGCCGCTGCCGCGAGCGCGACCCTGGAAGTCGAGGCCGGCGCGCTCCAGGCGCGCATCGCCGAGATCGACGCGGCGGGCGCCCGGCTGGCCTTCGAGTACGAGCGCATCGACAAGGAATCGGGCGCGAAACGCGCGGCGCGCGCCGCCTTGTGGCAAGGGCGCGCGGCGGGCGAGGTCGAACGCGAACTGAACGCCGCCGTGAGCGGCGCGCGCGCGCAGGTGACGGCGCGCCAGCAAGCCGCCAATGAGGCGGCGCAAGCCGAAACCCGCGCCCGCACCGCGCAGGCCCAGCTGATCGAGCGCATCGCGGAACTCGACCAGGCCGGCGCCGGCGCCAGCGCGGCGCTGGCCGAGTGGCTCGACGATTACCGCCGGCAGGCCGACGGCCTGGATGACATCCAGGACACCGACGAACTGGCGCGCCTGTTGCAGGTCGGCGCCGCCTGGCTCGCGCAGGAGCGCAGCGCCCTGAACGCGATCGAGACCGCGGTCGCCAGTGCCACCACGATCCTCGATGAACGGCGCGCCCAGCGCGCCGCGCATCTCGCGTCCGCGCCGCCGGACGGCCAGCCGTTCGAGGCCGTGAAGGCCACCTTCGACGCGCTGGTGGCCGAGCGCCAGGCGGCGATCGAAGCGGCGACCGCGCTGCGCCTGCGCGCGCTGCAGGACGACGAACGGCGCCGCCAGGCCGAATCCAGCCTGGCCGAGATCGAGCGCCAGCAGGCGCTCGAGCAGCGCTGGGGCAAGCTGTCGGAGCTGATCGGCTCCAGCGATGGCAAAAAGTTCCGCAACTACGCCCAGCAATTCACGCTGGACGTGCTGCTCGGCTACGCCAACGAGCACCTGAAGCAGCTGGCCCGGCGCTACCGCCTGGAGCGCGTCGGCTACCAGGGCATGCCGTCGCTGGCGCTGATGGTGCGCGACCAGGACATGGGCGGCGAAGTGCGTTCGGTCAACTCGCTGTCGGGCGGCGAATCGTTCCTGGTGTCGCTGGCGCTGGCGCTGGGCCTGGCCTCGCTGTCCTCGAACCGGGTGCGGGTCGAATCGCTGTTCATCGACGAGGGCTTCGGCAGCCTCGACAGCGAAACGCTGGGGGTGGCGATGGACGCCCTGGATGCGCTGCAGTCGATGGGCCGCAAGGTCGGCGTGATCTCGCACGTGCAGGAGATGACCGAGCGGATCGCGACCAAGGTGCTGGTGCGGCCCACCGGTGGAGGCAGCAGCGCGGTGGTGGTGGAGTAAATACCGTATTGTTCGCCCAAAGCCGTCGTTTCTGCCACTGGCAAAAACGACTCCCCGCGCAGGCGGGGACGACGTTTCCGAGCTAACGATCAAGCTTGCTCGCCCAGCCAGCTTAGTGATTATGCCGCGGCATGTCGCGCCCGACGCCGCGATACGGCAAGGCGAGTTCCATGCAGGCGCCGCGGTGCAGCTGGCCCACCGTGGCGCGGTAGATCTCCTGCCACGGGGTCTGGCTGGCGGGGATCGGCGGCGGCGTGTCCTGGCGCCGCGCTTCGAGCTCTTCGTCGGACAGCTGCACGTCGCAGCGGCCCTGGTTCAGGTCGACCCGGATCACGTCGCCCGTGCGCAGCAGGGCCAGGTTGCCGCCGGCCGCGCTCTCGGGCGAGGCGTTCAGGATCGACGGGCTGTCCGAGGTGCCCGACTGGCGGCCGTCGCCCAGCGTCGGCAGGTTGTTGATGCCGTCCTTGATCAGGCGATCGGGCGGCTGCATATTGACCACCTCGGCCGAACCGGGCCAGCCCACCGGACCTGCGCCGCGGATCACCAGCATCGTGTTCTCGTCGATGCCCAGGCTCGGATCGTTGATCCGACCGTGATAATCGTCCGAGCCGTCGAACACGACCACCTTGCACTCGAAGCAGTTCTCGTGCCCCGGATGGGCCAGGTAGCGCGCGCGGAAGGCCGGCGAGATCACGCTGGTCTTCATGATCGCGAAATCGAACAGATTGCCCTTCAGGACCAGGAAACCGGCCGTTTCCTTGAGCGGTTCGGCGAACGGCTTGATCATCTCGCGGTCGTCGGCCTCCCGGTTATAGATGTTCTCGGCCATGCTCTTGCCGGTGACGGTGAGGCGTTGCGAACGCAGCTTGCCCGCCTGCTCCAGCTCCCACATCACGGCCGGCACGCCGCCGGCGCGGTGGAAGCGCTCGCCCAGGTATTTTCCGGCCGGCTGCATGTTCAGCAGCAGCGGCACATCGTAGCCGTATTCCATCCAGTCCTCGGGCGTGATCTCCACGCCCGCATGGCGCGCCATGGCCACGATGTGCGGCTGGGCGTTGCTCGAGCCGCCGATCGCGGCGTTGAGCACGATCGCGTCCAGGAAGGCCTCGCGCGTCATGATCTGCGAGGGGCGCACGTCGTCCCTGGCCAGTTCGACGATGCGGCGGCCGGTCTCGTAGGCCATCTGCCCGCGTTCGCGGTAAGGCGCGGGAATCGCCGAGCAGCCGGTGAGCGACATGCCCAGCGCCTCGGCCACGGCGTTCATGGTCGAAGCGGTGCCCATGGTGTTGCAGTGACCGGCCGACGGCGCGGAAGCGGTGGCGATGTCGACGAACTTCTTTTCGTCGATGGAACCGGCCGCCAGCTGGCGGCGCGCCTTCCAGATGGCAGCGCCGGAGCCCACCAGCTCACCCTCGAACCAGCCGTCGAGCATCGGCCCGCCCGAGAGCACAATGGCGGGAATGTCGACCGTGGCCGCGGCCATCAGTTGCGCCGGCACGGTCTTGTCGCAGCCGGTGGTGAGCACCACGGCGTCGATCGGATAGCCGTGCAGGATCTCGACCAGCCCGAGATAGGCCAGGTTGCGGTCGAGCGCCGCGGTCGGGCGGCGGCAGTTTTCAAAGATCGGATGCAGCGGGAATTCCATCGGGATGCCGCCGGCGTCGCGGATGCCGTCGCGCACCCGCTTGACGGTCTCCAGATGGATGCGGTTGCACGGCGTGATGTCGCTGCCGCTCTGGGCGATGCCGATGATCGGCTTGCCGCAGCGCAGCTCCTCGGGCGTGATCCCGTAGTTCATGAAGCGCTCGAGGTAGAGCGCGGTCATGTCGATGCGCTCGGGATTGTCGAACCAGTCCTGGGACCGGTAGCGACGCGTGGCGTTGTTGCTCTCGTTATTGGCCATTGTGTCGGTCATTCCATGGTTGATCCTGCAGCCGCAGCGCATGCTGCGGCAGGCCCGGCACGTCGGCGCGGAAGGTGAACAGCGCGCCCGCGAGCGGCTGCGCCTCGAGCTGGGCGGCCGACAGGCCCTTGCGCGCGGTCGTGGCGTAGACAGTGCGCAGGTCGTCGCCGCCGAAGGCGAGCTTGGTGACGTTCGCGCACGGGAAGCGCACTTCGCCCACCTTGCGTCCGCGCGGGTCGAAGCGGTCGATGCGCCAGCCGCCGAAGGTGGCCACCCACAGGCAGCCCTCGACGTCTACCGCCATCCCGTCGGGGTAGCCGCCGTCCGCCAGCTGCGCGAACAGGCGCTTGCGCGCGAGCAGGCCGTCCTCGTCCAGGTCGAAGGCATGGATGCGCTGCGCCAGCGTATCGGTGTGGTAGAGCGTGCGGCCGTCGGGGCTGATGGCCGGGCCATTGGTGATCACGTAGCCGTCGTCCATGCGGCGCACCGCGCGCCCGTCGAAGCGGTACAGGGCGCCGCTGGCCTGTTCCTCGGCATCGTCCATCGAACCGAACCACAGGCGGCCCGCGGCGTCGACGTGGCCGTCGTTGAAGCGGTTGCCCGGCAGGTCGCCCTCGACCTTCAGCAAGGGGGCGAATTCGCCGCTTGCTTCAATGAAGCGATACAGGCCGTCCTCCAGCGCGCAGACGAAGCCGCCGCCCGCGACCGGCACCACGAAACTCACCTGGCCCGGCGCATCCCAGCTGCGCTTTGCGCCGTCCCGGGTATCGTAGCAATGCAGGCGCCGGCCCTTGATGTCCACGAACCACACCTGGCCCGCCGCGCCGTGCCACAGCGCGCCTTCGCCAAGCGTGGCGCCCACCTCCCACAGGCAGTGCGGCGTCACGTTCATGCGCCGTACCAGCCCGCGTCGACGAAGTATTCGCGGCCGCTGCAGCGGCGTGCATTGTTCGAGGCCAGGAACAGCGACAGCGCCGCCACGTCCTGCATTTCCACGCGCTCCTGCAGGCACTGGCCGTTCAGGATGCGCGCTGCCTCGTGCGGCGTATGCCACATTGCATCCTGGCGCGGGGTGCGCACCGCGCCCGGCACCAGGGCCACGGCGCGGATGCCGTGCGGTCCCAGCTCGCGCGCCAGGGCGCGCGTCATGCCCTCGACCCCGGCCTTGGCCGTCATGTACAGCGCCAGCTCGGTATGCGGCAAATGCCATGAGATCGAGCCGAAATTCTGGATCACGCCATGGCCCTGTTCTTTCATGCCAGGAATGACGGCCTGGGAACAGAAGAACTGGTGGCGCAGGTTGACGTTCATCCGGCTCTCCCAGTAGGCCGGGGTGACGTCGCCGATGGTGTGGCGGTCGTCGTTGGCCGCGTTGTTGAGCAGGATGTCGACGGCGCCGGCGTCCCGCACGATGCCATCGAAGGCGCGCTCGATCGCATCGAGGTCGGTCAGGTCGCAGTGGACGAAGCGCGGCGCTTGGGCCGGGTTGGCCACCGATTCAGCCAGCGACGCGGCCAGGGCGCGTCCTGCGTCCTCGGCGATGTCGAGAAACCAGACCCGGGCGCCCTGCCCGACGAAGGCGGTGACCAGCTCGGCGCCGATGCCGCTGCCGCCGCCGGTGATGACGACGCGCTTGCCGTCCAGGTCCGGATAATTCGCATATACAAAGACTGGTAGATTGGTGTCAGACATGGGTTTTTCGTATTCCAGGTAGGTCGCTGAGGACTGTGTTCATTCCGGGACCAGCAGGCCGCGCTGCGCCAGGTTGGCGTACAGCGCGCGCACGCCGAAGGTCCAGGGCGTGATCGCGTCGCTGCGTTGCACGGTGTTGACCAGGGTGCCGAGCGATGGGGTCGAGATGGCGACCTTGTCGCCCAGGTGGTGGGTGAAGCCGCCGCCCTCGGCGTCGCGGTCCTTGATCGGCGAGAACATCGTGCCGAGGAACAGCATGAAGCCGTCCGGGTACTGGTGGTGCGCGCCGCAGGTCTGGGCCACCAGGTCGAGCGGGTCGCGGCTGATCTCGCGCATGCGGCTGCTGCCTTCCAGGATGAAGCCGTCGTCCACGCCTTCGATCAGCATGTTCACCTCGCACTGGCGCAGGGTGTCGAGCGTGTACGCGCCGTCGAACAGGCGGATGAAGGGGCCGATGGCGCACGAGCCGTTATTGTCCTTGGCCTTGCCCAGCAACAGTGCGCTGCGGCCCTCGATGTCGCGCAGGTTGACGTCGTTGCCCAGGGTGGCGCCGACGATCTCGGCGCGGCTGTTCACCGCCAGCACGATCTCGGGTTCGGGATTATTCCAGTGCGACGTCGGATGCAGGCCGATGTCGGCGCCGTGGCCCACCGACGACATCGGCTGCGACTTGGTGAAGACTTCGGCGTCCGGGCCGATGCCCACTTCCATGTACTGCGACCACAAGCCGCGCGCCGACAGCTCGGTCTTGAGGCGCTGCGAAGCCTCGGAACCCGGCACGATGTCCGACAGGTCGGCGCCGAGGGTCGCCTGCAGCTGCGCGCGCAGATCTTGCGCGCGCGACGGGTCGCCCTTGGCCTGCTCTTCGATCACGCGCTCCAGCAGGCTGACGGCGAAGGTCACGCCGCAGGCCTTGATCGCCTGCAGGTCGCATGGCGCCAGCAGGCGCATGCCGTCCGCGCCGTCCGCGCCGCGCAGCGCGGCGTCCATCAGCGCGTGCGCCGCGCCGAGGTCAGTGCCCTCGGCGCCGCCCACGATGGCCAGGAGGTCGCGGCGCTCGAACAGGTCGGCCACGGTCGGCGCATGGCGGGTGATGTCGACCAGGCGGCCGCCGCGCACGGCGACCACGGCCGGACCTGCGTTGGCGCCGGTGCGCCAGACCCGGCCGACCAGCAGCGCGCGGTCGAGGTCATCGGGAAGCGGATTGGCTTGAAGAGTAGTCATGATTCCTCTATGGAAGGTTCGTGATGGGAACATCGCCTGTGATGGGAACATCGCCTGACATGATTCTAACATTTATGTTAACGCAATCATTGGCCGGCGTCTGCTCTTTTTTTTGACTTCACTCCTCCGGGCGCTCATCGGTGCATGGCAAGCGCGGGAGGACACGGCCAGCAGCGCTCTGCATGCCGACGTCGATGACTTCGCGTACCGCGAACGGCCCTAGCGCAAGCCGGGCGACCTGCTGTAGGCGCATCTGTCGAGCTGCCGGAGCGGCACGGCCGCCGCCAGCGCGGCGTAGCCCGCATTGGATGGATGCAGGCCGTCGCCGCTGTCATAGGCCTCGGCCAGGTAGGACGGGCGCGCCGGGTCGCGCAGCACGCCGTCGAAATCGAGCACGCCGTCGAAGGCCTGCGCCGTCCTCACCCAGTCGTTGACGGCCTGGCGCAGCGCCTCGTTGTGCGGCGCCGGCGCATAGTAGTCGCTACCCATGAACGGCGTGATGGTCGCGCCGATCACGCAGATCCCTTTTGCATGCGCGCGCGCGATCATCTGCAAATGCGCCTGCTTGACGTCGGCCAGCATCGCCTCGATCGCCTGCGGCGTGTCCTCTTTCGCGCGGCGCAGCACGCCGATGTCGTTGACGCCGATGAAGACGATCGCGTGACTCACCCCATTCCTGGCCAGGACGTCGCGCTCGAAGCGCGTGACGAGGCTCGGGCCCAGGCCCTCGCGCAGCAGGCGGCCGCCGCCGATGCCGGCATTGATCACGGCGAGCTGCCGCTTGCCGTCCCGGGCGATGCGCCGCACCAGGTGATCGGTCCAGCGGTTGTTCGCATCGATGGTGACGCCGTAGCCGTCGGTGATCGAGTCGCCGATCACGACCACGGCCCGCGCCGGCGGCGCGGCGCTCACTTCGACGTCGGCCAGCTGGTGCCAGCGCGTGACGCTCTGCGCGCCTTCCAGGCTGGCCGCCGCGGTCTGGCGGCCCGGGGCCAGGAAGGTCGTCGTGCGCGCATCGGCGTGGCCGGTCTGCTGGTCCGCCGCATTCGCCAGGTGCAGGGTGACCGCGACATCGAGGCCGCTCACGGCCGCCAGGTCGACCGGGTCGCTGACGTATTCGGCGCCCGCCGGTATGCGCACCGCGGCGCCGCCGTTGAAGCGCAGGGCCTGGAGCGAGCCGGCGACTACCCCGGAAGACCCCGGCCGCACCGCGCGCGCGATGCTGGCCTCGTTGACGACCAGCATATCGCTGCCGTAGGCATTGCTGATCCGGACCCGGACCTGGCTGCCGCCGAGAGACAGCCGCACCACCTGGCGCACGGTGCCGTCCTTCCACAACCCGGCCGGCATGCCTTCGGCCTGCCCGAAGCGCATCTGGGACGTGCCCCAACTGGCCACCCAGTGGTGGGGACCGTGATCGGAAACAGGTGGCGACAAGCGATCGGTCGAACCACAGGCGCCGAGGCCGAGCGCGGCCAGGACGGCGATGGCCAGGCGGCCAGGGCGAAAAGCATGCATGAAGGGTCTCCGGTGATTGGCATGGCCTGCAAAAGGCGGGACTGCCAAATCTGTGATGCGAATGATAGCGCAATCAATTTGAAGTGACCAGCAATCTGGCGATGCTGCGCCACAGGCAGCCGATGCGGATCGCGCACGGTCGACTCGCGCTTGACACTCCGGTCGCGCCCCCTGCAGCGCGGCCCCGCGACGCCGGCGAATGTTCGTCTTTCGTGCGCGGATATCGGCCACACGGCCGGGCCATAAAGCGGTTGACGGGCGTTAGCATCTCATCCACAATCGACAACAATGATTGCGCTAACTTTCTGGGAGGTTGGGGCGAACCATGCGTGGCGCCGACCGCCATGAACGCGCTCGCCGCGTGCCTGGCGGTCGAGGGCCACAAGTGCTTTTCAACATAGAGATTGATAAGACAATGACTATAATTAACAAGGCGCAGCCGACGCTGGAGACAACGGAAAAAATCGGCTATGCACTGGGCGACCTGGCCGCCAACCTGATCTTCCAGACCCTGCTCACCTTCCTCGCTTTCTTCTACACCGACGTTTATCAGATCTCGCCCAACGCCGCGGCCAGCATCATCTTCATCGGCGGCCTGGTCGGCGCCTTCTTCAATCCGCTGATGGGCATCATCGCCGACCGCACCTCGACCCGCTGGGGCAAGTTCCGTCCCTGGATCCTGTGGACCTCGGTGCCGTTCGGCCTGGTGGCGATCCTGGCCTTCAGCACGCCCGACCTGGGCGAGCGCGGCAAATACATCTACGCGCTGCTGACCTATATCCTCTTGATGCTGGTGTATTCGGCCAACAACCTGCCCTACTCGGCCCTGAGCGGCGTGCTGACCGGCAGCATGGCCGACCGCAACAGCCTGTCGTCGTACCGCTTCGTGGCGGTGCTGGTCGCGCAGCTGGTGATCCAGGTGCTGCTGCTGCCGCTGGTGCTGATCCTGGGCGGCGGCGACAAGGTGGCCGGCTTCCAGACCGTGATGATGTTCTTCGCGGTGGCCGGCACCATCTGCTTCCTGATCACTTTCCTGACCACCCGCGAGCGCGTCATTCCGGACCCGAGCCAGCGCTCGAGCATCAGGCAGGACATCGCCGACCTGCTGCGCAACCGCCCCTGGGTGGTGATGCTGGTGCTGACCATCCTGGTATTCATCACGCTGTCGCTCAAGGGCGGCATGTACATCTTCTACTTCCGCAACTTCCTGGAAGAGCCGGCGCTGGCGGCTTTTCTCGACGACGTGGGGTTCCTGGCCTTCATCGACGGGCTCAATGCGGTGCTCACTGGCATGGGCCTGACGCAGTTCCACTGGCCGGAAGACGCCGCCACCTCGGGCTTTAGCCTGTTCAACGCGGTCGGCATCATCCTGATGATCGTCGGGATCGGTTTCTCCAAGCCCCTGGCCGACCGCTTCGGCAAGCGCGACGTGTTCGGCGCCGCCCTGCTGCTGGCCGCCGTGCTCCGCCTCGGCTACTACTGGATCGGCCCGGGTTCGATCGCCCTGGTGTTCGGCGCCCAGGTCCTGTACGGCTTCTTCTACGGGATCACGATCCCGCTGCTGTGGGCGATGATCGCCGACGTCGCCGACTACTCGGAATGGAAGAACAACCGCCGCGCCACCGCCCTGCTGTTCTCGGCCATGATCTTCGGCCTCAAGGCGGGCCTCTCCATCGGCGGCGCGCTGGTGGCGGCCCTGCTGTCGGCCTATGGCTACGACGCCGCCCAGGCCGTCCAGCCGGCCCAGGTCGCCGATGGCGTGCGGCTGTCGATCAGCGTGTACGCCGCCATTCCCTTCCTGCTGGCCGTGTGCTGCCTGGCGGCCTACGACATCCGCAAGATCACCGAGCTGCAGATCGAGCGCGAACTCGGCGCACGCCGCGCCCTCGCCCGGCAATGACCTTTTCCTGAACCAGACCCAGACCCAGACCCCGACACCATGTCCGAAACCATCGACCAAGACCGCGTGCAGTCCCTGAAGGAACGCGCCATCTCCGCGCCCCTGCTCGAACACATCTACATCGCCGATCCGTCCGCCCACGTGTTCGACGGCCGCATCTACATCTACCCGTCGCACGACATCGAAGCCGGCGTGCCCTTCAACGACGACGGCGCCCATTTCGCGATGGAGGACTACCACGTCGTCTCGATGGACCATCCGGCCGCCGACGCGATCGACCATGGCGTGGCCCTGCACGTGCGCGACGTGCCGTGGGCGGCGCGCCAGATGTGGGCGCCCGACTGCGCGCGCAAGGACGGCAGGTATTACCTGTACTTCCCGGCCAAGCGGCCCGACGACATCTTCCAGATCGGCGTCGCGGTCAGCGACAGTCCCACCGGCCCGTTCACGGCGCAGCCGCAGCCGATCGCCGGCAGCTATTCGATCGACCCGGCCGTGTTCGGCGATGACGACGGCGCGTTCTACCTGTATTTCGGCGGCATCTGGGGCGGCCAGCTGCAGAAGTACCGCGACAACGCCTATAGCCCCGGCCATGAGGAACCGGCGGCCCATGAGCCGGCCTTGCAGCCGCGCGTGGCGCGCCTGCGCGGCGACATGCTCGAGCTGGACGAAGCGCCGCGCGCGGTGCGCATCCTCGACCAGGATGGAAACGACCTGCTGGCCGGCGACCACGAGCGCCGCTTCTTCGAGGCGCCGTGGCTGCACAAGCACGATGGCAAATACTATTTCTCGTACTCGACCGGCGACACCCACCTGCTGTGCTATGCGACCGGCGACAACCCCTACGGCCCGTTCACCTGCCAGGGCCGGATCATGACCCCGGTGATCGGCTGGACCACCCACCACTCGATCTGCGAGTTCGAAGGCCGCTCGTACCTGTTCTATCACGACAGCAGCCTCTCTGGCGGCGTCACCCACCTGCGCTCGGTGAAGGTGACCGAGCTGCATTACGACGACGACGGCAGGATCGTCACCATCTCGCCTTATCGCGAGGCCTGAACGATATCGATCAACACAAAAAAGGAGACACCACCCAATGACATCGCGACGCGACACCCTGAAACTGCTTGGCACCGCGGCCGGCGCCTTGCTCGCCCCCCATGCACTGGCCGCGCAGGACGCCGGCCCCGCCCTCAAGGACCTGGCCAAGGCCAAGGGCATGCGCTTCGGTAACGCCGTGGGCATGCTGGAAGACCAGGACACCCGCAAGAGTTTCCGCGATCCTGCCTACCGCGCGCTGATGGCGCGCGAGTGCAACCTGATCGTCGCCGAGAACGAGACCAAGTGGCAGGCCTTGCAACCCAAACCGGGGCCGTACCAGTGGGGACCGGCCGACGAGATGTTCGCCTGGGCGCGCAAGGAAGGCATGGCGGTGCGCGGCCATACCCTGATCTGGCAGGATCCGAAATGGCTGCCCGGCTGGGTGAATGCGCTGGACCTCAAGTCCAGGCCGGTCGGCGACGCCGAAGCGATCCTGCGCGAGCACATCAAGACCGTCTGCGCGCACATGGGGCAGGACGTCATCAGCCACGACGTCGTCAACGAGGCGGTGTCGCCGCAAGACGGCTCACTGATCGAGAACGTGTTCACCAGGCGCATGGGCGCCGTCGAGCAGATCGAATTCGCCTTCCGCCAGGCCCACGAGCACGCGCCGAAGGCGCAACTGGTGTACAACGACTTCATGGGCCCCGGCCCGGGCAATGACGCCAGGCACCGCGCCGGCGTGCTCAAGCTGCTGGCGGAACTGAAAAAACGCGGCGCCCCGATCCACGCCCTGGGCCTGCAAAGCCATATCAGCGCGGGCGACGCCATGTCCGGCCCCGCCAACGCGGCGGTATTGCGCGAATGGCGCAAGTTCCTGGACGAGGTCACCGGCATGGGCCTGGACCTCCTGATCACGGAGTTCGACGTCAACGACAAGGGCTTCCCCGCCGATGTCGCCAGGCGCGACGCGGCCAGCGCGGCGCTGGCGCGCGACTACCTCGACGTGACCCTGAGCTACCCGAGCTGCCGCGATTTCCTGCTGTGGGGCATGGCGGACCACGTGAACTGGCTGCAGACCTGGAGCGAAGCCAGGCGTGCCGACGGCCTGGCGCAGCGTCCGACGCCTTACGACAGCCAGCTGCGCGCCAAGCCGATGCGCGAAGCCATCGCCGCCTCGCTGCGCGCGATGCCGATGCGTCGGGCCTGATTCTTCGGCCTCGGCACGTCAACAAGGGCAGTGCGCAAGGGCAGTGCGCGTCATGCGCTGCCCCGCACCACCAGGCCCGGAGCAAGCGATAACATTGATTGTCGGCGCGATCACTCGTGTATGGGCTTGGCGTTTGTCAATTCCTGCAGCGCCAGCGGAGGCGTCCCGGCGGCAGGTGTAAAATGCCGCTCTTTTCATCCACACCATCGCCCAACCATGAAGCCCGCCCGCATCCTGACCTTCAAGTGCGCCAAGTGCACCAAGCCGGTCAAAGTCTTCCTTCAAAAAGTGTCCGCCTGCTCGCACATCCAGCCTTACCAGGGCATCTGCGCCTGCGGCGAAGTCAAGCGTCACGCGACCGGCAGCCCGGACGCGGTGAAGTCCTATCTGGCGTCGGCCGACGGCAACTGGCATCACCATCACTGACATGACGACGCGGATCGAGTGGGTGGAAGGCGGCGAGACGCGCTCGGCGCTGTGGCGTTCCGAGAGCGGCTGGCCGGCGCCGAAGAACGTGGTGCTGGCCGACGACACCATGAGCGCCGACGCCGCCTATCGGCTCGCGCTGGACGGCACCGCCCTGCTCTGGCGCGGCGACTTCCAGAATGCACGCCAGTTGCTGCAGGCGCTGGTGCGCCGCATCGAGCACAAGGGCGAACGCGGCCGCCGCGCCAAGCCCAGGGCGCCGGCCACGCCGACCGAAGCCTTCCACCGCCACCGCCTGACCCAGCTGCAGCGCGCCCGCCTGCTAGCCATGCTCCTGATCCCGTTCGAGGCCGACCACGGCATCCCATTGCGGCGCGCGCCGGATGCGCGCCTGGCCTGCCTGGAAGCCTACGGCCCGGCCGACGAACCCTACGTCGCTTCGCTGCGCGAGCTGCTGGGCGTGATCGGCGCCCATGAATGGCGCCGCAAGGGCGTCATGGTCCCCGCGCTTGGCGAGCGCATCCATCCCTGGTATGGCGTGTTCTCGCCGGTGCGCGGCGAATACGTCGAGCTGGTGGCGCAGGCGCCGCTGCCCGCGGGCGCGAAAACGGCCTTCGACGTCGGCGCCGGCACCGGCGTGCTGTCCGCCGTGCTGGCGCGGCGCGGCCTGCGCGTGCTCGCCACCGACATGGATGCGCGCGCCCTCGGCTGCGCGCGCGAGAACATCGCGCGGCTCGGCCTGGCCGCGCAGGTCGAGGTGGTCCAGGCCGACCTGTTCCCGCAAGGCCATGCCCGCGCCCCGCTGGTCGTCTGCAATCCGCCCTGGCTGCCCGGCAAACCGAGTTCGGCGATCGAATACGCGATCTACGATCCGGACAGCCGCATGCTGCGCGGCTTTCTCGGTGGACTGGACGCGCACCTGGAGCCCGGCGGCGAAGGCTGGCTGATCATGTCCGATTTCGCCGAACACCTGGGTCTGCGCAGCCGCGAGCAACTGCTGGGCTGGATCGCGGACGCGGGGCTGGAGGTCGTGGCGCGCCACGATACGCGCCCGGTCCACCCGCGCGCCAGCGACCCCGACGATCCGCTGCATGCGGCGCGCGCGAAAGAAGTCACGTCGCTGTGGCGCCTGCGCAGCGCCGGCTGAGCGCCGGATGAGCGTCGAGCCCGCGCCACATGCCGGCATTGCAAATACCGGCAGAAGGCGCTATACTATCGTTCTCAGACGCGGGGTGGAGCAGTCTGGCAGCTCGTCGGGCTCATAACCCGAAGGTCACAGGTTCAAATCCTGTCCCCGCAACCAAATTCAATACAAAGCCCGACTCAACGAGCCGGGCTTTTGTTTTCTGCGGCAGAAACATGCAGAGGGCAGAGGATGAGAGACAAGAAAGACAACGCGACGTTCGACCTGCCGGGCTTCGAGCCGGCCGCGCCGGTCGTCGCAGCGCCTGGCTCCAGTCCCGAATCGACGCCGGAGCCGAAGCGCACCGGCTCCCGTCCGCGCCGCACCGCGCTCAAGCAAGAGCAGCTTCGCCTGCTCGACGAAACCGACACCACCGGCCTGCCCGTCTGGAAGCGCGACGACAAACTCGACCTGACCGGCCTGCCGGTCTGGGCGCCCGATCCTGAATAGCCCGGCCCTGCCGGCTGGAGGCTTAGCCATGCAATCCGACTCGTTCACCTCGCTGTCCCTCGAACCGCGTTTCCTCGCCAACCTGGCCGCGCTCGGCTACCACCACATGACGCAGGTGCAGGCCGAGACCCTGCCGTCGGTGCTGGCCGGACGCGACCTGATCGCCCAGGCCAAGACCGGCAGCGGCAAGACCGCGGCCTTCGGCATCGGCATCCTGAACAAGCTCAATCCGGCCTGGTTCGCGGTGCAGGGCCTGGTGCTGTGCCCGACGCGCGAGCTGGCCGACCAGGTCGCGGGCGAATTGCGGCGCCTGGCGCGGGGCGTCGGCAACGTCAAGATCCTGACCCTGACCGGCGGCGTGTCGATGCGGCCGCAGATCGCTTCGCTCGAGCATGGCGCCCACATCGTGGTCGGTACGCCCGGCCGCATCCGCGACCACCTGGGCCGCGCCACGCTCGACCTGTCGAAGGTGCAGACCCTGGTGCTCGACGAAGCCGACCGCATGACCGACATGGGTTTCTATGATGAAATCGCGGGCATCGTGTCGGCCACGCCGGTCCATCGCCAGACCCTGCTGTTCTCGGCGACCTACCCGGACGACATCCGCTTCGCCACCGCCGGCTTCCTGCGCGACCCGCTCGAAGTCAAGGTCGAAGGCCAGCACAGCCTGGAGGCGATCGACCAGCGCTTCTACGAGATCGGCTTCGAAGGCCGCGAGGAAGCGGTCGGCCGCCTGCTCAAGGCGCATCGCCCGGTGTCGGCCCTCGCCTTCTGCAATACCAAGGCGCGCTGCCGCGAACTGGCCGACAGCCTGCAGGCGCAGGGCTTCTCGGCGCTGGCGCTGTACGGCGAACTGGAACAACAGGAACGCGACGAGATCCTGGTGCTGTTCAGCAACCGCAGCTGCTCGGTGCTGGTGGCCACCGACGTCGCCGCGCGCGGCCTCGACATTGCCGACCTCGACACCGTGATCAACGTCGACGTCTCGCGCGACCCCGAGGTCCACGTGCACCGGGTCGGCCGCACCGGCCGCGCCGGCGCGAGCGGCATGGCGCACACGCTGGTGGCGCCGAACGAAAAGAAATGGGTGCGCCTGGTCGAGGAATACCAGAACCAGGAAGCGATCTGGGACAACCTCGACGCCCTGGGCGAACACCAGGAGCCAGCCGCGCCGGCGCCGATGGTGACCCTGTGCGTGGCCGGCGGCAAGAAGGCCAAGCTGCGTCCCGGCGACCTGCTGGGCGCCCTGACCGGCGACGCCGGCCTGACCCGCGAGCAAGTGGGCAAGATCAATATTGGCGAGTTCAACAGCTATATCGCGCTGGAGCGCAGCGTGGCGGCGGCCGCGGTCGCGCGCCTGGGCGAAGGCGCCTCGCCCGGCCCCGGCTTCGGCGCCATCAAGGGACGCTGGTTCAAGATGCGCTTCATGGAAGTCTGAGCGCCCCCCGCCCCCTCCCGGCAGTTGTAACTGCCGCGCACGGTTGAGCGGGACAACGCCATCTTTGGCGCAATTCTGGCATTATTTGCAACAAATAAACATTCACCGGGCGCCGCCCCAGCGTCCGCCATGATGCCATGATCAGTTCCGACACCCCAACACAGCAACTCGACGGCCGTACCGTCCGCGAAATCGTCGAGCACAACCACGAGATGGTCAGCGAAGCCTGGTGCCGCCGTATCGTGCGCCAGGTGCTGCAATCGCTCGAAGTGCAGTACGGCATGCGCATGCCGCATCGCGTAATCACGCCCGACACCCTGCTCATCCTCGATTCCGGCGATCCCGTGCTGCTGCCCAGCTCGGACGAAGAACCGGATCCGGCCACGCTGCCCGACATCGAGGCGCGCGACGTGCACGACCTGGCGGCGGTGGTGCACTATGCGGTGACGCTCGACCTCGCTCCCACCACGCTGCTGCACGGACGCCCGCTCGGCGACTACAGCGAGGCCTTCATCGCGGCCATCGACCGCTGCCTGGCGCCCGATCCGGCGCTGCGGCCGCACACCATTGAACAGATGCGCGAACTGCTGGGCATCGTGGTGCTCGGCCCGCCGCCCGCGGCGGCGCTGCCGCCCGAGGAAGACGACGTCGCGCCAGCGCCGCTGGCGCCGCCCGCCGACATCCACGCGGAGCCGGTCGTCACACCCGCTCCCGCTCCCGCGTACTCTTCGCCTGCATCGCCCGCCTCGCCTGCCTCGCCTGCTTCGCCTGTCTCGCCTGCGTCGCCGGTCCACGTGCCCCAGACCCGCTCGGCGCCCGATCCGGCCGCGGCCCCTGCCGCCACCGAACGCCCGCGCCGCTGGCTGCTCATCGGCATCGCCGCGCTGGTGGTGGTGGCGGCGCTGGCCGCCCTGTTCGCACTGCTGCGCCAGGCCGACTCCAGCGATGCGCTGGCCCTGTCCGTGCCGCCCGCGCTCGAAGACCCGCACAACGCCTCCGACGCGCCGCTGGTGACGCTGCCCCAGGAACCCGCGGCGCGCCTGGAAGGCCCGGTGATCGACGAGAGCGCCTCCGGGACGCCGGTCGCGCCCCCGCCCGCGCCCGACGCCGCGGTGCCGCCCACCTCGGTCCAGCTGGCGCCGCAGGGCACGCCGCCCGAGGCGGCCGTTGCCGGCACCACGTACACACTGGCGATCAAGCCCTGGGGCGCGATCGTCGTCGACGGCGTCGAACGCGGCGCCAGCCCGCCGCTCAGGCGCATCACGCTGCCACCGGGCGAGCATACGATCCGCATCGTCAACCCGAGCTTCCCGGAACACACCATCACCGTGTACTCGGTCGAGGGCCAGGCGGGTACGATCGAACTTGATTTCACCGAGGAGGTAGCACAGTGAACTTCGTCACCATGAGCCGGCTGGCCGCGCTGGCGCTGGCCACCGCCACATTGGCCGGCTGCGCCCAGTTCGGCCCCATGCTCGGCGGCCAGGAAAAGGCGCGGCCGCATCCACGCGCCGACGGCGCCAAGCCGCGCGTCCAGCGCGCGCAGCAGGCGAGCCGCCCCGCCGCGCCGGCGTCCAAACGCGACGACGCGGCGCTGCGCGAAGGCGTCGCCCTCTACGACAAGGGCGACTACGAAGGCGCGATCCGGCGCCTGAACGGCGGCGACATGAACGGCGCCGGCCAGCGCGAACGGCTGGCCGCCCTCAAGTACACCGCGTTCAGCTATTGCCTGACGGGGCGCCAGGCCCTGTGCCGCCAGACGTTCGACCGCGCCTTCAGGCTCGATGCGTCGTTCGACCTCGGGCCCGGCGAACATGGCCACCCGCAATGGGGGCCCGTCTTCGCGCAGGCCAGGCAGGCGGCGACGCTGGCTAGACCCTGATGTGGGCGGCGTAGGTCGGCGCGCGCCGGCGCCGGCCCGCCTGTTCGTAGGCATAGGCCATGGCGATCAGCGCCGGCTCGCTCCAGGCCTTGCCCACGAAAGACAGGCCGACCGGCAGCCCATGCAGCAGGCCGGCCGGCACCGTGACGTGCGGGTAGCCGGCCACCGCCGCCGGCGACGAAAAGCTGCTGCCGTAATGGTCGCCATTGACGTAATCGGTCAGCCAGGCCGGTCCGCCGGTCGGCGCCACCAGGGCGTCGAGCTTGCGGTCGCGCAGCACCTGCTCCAGTCCCTTGTCGCGCGCATAGCGCCGGTTGTTGGCCAGCGCCTTCACGTAGTCGCGCGCTTCCAGGCCGCCCTTCGACTGGGCCGCGATCAGGTGCTCCTGGCCGAAGTACGGCATCTCGCGCCTTGCGTTGCGCAGGTTGAAGTCGATGATGTCGGCCATGGTCTTGACCGGCGCGTGCGGCGCATAGGCCGCCAGCCAGGCCTCGAGGTCGGGCCGGAATTCGTGCAGCAGCACGATCAGCTCGGTCTGGCCATACTTGTCGCTGTTGGGGATCGTGACGTCTTCCAGGATCGCGCCCTGCTCCCTGAGCAGGTCCAGCTCTTTCCCGATCAGCGCGTTGACGCCGTCGTTGGCGCCGAAGAAGTCGCGCGCCACGCCCAGGCGCTTGCCGCGCAGGCCGTCCTTGCGCAGGAAGCTCGCATAGTTCACGCGCGGCGCCCTGGCGGTCGCGCCGTCCTGCGGATCGGAACCGGCCAGCGCCCCCAGCAGGAAGGCGGCGTCGGCCACGCTGCGCGTCATCGGGCCGGCCGTGTCCTGCGAGTGCGCGATCGGGATGATGCCTGCGCGGCTGACCAGGCCCAGGGTCGGCTTGATGCCGACGATGCCGCAGCTGGCGCTGGGCGAGACGATCGAGCCGTCGGTCTCGGTGCCGACCGCCAGCGTGGCCAGGCTGGCCGCCATGGCCGCCGCCGAGCCGGAACTCGAACCGCTGGTGTTGCGATCGAGCGCATACGGGTTGCGGGTCTGGCCGCCGCGCGCGCTCCAGCCGCTGGTCGAGCGCACCGAGCGCATGTTCGCCCATTCCGACAGATTGGTCTTGCCGAGGATGACGGCGCCGGCGGAGCGCAGCCGCGCGACCAGGTGGGCGTCGCGCGCGGCGCGCACGCCGTCCAGTGCCAGCGACCCGGCGGTGGTGCACATCTTGTCGCCGGTGGCGATATTGTCCTTCAGGAGCACCGGGATGCCGTGCAGCGGGCCGCGCAGCTTGCCGGCCTTGCGCTCGCGGTCGCGCTCGCGGGCGATGCCGAGCGCGTCGGGGTTCAGCTCGATCACCGAACGCAGGCGCGGGCCGGCGCGGTCGACGGCCTCGATGCGGGCCAGGTAACGCGTGGCCAGGCCATGCGCCGTCAGCTTGCCGGCGCGCATGGCCTGCTGCTGGCGCTGGACGCCGGCCTCGAGCATCGCGTCGGGCATGAACGTCGCGCTTGCCGGCGTCTGCGCGGGCGCCGCCAGCGCCAGGCCGGACGTTCCCGCGGCAGCGCCGGCCGCCAGACCCAGTCGTACAAAATCCCTGCGCTCCATGTGGCACCACTCCATGTATCACAAAGCAATAGCATAGCAGCACGATGGCGCTCACAGCAGCCGTTGTGTGATACGCAGAACCACTTACAGCCGAGATGATCATATATTGGACAAATCCAGTCCCAGCCTTCACCCTGACACCATCATTGTTTTCACGCATTCTCATATCCTGCAGGAGCATCCCATGCCGACTTACCGTTCACGCACCACCACCCAGGGCCGCAACATGGCCGGAGCCCGCGCACTGTGGCGCGCCACCGGCATGAAGGACGGCGACTTCGAGAAACCGATCATCGCCGTCGTCAATTCGTTCACCCAGTTCGTGCCCGGCCACGTGCACCTGAAAGACCTGGGCCAGCTGGTCGCGCGCGAGATCGAAGCGGCCGGCGGCGTGGCCAAGGAATTCAACACCATCGCGGTCGACGACGGCATCGCCATGGGCCATGGCGGCATGCTGTATTCGCTGCCCTCGCGCGACCTGATCGCCGACTCGGTCGAGTACATGGTCAATGCCCACTGCGCCGACGCCATGGTGTGCATCTCGAACTGCGACAAGATCACGCCCGGCATGCTGATGGCCGCGATGCGCCTGAACATCCCGACCGTATTCGTCTCGGGCGGCCCGATGGAGGCCGGCAAGGTCGTCAAGGTGGTCAATAACGAGCGCAAGGTGATCAAGCTCGACCTGATCGACGCCATGATCAAGGCCGGAGACGCCAGCGTGTCCGACGCCGACGTGGCGGAAGTGGAACGCTCGGCCTGCCCGACCTGCGGCTCGTGTTCCGGCATGTTCACCGCCAACTCGATGAACTGCCTCACCGAGGCGCTCGGCCTGTCGTTGCCGGGCAACGGCACCATCGTCGCCACCCACGCCGACCGCAAGGAACTGTTCCTGCGCGCCGGACGCCTGATCGTCGACGCGGCCAAGCGCCACTACGAAGGCGACGACTACTCAGTGCTGCCGCGCTCGATCGCCACCAAGGCCGCGTTCGAGAACGCGATGGCGCTCGACGTCTCGATGGGCGGCTCGACCAATACCGTGCTGCACCTGCTGGCCGCCGCGCACGAGGCGCAGGTCGATTTCACGATGGCCGACATCGACCGCATCTCGCGCCTGGTGCCCTGCCTGTGCAAGGTGGCGCCGATGACCGATAAATTCCACATCGAGGACGTGCATCGCGCCGGCGGCATCCCCGCGATCCTGGGCGAACTGGCGCGCGCGGGCCTGCTCGACACCTCGCTGCCGACCGTGCACAGCCCCAGCATCGGCGCGGCGATCGAGAAGTACGACGTCAAAGTCAGCGACGACGCCGACGTGCACCGCTGGTTCCGCGCGGCGCCGGGCGGCGTGCCGACCCAGGTCGCGTTCTCGCAATCGGAACGCTACGAACAGAACGACCTGGACCGGACCAGCGGCTGCATCCGCGACCGCGAGCACGCCTACTCGCAGGATGGCGGCCTGGCGGTCCTGTACGGAAACATCGCCGAGAAGGGCTGCATCGTCAAGACCGCCGGCGTGGACGAGAGCATCCTGAAGTTCTCCGGCAAGGCGCGCGTGTTCGAGAGCCAGGACGCGGCGGTGGAAGCGATCCTGGGCGACACCGTGCATGCGGGCGACGTGGTCATCATCCGCTACGAAGGCCCGAAAGGCGGGCCGGGCATGCAGGAGATGCTGTACCCGACCTCGTACATCAAGTCGAAGGGCCTGGGCAAGGCCTGCGCCCTGTTCACCGACGGACGCTTCTCGGGCGGCTCGTCGGGCCTGGTGATCGGCCACGCGTCGCCGGAAGCGGCGGAAGGCGGCGCCATCGGGCTGGTGGAAGAAGGCGACCTGATCGACATCGACATCCCGGCGCGCACGATCAACCTGCGCGTGAGCAGCGAGGAACTGGCGCACCGGCGCGCGGCGATGGAAGCGCGCGGCCAGGACGCGTGGCAGCCGGTCGGGCGCGAACGGTATGTGTCGCAGGCGCTGCAGGCGTATGCGGCGCTGACCACCTCGGCCGATCGGGGCGCGGTGCGGGACCTGTCGCAGCTGCGGCGCTAAGGAATCCAGGTGCGGGCGGGAGTCGGCAGCGACGCCGCCGACTCCCGCGCATTCCCGCGCATGACGAGGGACGAACAAAACGGGACGAAAAAAAACGCTGCCGAGGCAGCGTTTTTCATTGGAAAGCCAGTGCTCAGTTACGCACGACTTTCTTGTATTCATTGGTACGGGTGTCGATCTCGATCGTGTCGTCCTGGCTCACGAACAGCGGCACCATGATGGTGTGCTGGTGGGCTTCGATCGCGTTTTCCAGCTTGGCTTCCTTCAGGACGTTGCCCGAGGTGTTGCCCTTGACGGCCGGCTCCGAGTACACGATCTGGCGCGCGATGATGGTCGGCAGTTCGACCGAGATGGCCTTGCCGTCGTAGAACACGGCTTCGCATTCCATACCGTCTTTCAGGTAGTGCAGCGCGTCGCCCAGGTTCTCTTCTTCGATTTCGTACTGGTTGTACTCTTCGTCCATGAAGACGTACAGCGGGTCGGCGAAGTACGAGTAGGTGACCGGCTTCTTGTCCAGCACGACCACGTCGAACTTGTCGTCGCCGCGGAACACGTTTTCCAGCGGCGCGTTGGTCAGAAGATTCTTCATCTTCCACTTGTAGGTGAAGCCGGTGCGGCTCGAGCCGTTGACGTCGGAACGCAGCACGATGAACGGCTTTTCATCAACCATGATGATGTTGCCAACACGAATTTCTTTTGCGGGTTTCATAGGTGTTTTACGTAAAAAGATAGTTGCATTAAATCATCGCGGGCTGGGTGACCGAGCGCCTCGGAACCTGCGTTTGATCGTCGGAATCCGTTAGAAACTAACCGGGCATTATACTCGGTTTTCCTGTGCCTGCTCCAGCTCGCGCGCGAAATCGAGCAGCTTCGTCGCCAAATCGCCATGGGCGGTAACCTGCTCGCGCCAGGCGTCGGCCTGCTGCGCGATGCGCGGCAGCTCGGCTTCCAGCGCCGCCCAGGCCGCCGTCCAGTCGCCGACCTCGCGCGCTCCGTTCCAGCCGAGCATGAAGGCGTCCAGCGCCGGCAACGCCGGCGCATACGCCTGCAAGAAGGCGCGCAGCTTCTTGTGGTGCAGCTGCTCGTCCTGCGGGTAGATGTGCCAGACGAAGGGGCGCCCCGCCCATTGGGCGCGCACCCAGGAATCCTCGCCGCGCACGAAGTTCAGGTCGCAGGACCACAGCAGCAGGTCGTAGTCGTCCTGCGGCACGAAGGGCAGCACCCTCACGCTCAAGCTGCCGCTGGTGGCGCTCGCACCGGCCACCGCCGGGCCGCCCAGGAAGGCCTCGACCCGCTCGCGCGCCACGCCCTCGGGCACCAGGCACAGGGTCGGCTGCGCCGCCTGGCGCCACAAAGCGAACAAGGCATCCACCGGCGCCTCGGGATAGCAGAACAGCGACACCTTGCGCATGGCCGCCTGCTCCGGCGCCACGTTAAAGCGCGCCAGGAAGGCGGCGGCCCGGGCCGGATCCTGCTGGAAGGCGCGGCGGCGCGCGTCCAGGCCGGCTTCGTACAGCAGGCCGCCGGTGCGCTCGTTAAAGCCGGGGAAATAGAAGTGCTTGGTCAGCTTCAGCCGCGGATGCATCGACGGCAGCCGGTGGCAGCCCTCGACCCACTCCTCGGCCGTCAAGCCTTCGTAGTTGATCCATACCGGACGCGGCGTGCGCGCCGCCATCGCCTCGATCCAGGACGGCGGCAGCTCGCAGCCGAAGAACTCGATGACGACCTCGGGAATGTCGCCGGCGCCATGCACGCCGTCCTGGCCGCGCCAATGGCGCACGGCGACGCCCTGCACCGCCTGCGCCGCGGCGCCCGGATCGACGTCCGGACAGATGCGGCGAAAGCTCGCCAGGTCGTCCACCCACAGCGTGACCGCGGCCCCGTGCTCGTGGCGCAACTGGCGCGCCAGGCGCCAGCAGATCCCGATGTCGCCATAGTTATCGACGACCTTGCAAAAGATGGCCAGCGACGGCGCGGAAGAGTTCTGGAACATGGGTAGCGAGTGGGCCGGTCAGGCGGCGGTGGCAGGGGCCGCCATTCTAACGCCATCCGACGAAACATATCCTCGTGCACAGTGCAATGCTCGACGACACAAAGGCCTTTCTGGCACGCGTCTGCGTTATCGCAATGACCAAAATCGAAGTATGCCTCGACCGCAAGGAGGCACAAACTTCGCAATCGATGCCCTGTCGAACGCCTACCTGCAGGGAAGGCGGCCTCGATGGCAGCCCTTCCTGCCCTTCGCCTCGCGCCATCGGTCTTGCACAGGCGCGAACAATGTGAACACGGCCGACCGCGGCAGGCGCCAACCGCTTCCTGCCTGCCGCGATACGGCCGACTACCTGGAGGAGTTAGCATGAACGAGTATCAGCAAGCAGGCTATGGCCAACCATACGGACCACAACAGTTTGGGCCGCAATCGCTGGGCAGCATGTTCGGCGCGCCGCTGGGTGGCCTGATCGGCCGCGGCATCGGCGGTCTGTTCAACAACGCGGGCCTGGGCGGCCGCATCGGCGAAACGGCTGGCGGCTTCCTGGGTCGCTTTTCGCCGTTCTCGGCCGATCCGTCGGGCGGCCTCGGCGCGCAGCAACTCGATCCGCAACAACTGCAAGAGCTGCAGCAATTGCAGCAGCTCCAGCAATTGCAGCAGATTCAGCAGATGCAACAGATGCAGCAGCAGATGCAACAGCAACCCCAGCAGCAAGGCCAACTGGCCCCGCAAGGCGGCTTCTTCGGCAACCTGATCAGCACGATCGGCAAGCCGGCCGGCGCCCTCATCGGCAACCTGACCGGCAACCGCACCCTGGGGAACATCATCAGCGAAGGCTCCAGCTTCGGGCGCTTTGTGCCGTTCGGGGCCGACGCCCAGGGCCAGCAACAAGGCCAGCAGGGGTCGATGCCGCTGGCCCAGTTGCAGCAACTGCAGATGCTGCAACAGCACCTGCAACAGACGCTGCAACAAGTCCAGCAGCAGCAAGCGATGCTGCAACAGCAAATCGCCCAGCAAGGCGGCCAGATCGCCCCGCAAGGCTGGCTCAGCAACGCCATCACCCAGTATGCCCGCCCGGTCGGCAGTTTCATCGGCGAGCAGCTCGGCAACCAGGGCCTGGGCGCCGCGATCGGCAACGTCGCCAGCCAACTGGGCCGCTATGTGCCGCTCTCGGCGGATCCCTACAGCCAGCAGCAGGTCGGCCAGCAGCAGTTCGGGCAGCCGCAGTTCGGGCAGCAGCAGTTCGGCCAACCGCAGTTCGGGCAGCAGCAGTTCGGCCAACCGCAGTTCGGCCAACCGCAGTTCGGCCAACAACAGCCGGGCCAGCAGTTCGGCGGCCAGCAAATGCCTTATGGCGGCCAGCAGTTCGGCCAGCAAATGCCCTATGGTGGCCAGCAGATGCCGTACGGCGGCCAACAAACCGTGCATTGAACGGTTCGACCGCTTGACGCGCAGCGCTTGACGCTTATTGTCTAACGCATATTGCCTAACGCTTTTTGCCTAACGATCTTGCGCCGGCCTGCCGCGGGTATCCGCCAGCAGCCGGCCGGCGCTCAGGAGCCCCGCCATGCCGGCACCCCTGCCCCCCACGCTCGGCCGCTACATTGTGCGCGCCGCCAACGATGACAATGCACTCAGCGCGTTTCTCGCGACCCTCGGCGCCGAACCAGGCGTGCAATTGGTCGACATCATCGGGCCCTCTTCCGGTCCGCCGCACACGGCGGTCGTCGAGACCGATGCGCCGACCGCCGAGCGGCTGCGGCGACAGACTCTTCACCAGTTAACGATCGAACCGGACCAGCCGCTCTCGCTTTCCGACTGAGCGGCCCCGGGCAAAGGACATCCCATGCCAAAACCTACGAAAAGCGCCGCCGGCGAAGCCCAGGAGACGCCCAATCCAACGCCTGACAGCCCGGGCGCCAAGCGCACCGCATCCGCGGCGGGCGCCATCGATGGCGCCACGGCCATCGCGCGCGGCCGTCCGGTCGTCGAGCGCAAGAAGAAATACCTGGTCGCGCCACGCGCGGCCCTCACCGGCGCCTTCGGCGCCAGCAGCTGGGTGGCGCCGCTGGGCCTGTCGGCCGTCGAGCAGGCCCTGCACGCCATGCCCGACATCGACGTGGTCGACACCATCGCCACCCGCGGCGGCATGGCGCTGGCCGGCTTCGGCCAGGCGGCCATGGGCGAACCGGCCGACGGCGTGGTGGTGGCGCGCATGACCGATCAGAAGGCGGGCGAGCTGCTGCAGCGCGGCCAGGGCCAGCTGCTGGTCGAGCGCGACCAGCACCTGGAACTGCTCGACCCCATGCTGCGCCGCCCCGACCTCGTCAGTTCGCTGACGCCCTACCGGGGACCGCAGGCCGAGCTGCTGCTGGCCGTGGTCGGCAAGGACGGCGCGCCGCTGCCCGACGTCGAGGTGTCGCTGTTCGGCGGTGCGCTGCCGAGTTCCGCCGTGACCGGCACCGACGGGGTCGCGCGGCTGTGCCTGTATGGCGAAGACACGCACACGATCAGCGGCCTGTACGTCAAGCCGCGCACCGATTACTGGAGCTTCTACCAACGCGACCCCGACCTGAGCCTGGAGGACCCGAACGTCGTCATGCTGCGCCCGCTGGCCGACTGGCCCGCCCTGCAGGGCATGCCACAGCAACCCGCCATGGGCTGGGGCGCCCGCGCCATGCGCCTCGACCAGGTGCCCCAGCAATTCCGGGGCCGCGGTGTCAAGATCGCCGTCATCGATTCCGGCGCCGCCACCACGCACGGCAACCTCAGCCAGATCCATGCCGGCTTCGACGTCATCAACAAAAAAGTCGACCGCTCCACCTGGAACGTCGATACGCTCGGGCACGGCTCGCACTGTGCCGGCGTGATCGCCGCCGCCGATCTGGCCTGGGGCATACGCGGGTTCGCGCCCGAGGCGGAAATCCACGTCTGCAAGCTGTTCCCCGGCGGCCAGGTCAGTCAGCTGATCGATGCGCTCGAATACTGCATCGAACAGGGGATCGACGTCGTCAACCTGAGCCTGGGTGGCGGGTCCCCGTCCGAGGCGCTGGAGCGGCAAATCGTGCGCGCCAAGCAGGCCGGGGTCGCCTGCATCGCCGCGGCCGGCAACTCGTCCTCGGCCGTCCAGTACCCGGCGTCGTCGCCGCATGTGCTGGCGGTGGCGGCGATCGGCAAGATCGGCGAGTTCCCTCCCGACAGCTACCATGCCGAAACCATCGGTCCGGACAGCGACATGCAGGGTTACTTTACGGCCAAGTTCAGCTGCTTCGGGCCGCAGGTCGACGTCTGCGCGCCGGGCGTGGCCGTGGTGTCGTCGGTTCCCCCCAATAACTTTGCGGCCTGGGACGGCACCTCGATGGCGGCGCCCCATGTCACCGGCCTTGCGGCCCTGATACTGGCGCACCGTCCCGAGTTCCAGTCCATGTCGCTGCCGCGCTCGCCGGAACGGGTCGAGCGTCTGTTCCAGGTCTTGCGGATGAGCGCCCGCCCGGTCACCCTCAGCGATCCGACCAGGATCGGTTATGGTTTGCCGGACGCCCTGGTGGCGCTGGGCCTGCCTGTGGCGCAGCCGGGCATGGCGTGGCAAGGCGCGGCCGTGGGCTTCGGCATTCCTGCCGGAATGTTCGCGGCGGCGCCGGGCAATGGCGCACGCCTGGGCGTGGGACCGTCCGGCGCCGGTGGCGCGGGCCAGGCCGGAGCGATGCACTATCCATTCGGGGGTGTGCGGCCGGCGGGGTGGTGACGCCGCATGGCAGATCACGGCCGTCGGGCCGGCGTCCCCTTGGGACGGCGTCCCGACGGCCGCAGTTAGAGGGCACAAAAGGACGCAAAACGGCACAAAAAAAGGGAACGAAAAAATGGGCACAAACAAAAAACCGGAGCCCCGCTTTCGCGGCCGGCTCCGGCTTATTGTCTGGCGTCCCCACGGGGATTCGAACCCCGGTACTCACCGTGAAAGGGTGATGTCCTAGGCCTCTAGACGATGGGGACCTAAAACTGTGCTGCTACGCTACTACCGCGCCGCCCATGCAGGCGCACTTTCGCCGGCACAATGGAAAAACCGGAGCACCTGCGACGCGCATGCGCGTTGGTCTGCCCCGGTTTTAAACTGGCGTCCCCACGGGGATTCGAACCCCGGTACTCACCGTGAAAGGGTGATGTCCTAGGCCTCTAGACGATGGGGACCTAAAACTGCACGAAACTTAAACTACCGACTACCTTGCCATGCGCCGCCGCTGGCGCGGCGCACTGCCAAATTCTTGGCGTCCCCACGGGGATTCGAACCCCGGTACTCACCGTGAAAGGGTGATGTCCTAGGCCTCTAGACGATAGGGACCCTAGTAACTTCCGATACTGCCTGCTGCTGTTTTCCATCGTGGTGGAGGTAAGCGGGATCGAACCGCTGACCTCTTGCATGCCATGCAAGCGCTCTCCCAGCTGAGCTATACCCCCTACGGGAAAACAACATCTTACTACACTGTTACTGCTTCGACTAGTGCCGCTTGCGCTGCGTTCGTCCGGTCATTCTTGCCAGTTGCCTGGCGTCCCCACGGGGATTCGAACCCCGGTACTCACCGTGAAAGGGTGATGTCCTAGGCCTCTAGACGATAGGGACCGGGAACAACCGATACTGCCTTTACTGCTCTACGACCTTGCTGCCACTTCAGAGTTGGTGGAGGTAAGCGGGATCGAACCGCTGACCTCTTGCATGCCATGCAAGCGCTCTCCCAGCTGAGCTATACCCCCGCAGCGCTGAAGTGCGAGCATTATATAGGACGACCTTGCATTTCGCAAAGTCCGTTTTTAGCGTCCGTTTCCAGCATGTATGATCGACGCCATCCAGGGTCTTGCCTGGCGTCGGGTCGGCGGGTCTTGCCTGCCCGCCAAGGAATGGCTGGCAGCAAGATCACCGGCCAGCGGCGCCGTGGACGGTCGCCACCCCGGCGGCACGACGCGCCGCCCCGGCGCGTTCTTACTGCTCCTCCTCGCCGCCGCGTGTTACAGCCCCTCCTTACAGGCCCTTGCGCACGCGCGCCAGCACGACGTCACGACCGAACAGCTCCAGCACCGCATCGATCGCCGGCGTCTGCAGCTGGCCCGTCAACAGCAGGCGCAGCGGCATGGCCAGCTGCGGCATCTTGAGGCTGTGGGCGGCCAGCACTTCCTTCAGCATCGCCGCGAGCGCCGCCTTGTTCCATTCGACGGTGGCAGAGCGCTCGGCGAAGGTGGCCAGCGCGGCGCGCACGGCGTCGGTCAGGTGCAGGGCCAGCAATTCGGGATCGGGCTGCGGATCGCGGTAGAAAAGCATCGCCGCATCGGCCAGCTCGTTGATCGTGTTGACGCGCTCCTTCATCAGGCCCAGCACGGTGGGCAGCGCCGGGGCGCCGTCGAAGCGCGCGCCGTCGCGCTCCAGCTTCGGCCGCGCCAGCTGCGCCAGGCGCTCGTTGTCGGTCTGCTTGATATAGTGGTTGTTCAGCCAGCCCAGCTTTTCGGGGTTGAACTGGGCCGCCGACGCGGTCAGGTGTTCCAGGTTGAACCACTCGGTGAACTGCTGCATCGAGAAGATCTCGTCGTCGCCGTGGCTCCAGCCGAGGCGCGCCAGGTAGTTCAGCATCGCTTCCGGCAGATAGCCCTGCTCCGGGTATTCCATCACGCTCACCGCGCCGTGGCGCTTGGACAGCTTCTGGCCGTCGGCGCCCAGGATCATCGGCAGGTGGCCGTATTGCGGCAGCTCGGCGCCGAGCGCGCGCAGGATGTTGATCTGGCGCGGGGTGTTGTTCACGTGGTCGTCGCCGCGCAGCACGTGGGTGATCTTCATGTCCCAGTCGTCGACCGCGACGCAGAAGTTATAGGTCGGGGTGCCGTCGGGACGCGCGATGACCAGGTCGTCCAGTTCCTTGTTGGCGATCGTGATCGGGCCCTTGACCACGTCGACCCAGGTCACTTCGCCGTCCAGCGGATTCTTGAAACGCACCACCGGCTTGACGCCTTCCGGCACGGCGGGCAGGGTCTTGCCCGGTTCCGGCCGCCAGGTGCCGTCGTAGCGCGGTTTTTCGCCGGCCGCGCGCATGCGCTCGCGCATCGCTTCGACTTCTTCCGGCGAGCAGTAGCACAGATAGGCGGTGCCGGCGTCCAGCATGCCCTTGACCACCTCGCGATAGCGGTCCATGCGCTGCATCTGGTAGAACGGACCCTCGTCGTGCTCCAGGCCCAGCCACTTCATGCCGTCCAGGATCGCCTGCACCGCTTCCGGCGTCGACCGTTCGAGGTCGGTGTCCTCGATGCGCAGGATGAAGGTGCCGCCGAAGTGGCGGGCATAGGCCCAGGAATACAGCGCGGTGCGGGCGCCGCCCAGGTGGAGGTAGCCGGTCGGGCTGGGAGCGAATCGGGTGCGAACGGTCATGGCGGAAAGCAATCAGGTAAAAGAGCGTATTTTACCCCGCCGCCCTGCCCCCGGCCGCATCCGTCAGCCGCCCGCCGCCCCTGCCTGCGCTGCCCCTTCCTGCGCCGCCCCGGCCGCCCTGCGCGCATCGAGATAGGCGGCCAGCTGCGCCACCGTCTGGTACTCATACAACAGCTCGGCGTTGATCGTCATCCCGGTCTGGCGCTCGAGCTCCAGGGCCACCGGCATCGCCGACAGCGAATCCAGTCCCACCTCGGCGAACGGCTGGTCGTCGTCCAGCGTCTCGATGCCGCCATCGAGCCCGTACAGCAGGCAGCGCCGCACCAGCTCCCGGGTGTCGTCCGGGCCGTCCGGCGCCGGCGCCGCCAACCGTGCCGGCGCCGGCGCCGGCACGGCCGCCTCCCTGGCGCCGGATGCCCGGTCGGGTTCCAGCAGCGGATCGCGCGCGCGATCTTCCCCCGCCTCCGCCTGGTCCGGCGTGCCGATCGCGTCGGCATAGGCGGCGATGCGCGCCGCCACGGCCGCAGGCGCCGCCTGCGCGCCGGGCTGCCGCAGCTGCGCCAGCAACGCCGACCAGCGGCGCCGCGCCCAGGGGGCGGACGGGCCGTCGCCGCAGGCCGTCACCAGCAGGGTCCAGGCGCACAGTTCGCCGGCCGCATGGCTCGGGCAGGCCGCCCCCGCCTTCAGCAGCGCCGCGCGCGTCTGCAGCACGACCTCCTGTCCTCCGGGCGCGTCCAGCACGTCGGCGGCGAACGCCAGGCAACCGCCGTCGAGCGCGCCGGCGCCCAGGTGCACGTACAGGGCCTCGGTCGGCCCTTCCAGGATGCGCATCACGCGCGCGTCGCGCATCAGGAGCGGCGCCAGGTTCGGCTCCAGGTAACCGCGCCCGCCGAGCAGCTGCATCAGCATGTCGGCCGCCTCCCACAGCAGCTCCGAGGCCACGCACTTGCAGGCCATGCAGGCTTCCTGCGGCAGGCCGCGCTGGCCACGGCCTTGATCGTCGTAAGCGCCGAGCGCGCGCACCAGCGCCTCGAGCGCGCCGATCGCGCCGGTCAGGTCCTCCAGGCGCGCCAGCGTCACCGGATGCTCGAGCAGGCGCCCGCCCGCCACGTCGCGCCGGCTGGCATAGCGCAGCATCAGCTGGGCGCAGCGCTTCATGCCGCCCAGGCACAGCGCGCCGATGCCGAGCCGGGCGAAGGCCATCGCGTCGCGCGCCACCTCCATCCCGGCGCCCGGCTGGCCCAGCACGTGGCTGTCGGGCACGAACACGTCGTCGAAACGCAGCGCGTTCTGGACCATGGCGCGCATGCCCATGGTCAGCGCCTCGGCTTCATGGAACAGGCCAGGCGCGTCGTCCGGCAGCAGCAGCGCCACCGTTCCCAGCGCCATCCCCTGTTCGTCCAGCGCACGCGCCACCACCGTGATCCAGCCGGCCCAGTTGGCCAGGCCGATCAGGTGCTTGTCACCCTTCAGGCGCCAGCCCCCTGGGCAGCGCTGGGCGCGGGTGCGCATCGCCAGCGGATTGGCGCCCGCCGCCGGCTCGGTCAGCGCGAACGCGGCCAGCTGGCGCCCGCCGGCCAGGTGCGGGGCCACTGCCGCGCGCAGGCGCTCGGGCGCGAAGCGCAGGACGGGCCGCAAGCCCAGGCCGTTGTGCACCCCGACCGCCGTCGCCAGGGTCAGGTCGATCGCGGCCAGCTGCTCCATCAGGCGCAGCAGGTCGCCGGTCGCCAGCGCCTTGCCGCCCAGGGCAACCGGCGCCTGCATGCCGAGAAAGCCGTGATTGCCCAGGTCGAGCAGGACGTGCGGCGGCATCGTGCGGCGCTCGTCCATCAGGCGCGAGTCGAGCCGGCGCGGCGCCCAGCGCCGCAGCCAGTGCCGCATCTCGTCCGCCGTGCGCCGGCTTTGCCCGGCCGCGTCCGGGCCGCCCCCATCAGCGCTGCGGCGGCGCGGATACTGCTCGCGCTCTGGATACCGCGCGGCGTACACCACGTCCAGTTCATCGCGCGCGGCCAGCGCGCGGCACAGCGCGCGCTGCACCTTGCCGCTGCTGGTGCGCGGGAAGGATCCGGGCCGCACCAGCACCAGCAGGTCGACCGTGGTGCCGAAGCGGCTGGCCACGGCGCTGCGGATGCGCCCGACCAGCGCCTCGATCTGGGCCAGGCTGGCGGCGTCGCCGCGCCCACGGCGGGCGATGCGCAGCAGGCGGCGGTCGGCTTCCAGCACGATCGCCAGCCGCTCCTGGCCGCCATCGTCGACGCCGAACACCGCACAGCGGTTCGGCTCCAGGAAGCCGGCCACCTCTTCCACCAGCATCTCGACGTCTTGCGGATAGATGTTGCGGCCATTGACGATCACCAGGTCTTTCAAGCGCCCGGTGATGTACAGCTCGCCGTCGCGCACGAAGCCGAGGTCGCCGGTGCGCAGCCAGGGGCCGGCGCCGTCCGCCAGCCGGGCCTCGAAAGCGGCTTGCGCCACCGAGGGCGCGTTGCGGTAGCCGCGCGCCACCGCCGCGCCGGTTAGCCAGATCTCGCCGACCCGGCCAGGGCCCGCCGGGCGGCAGCTGTCCGGATCGACCACCAGCAGCTCCACGCCCGGCGCCGGCGGGCCGCAGCTCACCAGCTCGCGCGCATCGGGGTCGTCGCGGTCGTCGCGGTCGGCCTCGCGCACCTGGCCCGCCTCGAGCCGCGACTGGCTGAGCGCGAAGGTGCGCGGCGTCCGCCCGCGCGGACCGCCCGCCGCCAGCAAGGTGTGCTCGGCCAGGCCGTAGCAGGGAAACATCGCGCCCGGACGCAGACCGCACTCGGCGAAGGCCGCGAACAGGCGACGCACGGTGGCCGCGCGCACCGGCTCTGCGCCGTTGTAGGCCACCGTCAGGCACGACAGGTCGAGCCGGGCCTTGTCGTCAAGCGTGGCGCGGCGCGCGCACAAGTCCCAGGCGAAATCGGGCGCGCCGGCGCAGGTGGCGCGGTAGGCGTGGATTGCCTCCAGCCAGCGCAGCGGCTGGCGCAGGAACGTCGCGGGCGCCATCAGGACCGAGCGAAAGCCCACGCTGACCGGCGTGACGATGCTGCCCACCAGGCCCATGTCGTGAAATGGCGGCAGCCAGCTCACCATCACGCTGTCGGCGTCGAAGCCGAAGGCGGCGCGGATCATTTCGACGTTGGCCGCCAGGCTGGCATGCCCGACCTCGACGCCGCGCGGCGCCATGGTGGAGCCCGAGGTGTACTGGATGAAGGCCAGCGCTTCGGGCGGAATCGGCGGCAACTGCAGTGGCCACTGCGCAGGCAAGCGGGCCGACGGCGGCGCCGCAACGCCTTGCGTCCCGTCGACGCACAGCAGGCGCGTGCGCCCGCCATCCATCACGAAAGCCAGGCCGGGCGCCGCGTCGTGCATGGCCAGCGCCAGCGCCGGATCGGCGTCGAGCAGCAACGCGCGCAGGCGCCGCTCGCCTTCGTGGCGGCGCGGCAGCTGGGCCGGCACCGCCACCAGGCCGGCGCGCAGGCAGGCGAAGAAGGCGGTCACGAACGCCAGGCCGGGTGGATACAGGAGCAATGCCCGTTCGCCCGGCGCGGCCTCTTGCGCCAGCAGGCCGGCCAGCGCATCGACGCGCGCGGCCAGCTCGCCATTGCTGAGGGATTCCTCGCGCCCGTCCTCGCGCAGGAAGGTGAAGGCGATGCGTTCGGGCGCGGTGCGCGCGTGGCGCTCCAGCTGGCGCAGGACCAACGCCGCCTGCAGCGGCTCGCCCTCAGCCATGGCAGCGCTCCCGGTAGGTCTGGCGCGGCGACTTGTCGACGAAGGCGCCGGCCCCGGCGCGGACGCAGGCGTCGGCCACCAGGCTGGCCCCGCGCCGCAACTGGGCCGGCGTGTGATGGGCCATCAGCTGCAGACGCAGCCGCGCCGCGCCGAGCGGCACGCCGGGAAACTCGACCGGGTTGACGAACACCGAATTGCGCGCCAGCAGCATGCCGGCCACGCGCGCGGCCGACTCGAGGCCGGTCCAGACCGGCACGATCGGCGAGGGCTCGCCCAGGCAATGGAGGCCAGAACAGGCCAAGAGCGCGCGCAGCTCGACCGCGTTGCGCAGCAGGTCGGCGCGCAGCGCGTCGCCCTCGCTCGAGACGGCGACGCGCAGGCTTGCCAACGCCACCGCCGCCTGCATCGGCGACAGGGCGTTCGAAAACATGTGCGGCCCGGCGTACAGCTGCAGCTGGCGCCGCGCTCCCTGGCTGGCGCAGGCGACGAAGCCGCCGTTGGTGGCGAAGGTCTTGGAAAAGCTGCCCATCACGATGTCGATCCGTCCCTGCATGCGCTGGCTGGCCACCACCCCGCCGCCGCCCGGCCCCAGCGCGCCCAGGTCGTGCGCCACGTCGACCAGCAGGGTCGCGTTGTATTCGCGGCACAGGTGCTGCAGCAACGGCAGGTCGGGGCTGTCCGCGTCCATGCTGAACAGGCCTTCGGTCACCACCAGGATGCCGCCCGCCGCGTCCAGCGCGCGGATGCGCGCCAGCAGCTCGCGCACGTGGTCGCAGTCGAGATGGCGGTACACCAGCACGTTGCGGGTGGCGCAGGCCGCACCCTGCCTCAGCGAGGCGTGGGCCAGGGCGTCGATCACCACATGGTCGAACGCGTGCACCAGGGCCGTGATCGCGCCGAAGGCCGCCGCCCAGCCGGTCGGGAACAGCACCAGCTGGTCCAGGCCCAGCAGCTCGCCGAGCGCGCTTTCCAGCGCCTGGGAATGGCGGGTATTGCCCAGCAAGACGGCCGAACCGGCGCTGTGCGGCCCGGCGTCGTGCAGCGCGCGCTGCGCCGCCTCGTGCACCGCCGGGTGGGCGGCCAGCGACAGGTAGTCCTGGGACGCGAAATTGATGCCGCGCACCGGCGGCGCCCCGTCGGCGGCCACGCTCGCCAGCGGACCGGGCGGGCCCTCCAGCACCCTGCCGTAGGGCCACACGCCGTGGCGGGCGCGCAGCTGCACCCAGGCGTCGAGCGCGCCGCCGCGGCGCAGCAGGTCCGGCCCACGCGGCTGGGCATATTCCGCGACGCTGCCGTCCAGGGCGCCGGAAGCGCCGAGGACCGCCGGATCACGCATGGGGTCAAAGGGAATCGGTTCATTCTGCACGGCGTCCTCCAGCTACGGATTCAAGAATGCGGGTTGGCGGGAGCGTGACTTCGGCGCACTCGCGCTGCTGGCGCCCCAGCAGCGCCGCCACCAGCTCGGGCGCCAGCGGCCGGTCGAACAGGTAACCCTGGGCGGCGTCGACGCCCATCGCGCACAGGTCGCCCAGCTGCTCGGCTGTCTCGACCGACTCGGCGATCACGGAAAGGCCCAGGCGGTGCGCCATCGCCACGACGCTGTCGGCGACGGCGTAGGCGCGCGCGCGGCCGCTGGCGGCGCCCAGGCGGCGCACGAACAGGCCATCCATCTTGAGGATGTCCACCGGCAGCTCGCACAGGTAGTTCAGGCTCGAATAGCCGGTGCCGAAGTCGTCGATCGAGACCAGCACGCCGGCGCGCCGCAACTGGCTCAACACGACGCAATTGGCCGCCAGGTCCTCGATCAGGATGCCTTCGGTGATCTCGAGGTCGAGACAGGCGGGCGGCATCCCGGTCTCGGCCACGATGGCCAGCATGCGCCCGGCCAGGCCCGGCTCGCGCAACTGGCGCGCCGACAGGTTGACCGCGGTTTTTATCTCCGGCAGGCCGGCGGCGCGCCAGGCGCGGTTCTGCAGGCAGGCGCAACGCAGCACCCACTCGCCGATCGGGACGATCATCCCGGTCTCCTCGGCCAGCGGGATGAAGCGGCCCGGGTCGATCCGGCCGTACACCGGATGTTCCCAGCGCAGCAGCGCCTCGACCCCGATCACGCGCCGCTCGCCCAGTTCGACCTGCGGCTGGTATTCGATGAACAGCTGGCCCCGCGCCAGGGCGTCGCGCAAACCGTTCTTCAGGGCCAGGCGCTCGCTGCGCGGCGCCGACGGCGCGCCGGCGCCGCCGGCATTGCCCTCATAGAAGCGCACGACGTTCTGGCCCCAGCCCTTGGCGCTGCGCATGGCGACGTCGGCGCGCTTGAGCAGCGCGTCGGCGTCGCAGTCCGGCGCCGGATAGAGCGCGATCCCGACCGCCAGCGTCACGGTGCAATCGCGTCCGGCCACCGGCAACGGCGCCGTGAAGCGGTCGAGGATCTTGTCGGCCACCAGCTGGGCGTCGGCCTGGCTGCCCAGGTCTTCCAGCAGCGCCACGAATTCGTCGCCGCCCCAGCGCGCCACCGTGTCGCAATCGCGCAGGCAGCGCCGGATCGCGCCGCCGACCCCGTGCAGCAGGATATCGCCGGCCTCGTAGCCGAGGGCGTCGTTGACTTCCTTGAAGCGGTTGATGTTCAGCAGCAGCAGCGCCACCACGCGGCCGTTGCGGCGCGCGCGGTCCATCGCATGGCGCAGGCGGTCGCGCAGCAGGCGCCGGCTCAGCAGGCCCGTCAGCTGGTCGTGCCCGGCGTCGCCGCGCGGGAAGACCTCGGCGCCGTCCAGCGGCGCGCGCAGGTGCGCGCCGGATGCGGACACCGGCGCGGCCAGGATTTTCGCCACTTCGGCCGGACCATCCTCGCCGTGGCACAGCACCCGGTTGCGGCCGCCCGACTTGGCCAGGTACAGGGCCTGGTCGGCGCGCACGATGGTGTGCGCCACCTTCTCGCCCAGCCGGTATTCGGCCACGCCGATCGAGACCGTCAGGGTGATCGTGCGTCCGGCGTCGAGGCAGCGCAGGCCCTCGACCGCGCCGCGCACCCGTTCGGCCAGCGCGAGCGCGCTCGCCGCCGGCGTCTCGGGCAGCATCAGGAGGAACTCTTCGCCGCCATAGCGGCCGAAGGCGTCGAGCGCGCGCAGCTGGTCCTGCACCGTCCGCGCGAAGGCGCGCAGCACGGTGTCGCCGGCCGCGTGACCATAAGCGTCGTTGATGCGCTTGAAGAAGTCGATGTCGAACAGGCACAGGCAGAACTCGCCGCCGTTGCGGTCGACACGCTCCTTTTCCTTTTCCACCAGGTCGAGCAGGAAGCGGCGGTTATGGATGCCGGTCAGCTCGTCGCGGGTCGCCAGCTCGTTGATCGTGGCCAGCGCCCGGCGCAGGCGCGCAAAGCCGTCGTTCTTGGTCAGCTCGAACAGCAGCACGAAGACCAGCACCACCACGTACAGGCCCAGGTCGCACACCAGGTGCAGCAGCGGCATGTCGGCCTGCGGCGTCAGCGGCTGGGCCACGCCGGTCGCCTCCAGCAGGTAGATCAGGGTGGCGCTGGCGCAGCTCATGGCCAGCCAGAAGCCGGCGCATTGCTTTCCGCCCAGGAACATGGCGACCACCGGCCCCGTGATCAGCCAGCTGACGGTGGGCGAGACGATGCCGCCCAGGTGCCAGCTGAGCCAGCTGAAATTGAAGAACAGCGCGCACAGGAACACTTCGCGCGCCGCCACCACGCTGCCGGTCAGGCGCAGCACCGGCGGCGCCGACAGCATCACCAGGCAGCACAGCAGGATCTCGAGCGCGGCCGTCTCCAGGCCCAGCAGCCAATAGGTGAGCGCGTACAGCGGCCCGGCGGTGCCGGCCATCACCGCCGCATTCACCACGTTGCCGGCGCGGGCCGCCTGGGCCGCATCCTGCTGCAGCGCGGCCGGGATGAAGCGGTGCGCGATACCCAGGTAGCGCCCGCTCCACCGCTGTGTGCTGTCGTCGTCCATGTCATTCCCAATACCCGTTTTGCACACGTGTGCCCTGGTCGCCCAAGGTCAGAGTTTAGGTAGGGAATTTCCTAACGACTTTATTTTCAAACAGATAGTTATCAGGAAAATGCTCGCCGATCAGGCCAGTTTTCGGGATGCGAAACGAATGACGCGCGCCAGCAACAGGTGCGGGCGCGCGTCAGCGGGAGGGAACGGCGCGGGGCGCGGGCCCCGCCCTGGATCAGTCGTTCTTGACGACGATGCTCGGGAACTTGCTGCTCATGTCCTTCGCCTTTTCGGCGATCTTGATCGCGACCTTGCGCGCGATCTGCTTGTAGACGGCGGACACCGCCCCGTCCGGATCGGCGACCACGGTCGGACGGCCGGCGTCGGCCTGTTCGCGGATCGCCATCGTCAGCGGCAGCGCGCCCAGGAAATCGATGCCGAAGTCGGCGCACATCTTCTCGCCGCCGCCATGGCCGAAGATCGCTTCGGTGTGGCCGCAGTTGGAGCAGGTGTGGGTGCTCATGTTCTCGACCACGCCCAGGATCGGGATGCCGACCTTCTCGAACATCTTGAGGCCCTTGCGCGCGTCGAGCAGCGCGATGTCTTGCGGCGTGGTGACGATCACGGCGCCGGTGACCGGCACTTTCTGCGACAGGGTCAGCTGGATGTCGCCGGTGCCTGGCGGCATGTCGACGATCAGGTAATCGAGGTCGCGCCAGTTGGTTTGCTCGAGCAGCTGCTGCAGGGCGCCGCTGGCCATCGGGCCGCGCCACACCATCGGCTCATCCGGATCGATCATGAAGCCCACCGAGGCCACCTGGATGCCGTGGTTCTCGAGTGGCTCCATGCTCTTGTTGTCGTGACTGACCGGACGGCCCGACACGCCCAGCATCATCGGCTGCGACGGCCCGTAGATGTCGGCGTCGAGCATGCCGACACTGGCGCCTTCGGCGGCCAGGGCCAGGGCCAGGTTGACGGCCGTGGTCGATTTGCCAACACCGCCCTTGCCCGAGGCGACGGCGATGATGTTCTTGACGTTCGGCATGATCTTCATGCCGCGCTGCACGGTGTGCGACACGATCTTGCTGTAGGCGCGAATGGCCACGCCTTCGACGCCGGGCAGTTCCAGCACGGCCGCCGCCGCCATGCCGCGCAGCATTTCGACCTGGCTGGCGGCTGGGTAGCCCAGCTCCAGCTCGAACGACACTTGCGCGCCGTCGATCTTGATGTTCTTGATCGACTTGGTCGAGACAAAATCTTTTTGGGTGTTAGGATCGATGACTTCCGACAAAGCGGTCTTGATGTCGTTCTCAGTGATGCTCATGGTGCTCTCCGGATGATATTGGGGCGAAGTGTAGCGCAAAATGGGCCACTGGCTGGTCCGGAGGGCCGAAAGTTGGCCAATACCCCCTGAGCGCGCAGGGCCATCCACTGGTAAAATGCTTCTTTTCATTCATAACCCGAGCGTTTCGACACCATGACCCGCAAGCTGTTCGTCACCACCGCACTGCCCTACGCCAACGCTGCCTTCCATATCGGCCACATGATGGAGTACATCCAGGCCGACATCTGGGTCCGCTTCCAGCGAATGCAGCGCGAGGGTAACCAGCAGGGCGGCCAGCCGCGCGAGGTGCATTTCGTCTGCGCCGACGATACCCACGGCACGCCGATCATGATCGCGGCCGAGAAAGAAGGCATCACGCCGCAGGAATTCGTGGCCAAGATCGCCGCCGGCCGCGCGCAATACCTGGACGGCTTTCATATCGCCTTCGACAACTGGTATTCGACCGATTCGCCGGAAAACGTCGAACTGTCGCAGGGCATCTACCGCAAGCTGGTCGAGGCCGGCCTGATCGTCACCAAGACCGTCGACCGCTTCTACGACACTGCCAAGGGCATGTTCCTGGCCGACCGCAACATCAAGGGCGAATGCCCGGTCTGCCACGCCAAGGACCAGTATGGCGACAACTGCGAAGTGTGCGGCGCCGCCTACCAGCCGACCGAACTGATCAACCCGTTCTCGGTGTTCACCGGCTCGACCCCGGTCTTGAAGCCCTCGGAGCAATATTTCTTCAAACTGTCCGATCCACGCTGCTTCACCTTCCTGAAAGAATGGCTGAACACCCCGGGCCGCCTGCAGCCCGAGATGGTCAACAAGGTCTCGGAATGGCTGGGCGAAGAAGGCGAGAAGCTGGCCGACTGGGACATCTCGCGCGACGCGCCCTACTTCGGCATCCCGATTCCGGATGCGCCGGGTAAATTCTTCTACGTGTGGCTGGACGCGCCGGTCGGCTACCTGGCCAGCCTGAAAAATTACTTCGAAAAACAGGGCAAGGACTTCGACGCCTTCCTGCACGACCCGCAAGCCGAGCAGCTGCACTTCATCGGCAAGGATATCGTCTCGTTCCACCTGCTGTTCTGGCCGGCCATGCTGAATTTCTCGGGCCACCCGATCATCGACAAGCTGAAGGTCGCGGTGCACGGCCACCTGACCGTGAACAACGAAAAGATGTCCAAGTCGCGCGGCACCGGCATCTCGCCGCTGCGCTACCTGGAGCTGGGCATGAACCCGGAATGGCTGCGCTACTACCTGGCCTTCAAGCTCAACGCCAGGGTCGAGGACCTGGACTTCAATGGCGACGACTTCGTGGCCCGCGTGAACAGCGACCTGATCGGCAAGTACGTCAATATCGCCAGCCGCTGCGCCGGCTTCATCGCCAAGCGCTTCGACGGCAAGCTGGCCGACAGCCTGTCGCAGACCGCCCGCGACACCATCTGCAAGGCGCTGATGGCGGACGGCGCCGAGCGCCAGACCAGCATCGCCGCCGCTTTTGAAGCGCGCGAATATGGCCGCGCCTTGCGCGAGATCATGGAAATCGCCGACGTCATCAACCAGTATGTCGACGAACACAAGCCATGGCTGCTGGCCAAGGACGAGAGCAAGACCGGCGAATTGCACGACGTGTGTACCACCGCGCTCATCCTGTTCCGCCAGCTGACCATCATGCTGGCGCCGGTGCTGCCGAACGTGGCGGCGCGCGTGACCGAATTCCTGGGCGACACCGAACTGAGCTGGGCCGACACCCATGGCGCCGCCGTCTATGAATCCATGCTCGGCCGCACCATCGGCACCTACAACCACCTGATGCAGCGCGTCGACGCCAAGATGGTCGAGAACCTGTTCGACAAGCCGGCCGCCGCGCCGGCGGCCGCGCCCGCAATCGCCGCGCCGGCGCCGAAGGCCGAGGCAGCGCCAGCGCCGCAGTCCGCTTCGGCCGGCGACAGCGACATCGAAGCCCTGGCGCCGGAAATCTCGATCGACGACTTCACCAGGATCGACCTGCGCGTGGCGAAAATCGTCAACTGCGAACACGTCGACGGCTCGAGCAAGCTGCTGCGCCTGACCCTGGACGTCGGCGAAGGCCGTCACCGCAATGTGTTCTCGGGCATCAAGTCTGCCCACCAGCCGGAAGACCTGATCGGCAAGCTGACCGTGCTGGTCGCCAACCTGGCGCCGCGCAAGATGAAGTTCGGCGTCTCCGAAGGCATGGTCCTGTGCGCCTCGGCAGCCGACGAAAAGCAGAATCCGGGCCTGTACCTGCTCGACCCGATGCCTGGCGCGACGCCGGGCATGCGTATCCGTTGAATTCGCAAGGCAGGGGCGTGTCCTGGCGCCGGCGCTGCCGGCGGTAGAGCGCCCTCATGCAACCCTCGGGGAGGCATTCCCGAGGGTGTAGCGGGTGTGTACAATGCCACGTTTTATCAATGACAAAACGCCCCTACAAACTCTTTTGATAGGCAGCTAATAATATGACCGATTTGACTCCTCTCCGCCATATCCCTGAAGCCAATGTGTTCCGCAAGGGCGACGTCTTCGTCCTGTTCGGCGAACTGTTCGGCCGCGGCTATGTGAACGGCCTGATCGACCAGGCGCGCGCCGCCGGCATGACCATCGTCGGCATTACCGTGGGCCGCCGCGACGACAGCGGCGCCCTGCGCGCCCTGAACGACGAAGAGCTGGCCGAAGCGGAAGAGAAACTGGGCGGGCGCATCATCAACGTGCCGTTGATGGCCGGCTTCGACATGGACGCCCCGGAAGGCGAACAGAACCCGACCGAAATGCTGTCCGGCATCACCCTGAAGAACTGGCAGGAAGAAAAGCTGGACTGGGAACGCATCGAGCGCTGCCGCGCGGCAGGCGTGGCGCGCTTCACCAGCGCGGCAGCGACCGTCATGGGCGAGATCGACAAGCTGGTGCCGCAAGGCGCCAATGTCTTCTTCGCCCACACGATGGCCGGCGGCATCCCGAAGATCAAGGCCTTCCTGGCCATCGCCAACCGCATCTACAAGGGCCGCGGCGAACGCTTCATGTCGTCGCGCGCCCTGCTCGACAGCGACCTGGGCAAGCTGATCCTGATGAACTTCGACGAAGTCTCGGCCAACACGCTCAAGTACCTGATCGACGCGTCGGCACCGATCCGCGCACGCGTCGAGCAATCCGGCGGCGAAGTGCGCTACACCGCCTATGGCTACCACGGCACCGAGATCCTCATCCAGGACGCATACCAGTGGCAGACCTACACCAACTACACCCAGGGCTACGCCAAGATGCGCCTGGAATCGATCGCCGAAGCGGCCTGGAAGAACGGCACGCTGGCGACCGTGTTCAACTGCCCGGAAATCCGCACCAACTCGTCCGACATCTTCGTCGGCGTCGAGCTGTCGCTGTTCCCGCTGCTGCGCGCGCTCAAGCGCGAGGGCGGCGGCGCCTGGGCCGACGAGCAGTGGCGCATCTGCGAGGAACTGCTGGGCGAAGGCACCTCGCTCCAGCAGTTGCTCGACACCATCGAGGGGTACAATAACGATGCGACCAGCGCCACCTTCCGCAACTTCGAAGCCTGGCCGATGGACAACACCCCGGCGCTGGCCGAGGTGATGATCGGCACCTCGGAAGCCATCACCGCCCTGCACAAGGACAAGAAGGCGCTGATCACCGATCACCTGTCGAGCCTGGTGCTGGAAGGCGCCGGCCCGTTGATGTTCCATGGCGCGTCGGAAAAAATCGCGCCGGTACTGTGGCTCAACCACGACATCATCGCCCGCCAGCTGAACGCGTTGCACAAGTAAGACTTGACGCCGGCGGCGGGCGGCAGAAGAATCTGCCCGTCGCCGGCAACCAGCCGTCCTTTATCTTAAGCGAACCATGATCTTCTCGAAAAAACACGTGATGTACGAATCCGAGCACACCAAGTTCATCTCGGAGCTCAAGAAGCAGAATCCGCACCTGGACGCGGGCCAGGTCGCCGGCCGCGCCCTGCTGTGGGACAAGGAGCCGGTCTCGCTCGACGAGCAGGCCCGCACCCAGGAATCGCGCCTGCGCCAGCAGGCCTACCCATACCAGACCAAGGTCTGAGGACGGAGGCGCGCGCATGATGCCGCAAGCCGGGGGAGAGGATATCCCTCTGCAAGCCGCCGTGGAGTCCCCGCCTGCCGCGCCGCCCCTGCCGGAAGACGCCGCGATCGCCCGCCTGTACGGCGAACCGCTGACGCGCCTGCCGAACGACCTGTACATCCCGCCCGACGCGCTCGAGATCTTCCTCGACGCCTTCGAAGGTCCGCTCGACCTGCTGCTGTACCTGATCCGCAAGCAGAACTTCAACATCCTCGACATCCCGATGGCGCAGGTGACCCTGCAATACCTGGTCTACGTGGAGCAGATCCGCAAGAGCAACCTCGAGTTGGCGGCGGAATACCTGTTGATGGCTGCGATGCTGATCGAGATCAAGTCTCGCATGCTGCTGCCCAAGCGCCAGGACGACCTGGTCGAGGATGTCGGCGACCCGCGCGCCGAGCTGGTGCGCCGCCTGCTGGACTACGAGCAGATCAAGTCCGCTGCGGTAGCGCTTGGCAATGTGCCGCAAGAAGGCCGCGACTTTGTCCGGCCCCAGCTGTTCGTCGAACAGGGCCTGGCCCCGCCCCTCCCCGACGTCGATCCCTGGGACTTGCAGCGCGCCTGGCTCGACGTGCTGCGCCGCGCCAAGCTGACCCAGCACCACCGGATCGGGCGCCAGGAACTGTCGGTACGCGAGCACATGTCGGCCATCCTGCGCACCCTGCAGTCGCAACGCTTCGTCGAGTTCGGCGACCTGTTTTCCGGGCAGCACACCGTCCCGATCGTGGTCGTCCATTTCGTCGCCATGCTCGAACTGGCGAAAGAAACACTGATCGAAATTACCCAGGCCGAGCCTTTTGCGCCGATCTACGTGCGCCTCGCCTATTCGCCGGCTTGATGCCGCTTCATTCTCATCCGCTCACCCATGAAAATCATTTCTTCCATTGACGAATTGCGCGACCAGCTGCGCGGCCAACTGCGCACGGCCTTCGTGCCGACAATGGGCAACCTGCACGAAGGCCACCTGTCGCTGATGCGCCTGGCGCGCCGCCATGGCGACCCGGTGGTCGCCTCGATCTTCGTCAACCGCCTGCAGTTCGGCCCCAACGAAGATTTCGACAAATACCCGCGCACCTTCCAGGAAGACGTGGCCAAGCTGGAAAAAGAAGGCGTTTACGTGCTGTTCGCGCCGACCGAGAAGGATCTGTATCCCGAGCCGCAGGAATACCGCGTGCGTCCACCGGAAGGCCTGGGCAATACGCTCGAAGGCGAGTTCCGCCCCGGCTTCTTCGAGGGCGTGTGCACCGTCGTGACCAAGCTGTTCTCGTGCGTGCAGCCGCGCGTGGCCGTGTTCGGCAAGAAGGATTACCAGCAATTGATGATCGTGCGGAACATGGCGCGCCAGTTCGCCCTGCCGACCGAGATCATCGGCGCCGAGACCTTCCGCGCCGAGGACGGCCTGGCCCTGTCCTCGCGCAACGGCTACCTGTCCGGCAGCGAGCGCGCCGAAGCTCCGGCGCTGTACCAGCACCTGAACGCGGTGGCCGACGCCATCCGCGGCGGCGAGCGCGACATCGAAGCCGTCGAAGCGCGCGCGATGGCCGCCCTGGCCGGGCGCGGCTGGCAACCGGACTATATCTCGGTACGCAAGCGCATCGACCTGCAAGCGCCCGGCGCGGCCGACCTCGAGCGCGGCGAGCCGCTGGTGGTGCTGGCGGCGGCCAAGCTGGGCACGACCCGCCTGATCGATAACCTGGAAGTTTGATCGATACTAATGCTGCACCAGTGATTTCCGGTTTGCAACACGGTTGCGAAGCGCGTTATACTTGTGTGCAGCAGCATTCCACAATCACGTCCAGGAACCCGCCGTGAACGTCCTTGATGCCGTCGCCATTGCCCGCAAGGGCCCGCCCAAATCGTCCGACCTCTTGAGCCGCATCCCCGGCAACGCCGAGCCGCACCAGATGTCGGATCCTTTCGACATCGGTGAAGCCTTGACCGCCCTGGCGCTCAGCGGTGATCCGCTGACCGTCTATTCCGGCGTCCAGGAACCGATCCTGGTGCGGATCGAGTCGGTCGATCCGGAGTTGCCACATTTCGTGGTGGATTTTACTGGCAGTGAATTGCCGGCTACCCGCCACGCCACCTTCGTCAGCGCGATCGGCGGCAACGCCAAGCTGCAATTCGAGCTCGACAGCGACTGGGTGAGCTTGCCCGGCCAGCCGCACCTGGTGCCGGCGACCTTCCCCGAACACTGCCTGGTGCTGAACCGGCGTTCCGCACGCAGGGTGGAGACGCCGGTCGGCGCCAACTATACCGCCAGCTTCAACCTGTCGGGCCGCCAGGTCGAACTACCCCTCTACGATTTTTCCCAGGGCGGGGTCGGCATGCGCGCCTCGCCCGAACAGTGTTTCGGCCTGCACGTCGGCAAGAAACTGAGCGGCGTGCGGCTGGAACTGGGGCCGGCGCTGGTCGTCACGGCCGACCTGGAAGTGCGCCTGATGCGCCCGTTCCGCACCTTCCTGCTCGGCGAGCAGGTGCAGGTCGGCTGCAGCTTTGCCGGCATCTCGATGCAGATGCAGCAGACGCTGGAGCGCTTCCTGACCACCGGCCGCCCCGAGCGCCGCAGCGCGGCGTCCTGACCGGCTTAAGTCGGCCACGCCCCTGCTCCGGCCCCGGCGCCGGCCAGGTCCAGGCTGACCACCCGCAGCGTGGCGTCGTCATCGCACCCCCTGTCGGCGAAGCCGAGGCGCCTGGCGAGCCGCCGCATCGGGGTGTTAGCGGCAAGCACAAAACCCTCCATGCGGCGCAATCCGCGCGTCCTGGCCACGGCGATCAGACTTTCCAGCAGGCGGCGCGCCAGGCCCAGTGACTGCCAGTCGTCGACGACGGCGACGGCGAACTCGCAGCTGTCGCTGCCGGCCGCGCCCACGAAGCGCGCGCCCGCGACGATGTGCTGGTCCGGGCCGCCGTCACCGCTGACGGCGACCAGCGCCAGGTCATGGCGTGGATCCGGGCGCGTCGCCGCCGCCAGCATGGCGGGCGACGGCTCGCGCAGCGGCATCATGAAGCGCGCGTAGCGCGAATCCGCCGACAGCCGATCGAAGGCGGCGCGCAGCCCGTCTTCGTCCTGCGCCCGGATCTCGCGCAACAACACCGTGCGGCCGTCGCGCAACCGGGCCAGGGCCGGCAACGCCGGCCTGTCCGCCGGATCGTCCTGCATGACTGTGCCTGTCAAAAAAAGTCGCAATGGGACGGCGTCATCCGCGCCGTTTCTTTTGCCGCGCCAAGGCCTGGAGTTGCGCAATGGCGATCGCCAGTTCCGACTGCGCCTTGGCGTAATCGATCTTCGTGTCCCGGTTGCGCAGCGCTTCCTCGGCCTGCCTGCGCGCTTCATTCGCGCTGGCTTCGTCCAGGTCGCGTCCGCGGATGGCGGTGTCGGCGAGCACCGTCACTTCGTCAGGCTGCACTTCGAGGATGCCGCCGGCGACGAACACCAGTTCTTCCTCCTCCTGCCCCGGCACCTTGATGCGCACGGCGCCCGGCCGGATCCGGGTCATCAGGGGCGTGTGCATCGGATAGATGCCGAGCTCGCCGCTTTCGCCGGGCAGCGCGACGAACTCTGCCTCGCCTTCGAACACGCCCTCTTCGGCCGAGACGACGCTGACATGGATCGTAGGTGGCGTTGCCATGATGTCCCCGCTGTATCCGCCAGCCTCAGACCGCCGCCGCGCCGGAGACGATCTCGGACAGTTCCTTCGTGATCGCCGCCTGGCGGGACTTGTTGTAGACCAGCTTGAGGTCGTCGATGATGCTGGCCGCGTTGTCGCTTGCCGCCTTCATCGCCATCCTGCGCGCCGAATTCTCGGACGCGAAACTTTCGGCGACCGCCTGGTAGATCAGGGCCTCGACATACCGTATCAGCAAGTCGTCGATCACCTGCACCGGATCGGGCTCGTACAGGTAGTACCAGCCATGCGTGCCCCGTTCGGCCCGCACGTTCTCCGGCACCAGCGGCACCAGCTGCTCGATGACGGCCTGCTGGCTCATCGAATTGATGAACTTGGTGTAGCACAGGTGGATGGCGTCGATGTCGGCGTTCTGGTAGGCGTCGAGCAGCACTTTGGTCGGGCCCAGCAGCCGTTCGAGGTGCGGGGTGTCGCCCAGCTGCACGGCATGCGCGACCACCCGGGCGCCGATGCGGTTCATGAACGACAGGCCCCGGCTGCCGATGACGACCAGGTCGCTGCCGACGCCGGCTTCCTCGTATTCGCGCATGGCGTGCGTCACGATGCGCAGGATGTTGGTGTTCATGGCGCCGCACAGGCCCTTGTCGGTCGTGACCACGATGAACCCGACCCGCTTGCCCTCGCTGTGCGTGAGCAGGAAGGGATGGCTGTATTCGGGGCTCGCTTCGGCCAGGTGCCCCGTGATGTTGCGCAGCTTGCGCACATAGGGACGCGCGGCGCGCATCCGCTCCTGCGCCTTGCGCATCTTGGAGGTGGCGACCATCTCCATCGCCTTGGTGATCTTCCTGGTGCTTTCCACGCTCTTGATCTTGTCGCGTATTTCCTTGCCCCCAGCCATGATATATGCTCCTCACAACTTGTCAGGTGAACCGGCGTCAAGACCAGAGTCCCGACGATAGCAACTGCTCTGCTTCCTCGAACACGCTTTTTTCCGGCAGCAGGCTGGTTCGCGCGAAGCGCACCAGCGAGAATGCGCGCACCCGCGGCGGCAGGGTCGGCAGGCGCGCGATCCGCAACTCCAGGTCGGCGCCCGCCGGCGGGCCCGCCGGCATCCCTGGCCTCCCGTCCGGGGCCGCGTCGCGCCCGGCGCCACCAGGCTCGATCACGACGTTCATCCGGTCCAGGGCCAGGCGCCGGGTCGACACCGACAGATGCCGTCCGGGCTGGACGAACACCGCGCGCACCTGCTCGAGTTCGCGCTCCAGCGCGTCTTCGCGCAATCCCAGGCCGGACAGCTCGCGCGCGTTCTCCTCGACCTGCTCTTCGAGCCGCGCCAGTTCGCCGGGGTCGCTCGCGACGTCGCCGCCGATCACGGCGCGGATACCCTTGCCCTGGCGTTCGAGCAATTGCAGCCGCACCTTGAGCAACGCGCGCTCACGTTCGAGCGCGGCGCGGCGCGACTTGTCCGCGGCGCCGCGCGCCAGGCCTGCCAGCGCCAGCTCGTCCAGCAGCCGCCGCACGATGTCCATCCTGAGCTGGGCTTCATCGCCGGCGCACATCCTGACCTGGTGGTCGTTGAAGCTCACCGTGGTCTGCGGCACGTCGCGGCGCATCGTCTCGCCCTCCATCCTGGCGCCCAGGACGTGGCGTTCGGCCATGTCCATCCCCAGCACCGCATAGGCTTCCGGCGCGTCCCCGTGGTCGGCAAAAAAGGCGCGCAGCTCGGCCGAGCGGCTGATCCGCGACGCGACCTCGTCGGGCCCGGCGAACCAGGCGTGAATATACGGATCGCCATCCCAGGCGGCGGCGCTGGCCTCGCGCGCCGCGGGCACTGCGTCGACCAGCGCGCGCACGTAGGCGAACGAGGTCGCCACCGCGGGCGCGAGACGCGTGCGACTGCGGCGCGCCAGGCCCAGCTGCGGGTGCAGCGCCAGCACGCGCTCGATCGCCGCGTCGACGCCCTCCCTCTCCTGCGCCGCCGGCGCCGTGGCGCTGTCGCCCCCGCGCCTGATCCTGTCGAGCAAGCCCATCTCCGGTCCCCGTTAGCGCGCTAGCTATAGCGTTCGTTGACGATATGCACGTGAATTTTCCGGTCTTCCAGAACATGTCCTGGACGCGCGGCAGCAGGCTGCGCAGCGCTTCGGGCGGCGCGTCCCTGAACGTCAGCAGCACCGCGGGCCGCGTGCCGTCCCCGGGCAGGTGCTCGATCGCGTCGAACGGCGGAAATCCATACTTGACCAGGAAGGCCTTGATGTCCTCGTCGCTGGTGCCCGCCTCCACGTTTCCCATCACCAAGTCAGCCATGGCAGTTCCTTTCACGCCATGATGTGCACGCCGCCATCGACGTAGATGGTCTCGCCGGACAGCCGCCTGGCATACGGCGTGGCCAGGAACGCGCAGGCGAAGCCGACGTCCATGATGTCGACCAGCTCGCCGAGCGGCGCGCGTTCGGCCGCCTGCGCGAGCAGCAGGTCGAAGTCCTTCAGGCCAGAGCCCGCGCGCGTCTTGAGCGGCCCCGGCGACATGGCATGCACCCGGATATGCCTGGGCCCGAGTTCATAGGCGAGGTAGCGCGCGCACGCTTCCAGCGCCGCCTTTACCGGCCCCATCAGGTTGTAGTTGGGGACCACCTTGTTGGCGCCGTAGTAGCTCATCGTGAACATGGTGCCGCCGTCCGTCATCAGGCGGGCCGCCTGGCGCGCCATGCGCACGAAGGAATGGCAGGAGATGTCCATCGCCTGGCCAAAGCCCGCGGCGCTGCTGTCGAGCAGCCCGCCCTGCAGGTCTTCCTTCGGGGCCCAGGCGATCGAGTGCACGAACAGGTCGAGCCGCCCCCATTGCCGCTCGATCTCGCCGAACACCGCCTCGATGTCCTCGAGCCGGGTGACGTCGAGCGGCATGAAGATCGGCGCGCCGAGCTCGCGCGCGAGCGGTTCGACATAGGTCCTGGTCTTCTCGCCGGCATAGGTGATGGCGAGTTCCGCGCCCAGCTCGCGGAATGCCTTGGCGCATCCGTAAGCGATGGAATGCTCGTTGGCGATCCCGGAGACCAGGGCCTTCTTGCCCGACAATACCGGGCGGTGGCGTTCATCGGTCATGACGAAGCTCCTTCGGTTGGGTTGAGGCCATCGATTTGCATCTGCGGCACCCGGCTCGGCACCGTCAGCTCGGCCTCGGTGGCGGCCAGCACCGCGTCCACCCCGACGCCGGGCGCGGTTTCCAGCAGGGTGGCGCGTCCGCCGTCGAAGCCGATGACCGCCAGTTCGGTCACCAGGAGGTCGATCGCGCGCGTGGACGTCAGCGGCAACGTGCATTTCCGCACGATCTTCGGCTTGCCCCTGGCGGTATGCTGCATGGCGACGATGACGCGCCGGGCGCCGGTGACGAGGTCCATCGCGCCGCCCATGCCGGGCACCATCTTCCCGGGAATCATCCAGTTGGCCAGCAAGCCTTCCTGGTCCACCTCCAGGCCGCCCAGCACCGTGAGATCGAGGTGGCCGCCCCGGATCAGGCCGAAAGAGACCGCGCTGTCGAAGGTCGCCGCCCCGGGCAAGGCCGTGACCGGCTGGCCGGCGGCATCGGTGAGATAGGCCTGCGCCAGGCCTTCCTGCGGGATCGGCCCGGTGCCGACCAGGCCGTTCTCGGACTGGAAGTAGATGTGCATGTCGCGCGGGACGTAGTTGGCGACCAGGGTCGGTATGCCGACGCCGAGGTTCGCCAGCATCCCCGGGCGCAATTCCTGGGCAATGCGTCTGGCGATCAGGGTTGGGGCGTCCATGGCTCGAGTTACCTCCTCATTCACGCGTGGGCCACGAGGTAATCGACCAGCACCGCCGGCGTCACCACATGGTCGGGAGAAATCATCCCCACCGGAACGATATGGGCGGCATCGACGATCACGGTCCCGGCCGCCATCGCGATCACGGGATTGAAATTGCGGGCGGTCAGCGCGTAGACCAGGTTGCCCTCGTAATCGGCCAGAAAGGCTTCGACCAGGGCGAAATCGGCCCCGAGCGCCGTCTCCAGCAGGTAGGGTGCGCCGTCGACTTCGATCTTGCGCTTGCCCTCTTCGACCGCGGTGCCGACGCCGGTCGGGGTCAGGACGCCGCCCAGCCCGTAGCCGGCGGCGCGCAGGCGCTCGATCAGGGTGCCCTGCGGCACCAGCTCGACCTGCAGCTCGCCGGCAATCATCTTGCGCTGGGTTTCCGGGTTGAGCCCGATATGGCTGACGATCGCCTTGCGCACGGACCCGGCCGTGACCAGCTTGCCGATGCCGCGGCCGGGGGTGGCGGTGTCGTTCGCGATCACGGTCAGGTCGCGCTTGCCCTGGCGCGCCAGTTCGTCGACCACCCGTTCCGGCGTGCCCACGCCCATGAAGCCGCCGATCATGAGGCTGGCCCCATCCGGGATCATGGCGACCGCGCGCTCCAGGCTGACCGTCTTCATGCCGCCGCTCCCCTGGCCGCCCCGGCGACCACGGCGCGCGTATGGCGCGCGATCATCAGCTCTTCGTCGGTCGGAATCACCCAGGCCGAGACCTTGCTGCCTGCCGTGCTGATGCACGGCCCGCCGGCCGCGTTGGCGGCCGGGTCGAGTTCGACCCCGAGCCAGCGCGCCGCGCGGCAGGCCCGTTCGCGGATCAGCGCCGAATGCTCGCCGATGCCGGCGGTGAACACCAGCGCGTCGATGCCTTCCATGGCGGCCGCCAGCGAGCCGAGTTCGCGGCCGATGCGGTAGAGGAACAGGTCGACCGCGAAGCGCGCCCGCGCATCGTCGCTGGCGAGCAAGGTGCGCATATCGCTCGAGATGCCCGACACGCCGAGCAGGCCCGACTGCTTGTAGATCAGGCGTTCGATGGCGCGCGCATCCATCTTGAGGTGGTCCATCAGGAACAGCACCACGCCCGGGTCCAGGTTGCCGCAGCGGGTGCCCATCGGCAGGCCGTCGACGGCGGTGAAGCCCATCGTGCTGGCCACGCTCTTGCCGCCCACCAGCGCGCACAGGCTCGAGCCATTGCCCAGGTGCGCCACCAGGGTGGCGCCTTCGGCGCCCTGCTGCGAGTACGCCGGCAGCACCGACGCGATGTATTCGTACGACAGGCCATGAAAGCCGTAGCGCCGCACCCCCAGCCTGGTAATGCTGTCCGGCAGCGCGTACGCCTGCGCCACCTCGGGCTGGGCGCGGTGGAAGGCGGTGTCGAAACAAGCCACTTGCGGCAGGCTCGGTCGCGCCTGCGCCAGGGTGCGGATCGGCGCCAGGTTGTGCGGCTGGTGCAGCGGCGCCAGCGGCGTCAAGCGGTCGAGCGCCTCGATCACGGCCGGGGTGACGAGCGCCGCTTCGCTGAACTGCACGCCGCCATGCACGACGCGGTGGCCGACCGCCACCAGGCGGTGGTCTTCGCGGTGGCTGCGCAGGAAGTCGCCGATGTAGTCGGTCGCGCCCTGGTGTCCGGGCGCGGCGTCCGGTTCCCAGCGCCGCTCGCCGATCACGGCGCCGCCGGCGTCCTTCGCGCTGAACCTGGCCGCGTCGTACAGCCCCTCGACCTGGCCCTGGAAGACGAGCTCGGGTTCGGCCGGGCGGGCGTCGAAGGCGCGGAACTTGATGCTCGACGAGCCGGCGTTAAGTACCAGAATGAGGTCGGCCATGGCGTCACCTCACCGGCTGGCCGCTCTCGCGGCGCGCCTTGGCCACCAGGGTGGCCACCGCGCACGAGGCCAGCCGGGTGACCATCGAATCGGCGCGGCTGGTGAGGATGATCGGCACCCGCGCGCCGAGGACGATGCCGGCCGCGTCGGCGCCGGCGAGGAAGGACAGGCTCTTGGCCAGCATGTTGCCGGCCTCGAGATCGGGCACCAGCAGCACGTTGGCGCGCCCGGCTACGGGCGAATCGATCTTCTTGATCCTGGCCGCGTCCGGGTCGATCGCGTTGTCCAGCGCCAGCGGGCCGTCGACCAGGGCGCCGGTGATCTGATGGCGGTCGACCATCTTGCACAGTGCGGCGGCCTCCACCGTGGAAGGCACTTTCGGATTGACCGTTTCCATCGCCGACAGCACCGCCACCCGCACTTCCTTGAACTGCAGGGCGTGCGCGAGGTCGATGGCGTTCTGCAGGATGTCCATCTTTTCTTCGAGGGTCGGCGCGATGTTCACGGCGGCGTCGCTGATGACCAGCGCATCGGGATATCCGGGCACGTCCATGACGAAACAGTGGCTGACGCGGCGCGCGGTACGCAAGCCGGTCTCGCGCTTGACCACCGCCCCCATCAGCTCGTCGGTATGCAGGCTGCCCTTCATCAAGGCCTCGGCCTTGCCCTCGCGTACCAGCGCGACGGCCGTCGCCGCCGCCGCGTGGCTGTAGGCCGCTTCGACGATCGGCACGTCGCCGATCCGCAGGCCGTGCTCTCGCTCCACCTGTTGCGCCACGGCCTCGATCCGTGCGCGCGGACCGACCAGGACCGGCGCGATCAGGCCGATCCGCGCGGCTTCCAGCGCGCCGGTGAGCGAGCTGGCGTCGCAGGGGTGGACGACGGCGGTCGGCAGCGGCGGCAGGTCCTTGCAATAGTCGATCAGCCGCTGGTATTTCTCGTGCTTCGGTTCCATGTCGGGTCCTTTCAATGCAGGCGCGGTGAGGTCGGCAAGTCGGGCACTGGCGGGACCGGCCGCAGGGCCGGCCGCTGCTCGGCCTGGCCTTCATGTTCGCCACTGAGCAGCGTGTGCAGCCGCTCCACCATCGCCAGCTGGGCGCCGGTCGGCGGCGTCGCCTGCACGCGCTCGTCGGCCATCAACGCCTTGACCAGGGTCAGGAGCCGCTCGCGGTCGCGCCGATCGCGCAACAGGGTCGGCAGCGTGGTGATCGCCTTTTCGGGCTCGTACCGGGTAATGATTTCCTGCTCGCCGCGCAGGCGCCGCCACTGGTCGAGCGGCACGTCCGGCAGGTAGTCGGCGTAGGCCTGCGCCAGTTCCTTGCGCTTGACCAGGCGCGACAGCGGCAACAGCGCGCCCTGCTGGGAGCGCAGGCTTGCCAGGCGGGCGAAGGCCTCGGCATAGCCGCCCTCGGCAATCGAGTCCAGCGCCTCCTGGACGAAGGGCAACGCGCGCGCGTCCAGCGTTTCCTGGACCGGCTGCGCCGGTTTGCGCTCGGCCAGGTAGAGCGAATACATGGTCGCGTAGATGCTGAAGAAGCCCGCTTCGGTGGCGGCGTCGCGCGTGGCCCGATACAGGTCCAGCGACGCACTGACCAGCTCGGCGCCGGCGTTTTCCAGGCGCCGCCACGGATCGCGCTCGTCCAGCGGCTGGCGATGCTCGCGGACGGCCCGCGCCGCCGGTTCGAGCCACGCCATCCAGGGATTGCGGCTCGACAGCGCCCAGTTCTGCACGCGCAAGGGATGGAAGACACGCAGCAGGCGCGCGCTCATGTCGTTGGACATGGCCTTCACCCATGGCTGCACGAACAGTTCATAGCCACGCTGGTTGAAGTCGGACAGCGCCGCCACCGCCTCGAACGGCTGCTCGTCGACGCGGTTGAAGCGATTGACCTGGGTGCTGACGTCTTCGAGCCGGCGTTCGTGGAAGGTGACCTCGTACTGCGGTTTGCCGTCGGCGCCGGCGCCGTCGACTTCGGTGATCTGCATGCCATACAGGCCCGGCGGCAGGATCTCGACTTCATTGAGCACCGACACCAGCTGCGTATATTCCTTCTTCGCCACCTTGCCGGAAACGAAAATGCCGAGATGGCCGATGTTCTGGTGCAGCAGGCCCACGATCACCTGGCCGCGCGACTTGATTTCCTCGGTGCTGCCATAGATGTCGGCCACCCAGTTGAAGGCCTGCTCCGGCGGCGTGATATTGTCCCCCATCGACGCGAACAGGATGATCGGCATTTCGATGGCGCGCAGGTCGAAAGCCTGGCCGGTGTTGCCCTTGACGTCGCCGGACCATAGCTTGTTGCCGACGAACAGGTTGCGGGTGATGAATTCGATCTCTTCGCGGTTCAGCAGGTAATAGGTTCCCCACCAGCGCTCGAAGTCCAGGTAGCGCGCCGGCTCGGTGTCGGCCAGCCGGTATACCTTGTAATACTTGTCCCACAGCGAATTGGCCGGGTTCAGGTTCTCGAAGTTCTGTACCAGGTGGGCGCCATCGAAGATGCCGTTGCCGAGGTCGGCGACGAACGACGACAGCCAGGTGCCGCCGAGCATCCCGCCGGCATAGCGCATCGGATTGTCGCCCTCGCCCTCGTTCCAGGCGCCGCTCACATACGACATCGGCGCCCCGTTGATGAGGATCGGTCCGGTATCGTCGGGGCTCGAGGCGGCCAGCATCATCGCCGCCCAGCCCCCCTGGCAGTTGCCGATGATGGCCGGTTTCTCGCTGGCCGGATGCAGCGCGCGCACGTGTTTCACGAACTGCCCCTCGGCGCTGCACACGTCCAGCAGCGTCTGCCCGGGTTCGGGGTCGCGGAAGAAGCTGACGAAGTACACCGGATGGCCGGCGCGCATCGCCACGCCCGCCTGCGAGTCGTCCTTGAAGCCGCCGATGCCGGGGCCATGGCCGGCGCGCGGATCGATGATGAGATAGGGGCGCTTCGCGGGGTCGGTCGTGACGCCGGCCGGCGGAATGATGCGCAGCAGCGCATAGTTGACCGGCCGCGCGAAGCCGCGCCCGTCGAGGATGGTTTCGTAGTCGAAATGCAGGACCGGCGCCGATCCTTTCGCCGCGCGCTCGAGGAAGTTGTCGCCGCGCTGGCGCAAGGTATCCCAGAACAGCATCGAACGCTGGAAGGCATCGACCGCATAATGCTGGTACGACCAGGGGTTGAGCCCGGCCATCCAGCCCGCGCGCCCGTCCGGTTCCCTGGCGCCCGTCGCCTCGCCGATCGCCGCGCCGGCCCGCTGGCTGAACTGCGCCAGCGCGGTCTTCATGCGCTGCTGATGGATGAGACTGATCTTGGTGCCGATCTCATGGCTCCGTGCAAGGTGCTTAGTGTCCATGAACGAACCTCAAAGGGGAGGAAGCTGTGCCAGGGGGACGCTCGCCAGGGAGGCGCTCGCCAGGTGCTCGGGAGACCAGTGAGCGTGCCGCGTGATCCTTCGCAGCGTCGATTGTCCGCTGCTGCGGCCGGGACGCAATCAGACCAAGGTCCCATGCCGGCGCGGGAACATGGGCAGTACGGCTGCGGGGGGCGGCGCCGGCTATCCAGCCGGGCCGTATAAGGAGAAGGTCAGGCCTCGACCGCGACGCTCTGCGCCCAGGCCAGCGCCGACAGGTGGGCCTGGTTGACTTCGGACGGCGTGATCGCGAGTCCATGGGCCAGCGACGCCACCAGGTTCGAGTTGAGCTCGCAGGCTTCGGCCAGCGCCAGGTAGGGCCCATACGGCCCTTCGCGCCCGGTCAGCGCCTGCACCACCCCGTCGGGCAACTGGATGGTCTCGAGCACCTGCTGCATGCTCAGGCCCAGCAGCCGGTCGAGCAGCGAAAACATGCCGGCCACGAACAGGTTCTCGGCCTCGCCCTTGCCCAGATACTTTTGCCCCAGCAACTCGGCCAGGCGCCCGCGCACCACGGCGGTCTCCATCAGCACCGGCGAATAGCCGCTCGCACTGGCCGTGGCCAGCAGCAGCACCAGCCAGCGGTACAGCGGCGCATAGCCCAGCAGCGAGATCGCCTGGCGCAGCGACTGCACGTCGCGCCCGGCGCCGAAGCCCGCGGTATTGATGTAGCGCAGCAGCTTGTAGGTCAGGGCCGGATCGCGTTTCAGCACGCTTTCGAGCTTGGGCAGGTCGGCGTTGGTCTGCACCAGCTGCATCAGCTGCAGGATCACGCTCTGGGTCGGGTTCATGCCCTTGACCGGGTTGCCCGGTCGCGGCGTCAGGTGCAGCTTGCCGACGAACGCGTCCAGGCCGAGCGCGGCGCAGGCGTCGAAGTCGGCCCAGGTGCCCACCGGCCGCCCCACCATGCGCAGCGCCGAATGCTTGGCCGCGGCATAGCTGCGGGCCTGCTCGGCCACGTCGGCGCCGCTGAAGCGCACCTCGAGATAGGACGCGTAAGGCGACAGGTTGCGCCCCAGCAGGTTGAGGTCGCAGCCGCGGATCGCGATGCCGACGCCGCCGGCGCGCACGGCCTGCACGGCCGAGCGCACGTCGAGGTCGGCCAGCTGGCGGATGTCGAAGGTGAGGACGGTGCGTTCCGGCGGCAGCGCGTGCAGGGCATCGAGCGACAGCATGCCCGGCACCGCGTCGAGGAACAGGATCTTGTCGCGCAGCAGCCAGCCATGGTCCTGGTGGTTGACGTGCTCGGCGACGAAACCGACCAGCCCTTCCAGGTCCTGGTCGGTGGGAATGCGTCCGTCGTGCTGCTGCCACGACAGTTCATAGCCGAGCACGCGCTGCCTGGGGTCGAGCAGCGGCTCGCGGACGATGAAGTTGGTGTGATGCATGGAGGCGCGTAAGTAGAGTGGCCGGCAAATGCGCGGCGCCGGCTCAGAACCCGAGGCTGTCGAGCAGATCGTCGACCTGGCCCTGGTTGGCCACGACGTCGGCGCCGGTCGGCTTGATCTGCGGACCGTTCAGCAGGCCGTTGTCCAGCTCGCGCTTGATCTCGCTCGGCGCGAAATCGATCAGCACCTGCACCAGCTGCTTCTCGAGGTTTTGCGCGATGCCGGTGATGCGGCCGATCACCTGGCCGGTCAGGTCCTGGAAGTCCTGGGCCATCATGATGTTCATCAGCTCGGCGCGCGTGGCGACCGCGCCGGCCGCCGACTCGTTCATGCTGGCGACCGTGCGCTGGGCCATCGCGCGCCATTCGGCCTCGCTCGCGCCATTGTCCAGCAACGCCTGCCAGCCGCCCGACAACTCGACCGCGCGGGTCTCGATCGCGTCCTGCAGGGGACCTGCCGCGTCGGTCGCGTCCAGCACCTTCTTGGCCGCCTGTTCCGACAGCCGCGCCACGTAGTCCAGGCGGTCGCGCGCATCGGGGATGTCGCTCGCCGCCTTTTCGATCAACTTGTCCAGTCCGAGCCCGCGCAGGCTTTCGTGCAGCGCGCGGGTCATGTGGCCGATCCGGCTCAGCACCTCTTCGTTCGAGGCGGCCCCGGCGTCGATCACCGAGTTCATCTCACCCATCTCAGGCTCCGGCTTTATCCAGTTTCTCGAAGATCTTGTTCAGCTTCTCGTCGAGGGTCGCGGCCGTGAACGGCTTGACCACGTAGCCGCTGGCGCCTGCCTGTGCGGCGGCGATGATGTTCTCTTTCTTCGCTTCCGCGGTCACCATCAGCACCGGCAGCTTGGCCAGCGCGGGATCGGCGCGGATGTTTTGCAGCATGGTCAGTCCGTCCATGTTCGGCATGTTCCAGTCCGACACCACGAAGTCAAACGATTCGCTGCGCAGCTTGGCCAGCGCCATCACGCCGTCCTCTGCCTCGTCGACGTTGGCATAACCCAGTTCTTTCAACAGATTCCGGACGATGCGGCGCATCGTCGAGAAATCGTCAACAACCAGGAAACGCATCTTTGGATCAGCCATGAATAACTCCGTTTGAATCTTATACTGTGGTTTGTTGGGTGAGCTGCCCTGATGGGCTCAATAACAGGCTCAAGAATAGCATTTTTGTTGCCTCACGGCGATAAAATAGCCCCTAAAGCAGGTCTTCATCACTAATTCGGATCAAACACGCAACGCCCGGCTGCCCTGCGCCGCCAGATGCTCGAGCACCATGCGCGGCAAGGCCTGCAAGGGGCCGACGTCGTGGGCGGCGCCCAGGGCGATCGCTTCGCGCGGCATGCCGAACACGACGCAGCTGGCTTCGTCCTGCGCGAAGTTGTGGGCGCCGGCCTCGCGCATCTCGAGCATGCCGGCCGCGCCGTCCTTGCCCATGCCGGTCAGGATAACACCAACGGCATTCTTGCCGGCCGCCTGCGCGGCCGAGCGGAACAGCACGTCGACCGAGGGACGGTGGCGATTGACCGGCGGCGACTGCTCGATGCGGGTCATGTAGTTGGCGCCGGAACGGGTCAGGAGCAGGTGCGAGTGGCCCGGCGCGATGTAGGCGTGGCCGGGCAGCACCCGCTCGTTGCCGCTCGACTCGACCACGCTGATCTTGCACAGCGAATCGAGGCGCTTGGCGAAGGAACTGGTGAAGCCCTCCGGCATGTGCTGGGCGATCAGGATGCCCGGACAGTCGGATGGCATCTGCATCAGGAATTCACGGATCGCTTCGGTGCCGCCGGTCGAGGCCCCGATGATGATCAGTTTCTCCGAAGAAATTAGCGGACTGCGCAAGGCCGACAGCGGCGCGCTGGCTGCCTGCGGCGTGCGCGAACGCGGCGCGATGCGCGCGCGCGCGGCGGCGCGGATCTTGTCGGCGATCATGTCGGCATACTCGCGCATGCCGGTCTGGATCGAGATCTTCGGCTTGGTCACGAAGTCGACCGCGCCCAGTTCGAGCGCGCGCATCGTGATTTCCGAGCCGCGCTCGGTCAGCGAGGACACCATCAGCACCGGCATCGGCCGCAGGCGCATCAGCTTTTCCAGGAAGTCGAGGCCATCCATCTTGGGCATCTCGACGTCGAGGGTCAATACGTCTGGATTGTGTTTTTTTATCAGATCGCGTGCGACCAGCGGATCGGGCGCGGTGGCGACCACTTCGAGGTCGGGCTGGGAATTGACGATCTCGCTCATCACGCTGCGGATCAGCGCGGAGTCGTCGACAATCAGCACCTTGGTCTTCATGGCTTTCCCTTTCAGGTCGATACAGGTAAACATGCGGGTCAGAACAGGTCGATGGCGCCGCCGACGGGTTCGACCTTGAGTCGCTTGGCGTAGTCGAGCTCGCGCTTCGCCAGCGTCTCGTTGTGGGTTTGCATCAGTTTCTTGACCAGCACCTTGCCCGTGCGCGGGAAGAAGAACACCTTGCGCGGATAGATGTCGTTCAGGTCTTCGGCCAGCACCGGGATGCGTTCGGTTTTCAGGAACTGCATCACGAAGGCGGCGTTGCGCTCGCCGACGTTCATCGCGGTAAAGCCGCGCAGCACGGCGCCGCCGCCGAACACCTTCGCCTCCAGGTGTTCGCGTCTGGCGCCGGCCTTGAGCAGGTCGTTGATCAGGATCTCCATCGCGAACGAGCCGTAGCGCATCGAGGCCGAGACCGGGTTGTTGCCGGCGTCGGCCCCGCCGTCGGGCAGCATGAAATGGTTCATGCCGCCCAGGCCGGTCAGGCGGTCGCGGATGCAGGCCGAGACGCAGGAGCCGAGCACGGTGGCGATCAGCATGTCCTTGCCGGTATAGAAATACTCGCCCGGGAGAATCTTGGCCGCGTCGACGTTGAAGGTGCGGTCGTGATAGAGATTGGTGGCGAACTGGCTGTTCATGGTCGTCTCACGCCTTTAGGCACTGCGTCCATCGAGTTCGTACACCGTCTTGCCGCGCAGGCGCAGCGCATCCGACACGTACAGGAAGTTCTCGGAGTGGCCCGCGAACAGCAGCGCATTCGGCTTCATCAGCGGCACGAAGCGGCCCAGGATGGTGCGCTGGGTCGGCTTGTCGAAATAAATCATCACGTTGCGGCAAAAGATGGCGTCGAACTGCCCTTCCAGCGGCCAGCCGTCGGCCAGCAGATTGAGCTGCTTGAAGGTGACGAGGTTGCGCAGCTCGGGGCGCACGCGCGCCATGCCCTCGTGGGCGCCCTTGCCCTTCAAGAAGAAGCGGCGCAGGCGCTCCGGCGCCATCTTGTCGAGCCGTTCCATCGGGTACACGCCATTGGCGGCGGTGGACAGCACGTTGGTGTCGATGTCGGTGGCGACGATCTGCACCGGCGGGGTCAAGCTGTTGAAGGCCTCGCAGGCCGTCATCGCGATCGAGTACGGCTCTTCGCCGGTCGACGCCGCCGAGCACCAGATCGTGAGCGGACGGGTGTCCTTCTTGCGCGCCGCGACCAGGTGCTCGAGCAGGAGCGGAAAGTGATGGGCCTCGCGGAAGAACGAGGTCAGGTTGGTCGTGAGCGCATTGGTGAACGATTCCCACTCGCGGTCCATGCGGCCCGCTTCCAGGTCGTCCAGGTAGGTCGCGAACGACTGGATGCCGGTCGCGCGCAGGCGCCGCGCCAGGCGGCTGTAAACCATTTCCTGCTTGCTGTCGGCCAGCGAAATGCCGGCGCGCTGGTGAATCAGCGCGCGTACCCGTTCGAAGTCACGGCGCGTGAAGTCGAATTCCTTGACCGTCTCTGTTTTCTGCTGCGGCACGTGTCCTGCCTTCTGAATGCTGATGTGGTCCGCGCCACGATTGACGCGGTCCGATGTGGATGCTGCATGCCGCCGCCGTCGCAGCTGCTTTCTCAGGCGGCCAGCTTGTCGATCAGGCCCATCTCGCCCGAGGACATCAGCTTGTCGATGTCGACCAGGATCAGCATGCGCTCGTCGACCGTGCCCAGGCCGATCATGTAGTCGGAGTTGAAGGCGGTGCCCATCTCCGGCGCCGGCTTGATCTGGTCGGCGGTCAGGGTGGTCACGTCGGACACGCTGTCGACCACCATGCCCATGATGCGCCCGCCGATGTTCAGGATGATCACGACGGTGAACTGGTCGTACACCGGGGTGCCCAGGTTGAACTTGATGCGCATGTCGACCACCGGGATGATGATGCCACGCAGGTTGATCACGCCCTTGATGAATTCGGGTGCGTTGGCGATGCGGGTCACCGCTTCGTAGCCGCGGATTTCCTGCACCTTCAGGATGTCGATGCCGTATTCCTCGGAGCCGAGTGTGAAGGCCAGGAATTCGTTGCCGGCGCCGTCGTTCGCGGTCCCGTCAGCCGAGGTGGTGTTTGCCAGGTTGGACATGGGTTTCCTTCTTATTGAGTAAAAATTGATGGAACGACGGGATCGTCGGCCAGCTGACGCGATGAACGCACCAGCGCCGCCACGTCGAGGATCAGGGCGACGCCGCCGTCGCCCATGATGGTTGCGCCGGAAATGCCGGCCACCTTGCGGTAATTCGCTTCCAGGTTCTTGACCACCACCTGCTGCTGGCCCACCAGCTCGTCCACGAACAGCGCCGCCTTCTTGCCCTCGGTCTCGAGGATGACGACGATGCCGTCGCTCGGCTCGCGGTGGCGCGGCGCGATGTCGAACATCTGGTGCAGCGGGATCAGGGGCAGGTATTCGCCGCGCACCTTCAGCACGCGCCCGCGCCCGGCGATCTCGCGCACGTCTTCGGGCGCCGGCTGCAGCGACTCGACCACGAAGGACAGCGGCAGGATGTAGATTTCGTCGCCGCTCCTGATCGACATGCCGTCCAGGATCGCCAGGGTCAAGGGCAGCGAGATCGAGATCGTGGTGCCGAAACCGGCCGCCGAACGGATGTCGACCGTGCCGCCCATGGCGGTGATGTTGCGCTTGACGACGTCCATGCCGACCCCGCGGCCGGAGACGTCGGTGACCACTTCGGCGGTCGAGAAGCCGGGCGCGAAGATCAGCTGCCAGACTTCCGGGTCGCTCATCGTCTCGGAGACCGCCAGGCCGTTCGCGGCCGCCTTGGCCAGGATCCTCTCGCGATTCAGCCCGCCGCCGTCGTCCGCCACTTCGATCACGATGTGGCCGCCCTGGTGGCCGGCCGACAGGAACAGGCGCCCGGCTTCCGATTTGCCGGCGGCGACGCGCGCGGCCGGCATTTCGATGCCGTGGTCGATCGAGTTGCGCACCAGGTGGGTCAGCGGATCGACGATGCGCTCGATCAGGCCCTTGTCCAGCTCGGTGGCCGCGCCGTGGGTGATGAAGTCGACCTTCTTGCCGAGCTTACTGGCCAGGTCGCGCACCATGCGCGGAAAGCGCGAGAACACGAAGTCCATCGGCATCATGCGGATCGACATCACGGCTTCCTGCAGCTCGCGCGTGTTGCGGCCCAGCTGGCTCACCGACGACAGCAGGCGTTCGTGCAGGATCGGGTCGAGCACGGTGCTGCGCTGCTCGAGCATGGCGTTGGTGATCACCAGCTCGCCGATCAGGTTGATCAGCTGGTCGACCTTTTCCACCGAGACCCGGATCGACGACGATTCGGACTGGGCGTCCTTCTTGGCCGCCTTCTTCTCGGCGCTCAGTTCGGCCAGGTGCTCGACCACGCTGAGCGCCTGGCTGGAGGCCTGGGCCGGCAGGCTGGGCGCCGGTTCCGGCGCGGCGGCCACGATGCCTGCGGCGGCGCGGATCTGTTCGATCGGCTGGAAGAAACCGTAGCCGAGATCGTCCTCCGACGGCTCGCCGCCGGCCGGGCCGACGTCGTCGTCGGGGCCGAAGAAGCCGTAGCCCTGCGCATCTTCGATGCGCTTGCGCTCGGCCGCCTCGATCGCGCGCTGCGCCGGCGTGAGCGCCGGCGCCTCGAAGATCTTCAGGTCGCTCGGCTCGAGCACGAAGGAGCAGATCGCGATGATGTCGTCCAGGCTCTCGTGGGTGGTGATGATCAGCGCCGTGCGCCCGCCCTCGAGCGGCGCCACCGAGACGCGGCCCATCAGCCCGAGTTCGTCGACCAGCGCGTTGATGTCGCGCTGGGCCACCTGCGGCAGCTCGATCTTGTAGCGGTGCGCGCCTTCGATCTGGTGCTCGGCGCGCGGCTTGGCCGTCAGGTAGGACGGCGCCACCACCGGCGCGGCCGGCACCAGGCCCTCGGCCAGGTCGTGCAGGGCCATGCGCACGTTGGCGATGGCCTCGTTGTCGACCGCGGCCCCGTGGCGGTGGCCGTCGAGCTGCATCTTGAGCCCGTCCTTGGCTGCCAGGAAGGCGTCCACGTGGTTCGAGGTCAGCGCCATCTCGCCCTTGCGGATGCGGTCCAGCAGCGACTCCAGCACGTGGGTGACGTCGCACATATCGGTCAGGCCGAAGGTCGATGCGCCGCCCTTGACCGAGTGGGCGGTGCGGAAGATCGCGTTCAGGTCTTCCGCATCGGGCGCGGCGACGTCGACCCCCAGCAGCAGGCGTTCCATTTCGGCGAGCAGTTCTTCTGCCTCGTCGAAAAAGACCTGGTAAAACTGGCTGATGTCGATGGTCATGTTGCCGTCCGCTCGGGTGAAAGCATGGTCAGGGCGTCGCGCATGGCGTCAGCCGATCACTTTTTTGACCACCTCGATCAGGCGCTGCGGATCGAAGGGCTTGACCAGCCAGCCATTGGCGCCGGCGGCGCGGCCCTTGTTCTTCATCTCGTCCGACGATTCGGTGGTGAGCATCAGGATCGGGGTCTTGGCGTAGCCCGGCAGGGTGCGCAAGGTCTTGATCAGTTGCAGGCCGTCCATCTTCGGCATGTTCTGGTCGGTCAGCACCAGGTCGACGTTCTGCAGCTTGGCCTTGTCCAGGCCATCCTGGCCGTCCACCGCCTCGACCACGTTGTAGCCAGCCGCCTTCAGGCTGAACGCCACCATCTGGCGCAGCGAACTGGAATCGTCGACCGCGAGAATCGTTTTTGCCATTTTTTGCTCCTGCTATTTTGTATCCGGCTTCACGCCAGTTGAATGATTCGTTAATACGCCAACAGCGCTCAAAACAGCTCGACGTCGCCGCTTTCCAGGTGCTTCTGTTCGACCGAGCGGCGCAGCATGCTGCGCAGTTCGAGCGACTGGATCGCCAGCGCCATGCTGACCTTGCCGAGCCGCTCGACGATCTCGTCGCCGTCGGTCTCGGGTGCGATGTCGGCGCCATGCTCGCTGAGCGTGCCCAGGAAGTCGCGCAGGCCCGCCACGCGCCGCAGTGTACGTTCAATCAGTTGCGCCGTCATGTCCTGGAACTGCATGCTGGTGATCGCCGTGTTCACGTGCGCGCCCACGTCGGACGACATCGACGACAGCAAAGACCGATCTTCAAGCGATAGCGCACCGCCCTCCAGCAGCCGCTCGATCGCTTCCTGGCGCGCGCCGACCGCCGCGTGCACCGCCGTGAAGCTGGCGGTCAGCTTGTCGATCGCCTCTTCCAGCAGCAGTTCGGTCTGCAGCAGGTCGGTCTCGACCTCGGTCAGGTGGCGCCGCCCGTGCATGGACACGCCCGACAGCAGGCGCTTGACATGCGATCCCAGTATTTTTTTTCTTGTCATTTCACTCTCTCCAGTCCTGCCCTGGCCTATTTCTTCACCGCTTCCAGCGTGGCGCTGGCCGCGCCCACCGCATCCGCCGCCGGCACGTCCAGCGTCGCCGCGTCGCGCCGGACCGCGTCCTCGGTGCGCTTGTTCATGACGATGATGCTGATGCGGCGGTTGACCGGATTGAACGGGTCCTTCGCATCGAGGTGGGCGGCCGAGGCCAGGCCCACCACGCGCAGCACCTTGTCGTCCTGCAGGCCGCCCAGCACCATCTCGCGGCGCGAGGCGTTGGCGCGGTCGGCCGACAATTCCCAGTTGCTGTAGCCGGCATCGCTGTAGTACGGCGTCGAATCGGTATGGCCCGAGATGCCGATCTTGTTCGGCACCTCGTTGAGCACCATGCCGATGATGTGCAGGATTTCCCTGGTATACGGCTGCAGTTCGGCCTTGGCCAGCGCGAACATCGGGCGGTTCTTCTCGTCCACGATCTGGATGCGCAGTCCTTCGCTGGTGATGTCGAGCAGCAGCTGGTTCTGGTACTTCTTGAGCATCGGATTGACCTCGATCGCCGACTCGATGCGCGCCTTCAGCGTCTGCAGGCGCAAGCTCTCCTCGCGCGCCAGCGCGGCCCTGGCCGCCTGCAGGTCATAGGTCTTGTTCTCGGGGACCGAGTCGCCGCGCTTGACCTGGCCCTGGGTCCGGGTCAGGTCTTCGCCGCCGCCCTTGATCACCGACGACGAGTCGCCCGAGCCGGAACCGCCCGCCATCGCCACCTTCAGCGGCGTCTTGAAGTACTCGGCAATGCCGACCAGGTCGCCCTTGGCGGTCGAGCCCAGCAGCCACATGAGCAAGAAGAACGCCATCATCGCCGTCACGAAGTCGGCGTAGGCGATCTTCCAGGCGCCGCCATGGTGGCCGCGGGCCACCTTCTTGATGCGCTTGACGACGATCGGCCGCCCGCTGTCGTCAGCCATGCGCGCCTCGCTTGATGCAGCCTGGGGTAGAGTCGAATGCGGTCATCGCGGCTTACTTCTTCTTCTTGATGTGCTCTTCGAGCTCGGCGAACGTCGGACGCTCGGTCGAGTACAGCACCTTGCGGCCGAATTCGACCGCCAGCGCCGGCGCATAGCCGTTCAGGCTCGCCAGCAGCGTGACTTTCACGCACTGGAACATCTTGCTCGATTCTTCCAGCTTCTGCTCCAGCACGCTCGCCAGCGGGCTGACGAAGGCATAGGCCAGCAGGATGCCCAGGAAGGTGCCGACCAGCGCCTTAGCGATCAGGATTCCCAGCTCGGCCGGCGGCAGGCCGACCGATTCCATCGTGTGGACCACGCCCATCACCGCCGCCACGATGCCGAAGGCCGGCAGGCCGTCGCCGATCTTGGCGATCACGTGGGCCGGCACGGCGCCCTCGTGGTGGTGGGTCTCGATTTCGTTGTCCATCAGGTTTTCGATCTGCATCGCATCCATGTTCCCCGACACCATCAGGCGCAGGTAGTCGGTCATGAACTCGATGATGTGATGGTCGGCCAGCACCGCCGGATACCTGGAAAACAACGCCGACGATTCGGGCGCCTCGATGTCGCCCTCGATCGACATCAGGCCCTCCTTGCGCACCTTCGACAGCACGTCGAACTGCAGTGCCATCAGCTCCATATACATGTCTTTGGTGTACCTGGAACCCTTGAAGACACTGGGGAAGGCCTTCATGGTGGCCTTGATCGACTTGCCGTTATTGCCGACAAAGAACGCGCCAAAGGCGGCGCCGCCGATCATCAGGAGCTCGATTGGCTGCCATAGCGACGCCAGGTGGCCGCCGGCGAGCGCAAACCCGCCAAACACGCAGGCGCAGACGATGATGTAACCAACAATCACTAGCAAGGGATTTAGCTCCAGAAAAGCCCGTTCCGACCTCGCCTTGAGGACCCAAAACCGGTAATTTCAGAAAAAGTTTATTCAGGGAACTACTCTAGCTGGAGAATGGCCTATGGGCAAGTAAAACCACCCCGCATACTCACCATTTGTCGCCTAAAAGTCCCACATGTACAGTGCCGGCCCTTCCGGGACCGGATGGACGACGCGGCTGGGGGGCCGGTCTTCGATGACGAATTCGTAACTGAAAAGCGTCGATCCGGGCCGCATCTCGCGCGCAGCCTTGCGCCACAGCGCGCTCATCGCGGCAGGCGACAGATAGGCGAACACTGCGTCGTAGTGGCCCAGGTGGAGTTGCTCGTAGTCGCCGCAGATGAAGCGCGCGCGGCTACGGGCGGCGAGCGCGCGCAGGTGACTGGCCAGCCACGGCAGCGGCGCCAGCTCGATGCCCTCGATGCTCGACTCCGGCCGGCGCCGCTGCAGCGCCAGCACCAGCCCGCCGACGCCGCTGCCGATATCGATCACGCGCAGCGGCCGGCCTTGCGGCAGCACCTCTGCGACCGCCGCCCACACCCGGGGTCCGGACGGGTAGTACGGCACCTGGGTGCGGTAGGTCGACCAGTACAGCAGCAGCAGGAACAAAAAGACGGCGAGGAAGACGGCCGGCGGGATCGCCAGCGCGCTGGCGCCCAGCACTGCCGGCGCAAAGCCGAACTGGATCGCGCGCCACCAGCTGGCCAGGCCGCGCCACCAGGACAGCAGCGCGGCGAGCACGCCCTGCACCAGGGCGACGTGCCAATGCGACAAATCCAGGCCATTGCTGGCGAGCAGGTAGACGACGGCGAGCGTGAGGGGAAAGGCGGCGGCCTGGATCAGGAGCGCCCGGACCGCGGGAAAACCCAGAAAGCGCAGGCAGGAGCGACGCGCCAAATCAGGCGCTGTCCCGGCCTGGGGAATTGTCCTCGGCCGCATCATCCGCCACGTCATCGGCCGCGGCCGCGACCGCGCGCTCGGCCGCTTCGCGGGCATCCCTGGCCTTGCGGGTCTTGCCGGCGCGCGAAGGCATGTGGCACAGGCCGCACAGGTAGTCGGCGTTCAGGTCGAGGGCGTTGACGATGAACCTGCCCTGGCAGCGGCTGCACGGGGCCAGCAGCAGCATGCCGCTCTGGAAGAAGCGCACCAGGGTCCAGGCGCGCGTGAGCGACAGCAGCGGTTCTTCGCCCGGCGCCGGCGGCATCTGTTCGAGGTAGAGCTGATAGGCCTTCATGACGGCATGGATGCCGGAAGCGCCGGCATGCTCCACCAGGAACTGGTGGATGTTCATGAACAGCGAGGAATGGATGTTCGGTTGCCAGGTCAGGAACCAGTCGGTGGAGAACGGGAGCATGCCCTTGGGTGGAGAGACACCCTTGAGCTCCTTGTACAGCTTGAGCAAGCGTTCGCGCGACAGCGAGACCTCGGTCTCCAGCAACTGCAGGCGTGCGCCCAGGTTGATCAGTTCGATCGCGAGCTGGATTTCCTGTGCTTCGGATACGACGCTCTTTTTACTCACCATTCGTTGCTCATGATTCGTTGCTCATGCACTGTTCCCGCCCTGGTTGCATGCGGCCTCCCAGCAAGGCCGCTGGCAGGAATTATACGATCTCTTCCGCCGGCTGGCCTGCCATCAGGATCGCGGCGTGCGATTGCGCCAGGCTGCGTTCCTTGGTGTGGCTGGTCAGCATGCCCAGGATCGCGGTGTCGTCGAAGCGGAAGCGGGCCAGCATCATGTTGCCGCCGGCGAGCTTCAGGATCTGGGCATTGCTCATGCCTTCGATCAGCTCGGCGATCTCGGCCGACACGCCCAGGCGGAAGATGGCGGTGACTTTGTCGGCACGAATCATCTGCTGGGCCAGCATCAGGTAGCTCAGGTTTGCATCGCGAATCTCGGCCATCATGTCGTTCATCGTCATCTTCTCTCTCCGTTAGTTGTCTCGGCGCTTGTTTGTGTTGCCGATGAGATAGATTCTGACTGTGTGGAAACTTTTCAGGTATTGGATAAAACCTGTATTTTGGGTAGGGGAACGACGAGATGAAGCCGTAGGAGTTTGTCTGACAAACGCCCATGACTCCCTATGAAACCCCGCGAAAAACCGGGGTGAAGCGGCGCCGGGAAGCACCTTGATTTGGGTCTATGTCAGACCCGGCTTGTCGCAAATTCACTACAGGTTTTGCTGAATTTACTCTCGGAAACTCAGGAATTTCTGTTTTGCTGTGGGTGCAAGTGTTGCTTTTATGCACCTCACTCATCCATTAACGGCAGCCTTCAGGCGGACTTTAGGGTTTTCTGAAAATATTTTTGAATATTTTTCGACGCCTTGCCGTCTCTCTGACTCGTTATCGGACGGCTCATCAGGAACTTTAGGGCGGCTGCAAAAATAGTTGAACTTTTTTTTGCCTACGCACTAAATGTCTTAATGACAACACCCGTCTTTCGACTGCCAGTGGAACTTGCTACACTGCCGACCTGCGCGCATTCTTGAGGCGTCACCTGCGTCAACTACCTATATATACATGGAACCGGCATGACCGCACCCACCAGCACCCGCGCCGACTGCCTGGCGCTTGACGCGCTCGACCCCCTGGCGGGGCTGCGCAGCCGCTTCGACCTGCCCGAGGGCGTCATCTACCTGGACGGCAACTCGCTCGGCGCCCGCCCCCGCGCCGCCCTGGCCCGCGCCCAGGACGTGGTGGCACGCGAATGGGGAACCGACCTGATCAAGAGCTGGAACACGGCCGGCTGGTTCGACAGCCCCAAGCGCCTGGGCGACCGCCTGGCCCCGCTGGTCGGCGCCGGCCCCGGCGAAGTGGCCGTCACCGACACTACCTCGCTCAATCTGTTCAAGGCGCTGGCAGCGGCGCTGCGTATCCAGTCCGATGGCGCGACCGCAGGCCGCCGCGGTGGCGACCGCCGCGGTAACGACCGCCGCGGTAGCGACCGCCGCACCATCGTCACCGAACGCAGCAACTTCCCGACCGATATCTATATGGCCGAAGGCCTGACCCGCTGGCTCGAGCGCGGCTACCGGGTGCGTCTGGTCGACTCCGTGGACGAGATCCCGGCCGCGCTCGATCTTGATGCCGCGGTGCTGATGCTCACCCACGTCAACTACCGCACCGGCTACCAGCACGACATGGCCGCCCTCACCCGCCTGGCCCATGAGGCCGGGGCGCTGGCGGTCTGGGACCTGGCCCATTCGGCCGGCGCGGTGCCGGTCGACCTGCGCGCCGCCGACGCCGACTTCGCCGTCGGCTGCACCTACAAATACCTGAACGGCGGGCCGGGCGCCCCGGCCTTCATCTGGGTGCCGCAAAAGCACCAGGCAGGATTCGATCACCCGCTGTCGGGCTGGTGGGGCCACGCCAGCCCGTTCGCGATGGCGCCCGCCTTCGCCCCCGCGGCCGGCATCTGCCGCGCGCTGTGCGGCACGCAACCCATCGTCTCGCTGGCGCTGGTCGAGTGCGGCCTCGAGATCTTCGAGGCGACCGACATGGCTGCGGTGCGCGCCAAGTCGCTGCTTCTCACCGACCTGTTCATCGCGCTGGTCGAGCGCCGCTGCGCCGGCCATCCGCTGGACCTGGTGACGCCGCGCGAGCATGCGCGCCGCGGCAGCCATGTCAGCTTCACCCACCCGCACGGCTATGCGGTGATGGCGGCCCTGATCGCGCGCGGCGTGATCGGCGACTACCGCGAACCCGGGATCATGCGCTTCGGCTTCACGCCGCTGTATACGCGTTACGCGGACGTCTGGGATGCGGTCGAGATCCTGAAGGACATCCTGGACCGCAACGACTACGACGTGGCCGCCGCGCGCGGCGCCGTTACCTGACGAGGCACCGACATGGACAAGGAACAGAACGAGAACCGGCCAGCCGAATGGCATGGCGCAAAGATGGACTTCAGCCAAGCCATGAGCTACGGCGACTACCTGGGCCTGGACCAGATCCTGAACGCCCAGCATCCGCGCTCGCCCAACCACAACGAGCTGCTGTTCATCGTCCAGCACCAGACCAGCGAGCTGTGGATCAAGCTGATGCTGCACGAGCTGCAGGCGGTGCGGCGCCACATCCGCGAAGGCGACCTGCCGCCCGCCTTCAAGATGCTGGCGCGGGTGGCGCGCATCATGGACCAGCTGGTGCACGCCTGGGACGTCCTGGCCACCATGACCCCGCCCGAATACACGGCGATCCGGCCCTACCTGGGGGCCTCGTCGGGCTTCCAGTCATTCCAGTACCGCGAGCTGGAATTCATCCTCGGGAACAAGAACGCGGCGCTGCTGGCGGTGCACGAACAGTCGCCCGAGGCCCACGCGCTGCTGGCGCGCGAACTGGCCCTGCCCTCGATCTACGACGAGGCGGTGATGCTGCTCTCGCGCAGCGGCTTTGCCATCGACCCGGCGCGGCTCGCCGCCGACTGGACCGGCCCGACCCGCGCCGACGACTCGGTCAAGGCCGCCTGGCTGCAGGTGTACGGCGACACCTCCCGCCACTGGGCGCTGTACGAGCTGGCCGAGAAGCTGGTCGACCTGGAGACGGCGTTCCGCTTCTGGCGCTTCCGCCACGTCAGTACGGTCGAACGCATCATCGGCTTCAAGCCGGGAACCGGCGGCACCGCCGGCGTGAGCTACCTGCGCAGGATGCTGGACGTGGTGCTGTTCCCCGAGCTGTTCGCGCTGCGCACCGAGCTTTGAAAAATCCGTCCCGGCTGGTGAAAGGACGTTCCAGGCGGCCGGCGGCGGCCCGGCTGGCGTCGCCATCGGCCCGTTTTGCATTAATATAAACACCATGCGCGCCGCCCCCTCCCCACTCGACCAGCCGTTCTCGGTCTATCTCGACCTGGTCCGCTTCCTGGCGGCGCTGGCAGTAGTGGCGATGCACGTGCGCCAGTTCGGCCTGGCGGAAGGCCCCGGCGCCGACCTCCTGACCCTGTTCGGGCGCGAGGCCGTGATGGCCTTCTTCGTGCTGTCGGGCTTCGTGATCGCCCATACCACCGCGCAGCGCCGCCCCAGCGCGCGCGAATACGCGCTGGCGCGCGCCGCCCGCATCTATTCGGTGGCGCTGCCGGTGCTGTTGCTGGCCTTCGCCTGCGCCAGCCTGGTGCACGGCCACCTGATGACCGGCATGGACCGGCACTACCAGCTGGCCAGGCCCTGGCTGTACATCCCGTTCCACCTGCTGTTCCTGGGCGACCTGTGGTCACTGGCCGAAGTGCCGCCCTGGCTCGGCCCCTGGTGGTCGCTCAACTACGAGGTCTGGTATTACGTGCTGTTCGGCGTGGCCTGCTACGTGCGCGGGCCGTGGCGGCTGCCGGCCCTGTGCCTGGTGCTGGCCGTCATGGGCGTCAAACTGTGGCTGCTGCTGCCGGTCTGGCTGGCCGGAGTCGCGCTCTACCACTGGCAGGCGCGCCATGCGCTCCCATGCGCCCTGGCCCGCCTGGGCTGGATCGCCAGCCTGGCCCTGCTGGCGATCTACGAGACGGGCGGGGTCGAGGAAACCCTGCGCGCGGCCGGCCGCGCTTCCTGGCTCGGGCAAGCCTTCGCGCTGGGGAACGCCGACCGCTTCCTGGCCGACTACGTGTTCGGCCTGATCGTCTGCCTGAATTTCGCCTGCGCGCGCTTCGCCCGCCTCAAGGCCCTGCTGCACGTGGCGCCGCCGATCCGGCGCCTGGCCTCGTATACCCTGACGCTCTACCTGTCGCACGCGCTGGTGCTGATCGCCTGGCCCGCGCTGTATCCGCACGACCCCGGCAGCATGACGGACCTGCTGGCGCTCGGCCTGGCCGTCGCCGTCGCGACCGCCGTCCTCGGCATGCTGACCGAGCAGCGCAAGGACGCGTTCCGGCGCCTGCTCGCGCGCCTGGCGGCGGCGCCGTGGCGCCCGGCCCGCCCGGCCTTCACCGGCGCGGCGCCCGCTGCCCCTATCAAGGAGAAGCAAGATGAAGTGTGATGTCCTGATCCTTCCCGGCCTCTGGAATTCCGGCCCGCGCCACTGGCAATCGCTCTGGCACGAACGCAACCCGCACTGGCGCCGCGCCGCGCACCGCGACTGGACCAATCCCCATTGCCATGAATGGGTGGCCGAGCTCGACGCCGCCATCGCCGACTGCCAGGGCGCGCCGATCCTGGTGGCGCACAGCCTGGGCTGCATGCTGGTCGCGCACTGGGCGCTGTCCGGCTCCCGGCTCAAGGTGGCGGGCGCCTTCCTGGTCGCGCCGAGCGACGTCGAAGCGCCGTCCTATCCGGCCGACCTCAATTGCTGGGCGCCGATCCCGCTGCAACCCTTGCCCTTCCCCAGCGTGGTGGTGGGCAGCGCCAACGATCCCTTCGCCAGCCCTGACCGAACCATCGCCTTCGCCAGCGCCTGGGGCAGCCGCCTGGTCGAGATCGGGGACGCCGGCCACCTGAATACCGATTCGGGCCATGGCGACTGGCCCGAAGGCCTGCGCCTGCTGGAGCAGTTCTGCGACGAGGTCGCGATCGCATGACGGTCCTGCACAGCGCGCGGCTGCGCTTCGAACCGATGAGCGACGCACACTACGAGGGACTGCGCCTGCTGAACGGCGATCCGCAAGTCATGCGCTTCATCACTGGCCGGGCCGAGACGCCCGAGGAGACCCGCGCCGTCATCGCGCGGGTCCGGGCGCGCTGGGAAACGATCGGCTACTCGTGGTGGAGCTTCATCGAACAGGACACGGGTGAACTGGTCGGCGCCGGCTGCATCCAGCACCTGGCGCAAGACCCCGCCAACCCGCAAGAAATCGGCTGGCGCCTGCGCCCCGACCGCTGGGGGCGCGGCTACGCGATCGAGGCGGCCGAGCGCATGGCGCGCTTCGCCTTCGACAAGCTGCGCGCACCACTGCTGTGCGCGATCTGCGACCCGGCCAACCTGCGCTCGCAGCGCATCATGGAAAAACTCGGCATGGCATACCGCGGCGAAGAAATCTGGCATGGTCGCCAGACGCTGGCGTACGAGATCGGCCGCGACGCGTGGCAGGCGCGCGGCCAGGCATGACGACCTTCCACGGCAGCTGCCACTGCGGCGCGGTGCGCTACGAGGCCGACATCGACCTGGCCCTCGGCACCGTCAAGTGCAACTGCTCGATCTGCGTCAAGATGCGCTTCTGGGCCGTGCAGCTCGCGCCAGCCGCCTTTCGCCTGCTGCAGGGCGAAGCGGCGCTGCGCACATACCGCTTCCATACCCGACGCGACGGCCACCACTTTTGCGGCGAATGCGGCATCAATGTGTTCTCGACCGGCAGCGCTCCGCGCTCGGGTCCTTTCGTGGCCGTCACCGTCGCCAGCCTGGACGACCTGCCGGTAGCCGACCTGCTGGCGGCGCCGGTGCGCCATCTCGACGGACGCAACGACAATTGGACCACGCCACCGGCCGAGATCCGCCATCTATGACCTGAGCATGCGCAATACGAGCAAGACCACGCGGGCCACACTGATCGGCCTGCTCGCGATCCTGTTGTGGAGCTCGATCGTCGGACTAATCCGCAGCGTCAGCGCCAGCTTCGGGGCGACCGGCGGCGCGGCGTTGATCTATACGGTTGCCTCGATCCTGCTGTTGCTCACGGTCGGCCCGAGCAAGGTGCGCGCCTTTCCGCGCGCTTACCTGGCGTGGGGGAGCCTGCTGTTCGTCGCCTACGAGATGTGCCTGGCGCTGTCGATCGGCTACGCCGCTACCCACCGCCAGGCCATCGAAGTGGGCATGGTGAACTACCTGTGGCCGGCCTTCACGATGGTGTTCGCCATCGTCTTCAATGGCCACAGGACGACCTGGCTGATCGCCCCCGGCCTGGCGCTGGCGATCGGCGGCGTGTGCTGGGTGCTGGGCGGCGATGGCGGGCTCGAACCCAGGGCGATCGCGACCAATGTGCGCGACAACCCGCTCAGCTACGGCCTGGCCTTCAGCGGCGCCCTGATCTGGGCCGGCTACTGCACCGTCACCGCCAGGATCGCCAACGGCAGCAATGGCGTCACCTTGTTCTTCATGCTCACCGCGCTGGCGCTGTGGACCAAATATGCGCTGATGGGCGGGGAAGCGATGCGCATCGACACGCAATCGGTCATCCACCTGCTGCTCGCATCCGCCGCCATGGGCTTCGGCTACGCGGCATGGAACGTCGGCATCCTGCACGGCAACGTCACGGTCCTGGCCGGCGCCTCCTACTTCATTCCCGTGTTGTCGGCCGCGCTGGCGGCGCTGGTGCTCGACACGTCGCTGTCGTTCTCGTTCTGGCAAGGCGCGGCGATGGTGTGCGCGGGATCCGTCCTGTGCTGGCTCGCGACGCGCCGACGAACGGCGTGACGTTGGGTTGAGTCGAAAGTTTTCTTGAGTTAACGTAAAAACGTCGTTACTGCCACTGGCAGTAACGACTCCCCACGAAGGTGGGGACCCAATCTTGCAAGCGTTTCGACGACGTTTGCAGAACTTGGGTCCCCGCCTGCGCGGGGACGACGTAGTTGACGGCTAGCTCAGCAGCTTAACTTGACGGCATTACCGCGTTGCCCCGGTTTTTTTTGCCGTCGCGAGAAAGCCTGCTGCGACGCTTACCTGGCCGGCGCCAGCAGCATCTCGTTCAGGCGCTTCACGAACGAGGCCGGGTCGTGCAGGCTCCCGCCCTCGGCCAGCATCGCCTGGTCGAACAGGATATGCGACCAGTCGGCGAAGCGTCCGCCGCTCGCGTCCTCGTACTTTAGGCGCTGCACCAGTGGGTGGTTCGGGTTGATCTCGAGAATGGGCTTCGATTCCGGCGCGTTCTGGCCGGCCGCCTTCAGCATGCGCAGCAGGTTGCCCGACAACTCGTTTTCGTCCGCCACCAGGCAGGCCGGCGAGTCGGTCAGGCGGAAGGTCACGCGTACGTCCTTGGCCTTCTCGCCCAGGGCGCCCTTCATGCTCTCGACCAGTTCCTTGTAGCCGGCCTCGGTCTCGGCGTGCTCCTTCTTTTCCGCCTCGTCTTCCAGCGCGCCCAGGTCCAGGCCGCCCTTGGCGACCGACACCAGTTCCTTGCCTTCGAACTCGGTGAAGAACGACAGCATCCATTCGTCGACGCGGTCGGTCATCAGGATCACCTCGACGCCCTTCTTGCGGAAGATCTCGAGGTGCGGGCTGTTCTTCGCCGCCTGGTAGTTGTCGGCGGTGACGTAATAGATCTTGTCCTGGCCTTCCTTCATGCGGCCGACGTAGTCGGCGAACGACACGGTCTGCTCGCCCGAGTCATCAAAGGTCGAGGCGAAGCGCAGCAGCTTGGCGATGCGGTCCTTGTTGGTGGCGTCCTCGCCGATGCCTTCCTTGAGCACCTGGCCGAATTCCTTCCAGAAGGTCGCATACTTGTCCTTGCCGGCCTGCTCGTCGGAATTCGCCATTTCCTCGAGCATGCCCAGCACGCGCTTGGTCGAGCCTTCGCGGATCACGCGCACGTCGCGCGACTCCTGCAGGATCTCGCGCGAGACGTTCAGCGGCAGGTCGGCGGAGTCGATCACGCCCTTGATGAAGCGCAGGTAGGTCGGCATCAGCTGCTCGGCGTCGTCCATGATGAACACCCGCTTGACGTACAGCTTGATGCCGCCGCGCTTGTTGCGGTCCCACAGGTCGAACGGGGCATGGGCCGGCACGTACAGCAGCTGGGTGTATTCGCTGCGGCCTTCCACCCGGTTGTGGGTATAGGTCAGCGGTTCCTGGAAGTCGTGCGAGACGTGCTTGTAGAACTCGTTGTACTGTTCTTCGGTGATGTCGCTCTTCGAGCGTGCCCACAGCGCGCTGGCCTGGTTCACGGTCTCGAGTTCGTCCTTGAGGACGGTCTCTTTCTTCTCTTCGTCCCACTCTTCCTTCTGCATCACGATCGGCAGCGAGATGTGGTCGGAATACTTGCGGATGATCGATTTGAGCTTCCACGAAGACAGCAATTCTTCCTCGCCTTCGCGCAGGTGCAGGATCACGTCGGTGCCGCGCCCAGGCTTTTCGATCTGCTCGATCGAGTACTCGCCCTCGCCGCGCGAATCCCAGCGCACGCCCTGCTCGGCAAAGGCGCCGGCGCGGCGGGTATTGACGACGATCCTCTCGGCCACGATGAAGCCCGAATAGAAGCCCACGCCGAACTGGCCGATCAGGGCCGCATCCTGCTGCTGGTCGCCCGACAGCTTGCTGAAGAATTCCTTGGTGCCCGACTTGGCGATGGTGCCCAGATGCGAGATCACCTCGTCGCGGCTCATGCCGATGCCGTTGTCCGAGATCGTGATGGTTTTCGCATCCTTGTCGAACGAGACCTTGATTCTCAATTCATGGTCGTCGCCGTACAGGGCGTCGTTGTTGATCGCCTCGAAGCGCAGCTTGTCGGCCGCGTCGGACGCGTTCGAGATCAGTTCGCGCAGGAAAATCTCCTTGTTCGAATACAAGGAGTGAATCATCAGTTGCAGCAGCTGTTTTACTTCTGCCTGGAAGCCAAGGGTTTCTTTTTCGGCGTTCGCCATCTTGTTCCTCGTTAAAAAACATGGGGGGTTGGTCAGACTCGGACGCATATATGGATGACGACGGCGATTTCAAGAGGTCGTTTTGATAAGAAGAAAATTGCTTCAAAGAAATTTGCACTTTTATCGATCGATCGTGTCGAATCCTGCCCGTCCCGTTCGTCGTAGCCGGTGCGGCACCCATCCACTACCACACAGGAGAACACCATGAACCAGGCAGTACGTCCCATCCCCGAAGGCTACCGTACCGTCACCCCGCACCTGGTGTGCGAACAGGCGCTTGACGCGATCGCGTTCTACAGGAAGGCCTTCGGCGCCGTCGAGATCGCGCGCCTGCCCGGGCCGGACGGCAAGATCATGCATGCGGAGCTGCGCATCGGCGATTCGCCCATCATGCTGGCGCAAGACTTTCCCGAGTTCGGCAGCCTGGGGCCGCTGGCCCTGAAAGGCACGCCCGTGGTCATCCACCTGTACGTCGAGGATGCCGATGCCGTATGGGCCCAGGCGCTGGAGGCCGGCGCCAGGCCGGTGATGCCGCTGTCCGACATGTTCTGGGGCGACCGCTACGGCCAGGTGGTCGACCCGTTCGGCCACCGCTGGTCGATCGCCACCCACAAGCAGGACCTGACGCAGGAACAGATCATGGACGGCATGAACAAGATGATGGCGGCCGGCTGCCCGGGGCAGCAGGCCGGCTAAGTCAGCCGACGCTCAGCCGGCGCGCCCCTCCAGGAAGCGCCACACGCCCGGATCCTGCAGCGCCGCCAGGTTCAGCCGCATCCGGGTCGACGGCTGCTGGCTGGGCGAGAACAGGCTGCCCGGCGCCAGCAGCACGTCCTGCCCCATGGCGCGCGCCGTAAGTGCATTGGTGTCCATGCCGGCGTCGACCCACAGGAACATGCCGGCCGCCGGCGCCGGGTCGACCCGCATCCCGAGCGCCTCGAGCCGGCGCAGCGCGCCCGGCCGCACCGCATCCAGGCGGCCGCGCACGCGATCGAGGTGCTTGCGGTGCTGGCCTTCGGCCAGGATCTTGTAGACCACGCGCTCGCCGATGTCGCTGGTGCTGAGCGTGGCCAGCATCTTGCGGTCGGCCAGCAGCGCGGCCCGCTCGCGCGAGGCGGCGACGAAGCCGACCCGCAGGTTGGCCGCCATCGACTTCGAAAATCCGCCCAGGTAGATCACCCGCCGCAGGCCGTCCAGCGCGGCCAGGCGCGTGGCGCCGCCCGGGTGCAGGCCGCAGTAGATGTCGTCCTCGACCACCAGGAAGTCGTGCTGCTCGGCCAGGCGCAGCACCTGGAAGGCCTTGGCCGCCGATACCGAGGTCGAGCTGGGGTTGTGCAGCACCGAGTTGATGACGAACAGGCGCGGGCGATGCAGCGCCGCCAGCTCCCCGAGCCGCGCCAGGTCGGGACCGTCGGCCAGGCGCGGCACGCCGACCACCTTCAGGCCCAGCGCCGCGAACGACCCGAACATCAGGAACCAGGCCGGATCGTCGACCAGCACCGTGTCGCCCGGCAGGCAGAACGCGCGCGCCACCAGATCCAGCGCCTGGGTTACGCCGAGCGTGGTCACCAGCTGCTCGGGCGCGGCATCGATCTCGAGCTCGGCCAGCTGGAGCTGGAGCTGCTGACGCAGCGGCAGGAAGCCGTGCGGCGAACCGTAATTGAGCAAGCCGGCGCAGTTCTGACGGCTGAGCGCGCGCAGCGCGTTGGCCACCGCCGCCCCGTCGAGCCAGTCGGCCGGCAGCACGCCGGAACCCGGCGCCAGCCCGAGCGGGGCCTGGCGAAACATGCTGCGCACCAGCCAGGCGATGTCGAGGTCGGCCGGGACCGGCGCCGGCCGTGCCGACGTGGACGTATGCGTGGGCGTATGCGCCGGCGCCTGGCGCTCGCGCACGAAGAAGCCGGCGCCGCGGCGCGATTCCAGGTAACCCAGCGCCACCAGCCGGTCGTAGCTGGCCACGACGGTGAACGGCGACACCCCGTGGCTGGCGGCGAAGCGCCGGATCGAGGGCATGCGCGCGCCGGGGCGCAGCAGGCGCTCGTCGACGCGCGCCGCCACCGCGCGCACGATCTGGTCGGCCAGCGGTGCGCCGGCCTCGCGCGCCAGTGCGAAGACGAGTGTATCGGTCATTTCACCACCACAGTCGGCAAATTATCGGTCGAAGTGTACTGGGACTGTACTGGTCCGTACGGCTAGGATAGACCCACTGCCCCGTTGCCGCAAGCCCGACCAAGGATCGCCGATGAACACCCTCGCCCGCCCCACCCCGACCGCTCGCAGCGACGAAGCACGCGGCATGCTCCTTGGCCTGGTGGGCGTGGCGATGTTCAGCTTGACCTTGCCGTTTACCCGCATGGCGGTGGCCGAACTCGACCCCTTGTTCATCACACTCGGGCGCGCGCTGGGCGCGGCGCTGCTGGCCGGCCTGTGGCTCGGATGGCGGCGCGCCCCGTTGCCGCCGCGCGCCGCACTGGCGCCGCTGGCCCTGGTGGCGCTGGGCGTGGTGATCGGCTTTCCGCTCCTCTGCGCGCTGGCCCTGCGCTCGGTGCCGGCCACGCACGGCGCGGTGCTGGCCGGCCTGCTGCCGCTGATGACGGCCCTGTACGGCGCCCTGCGCGGCGACGAGCGGCCGTCCGCCGCCTTCTGGCTGATGGCCGTGCTCGGCGCGGCGCTGGTGATCGCGTTCGCCTTGTCCCAGGGCGGCGGCGCCCTGCAACTGGCCGACCTGCTGATGTTCCTGGCCGTGGCGGCCGGCGCCGTCGGCTATGCCGAGGGCGGCAAGCTGGCGCGCACCCTGGGCGGCCCGGAGACGATTTCGTGGGCGCTACTGGTGGCGCTACCGTTGGTGGCGCCGCTGCTGGCCTGGCATTGCTGGCCGCAAGCGCGCGCGTTGACCGGCGTCGGCGCCGCGGCCTGGGCGGGGCTGGCCTACATGACCGTGTTCTCGATGTTCGTCGGCTTCTTTTTCTGGTACCGCGGCCTGGCCCTGGGCGGGATCGCGCGGGTCGGCCAGGTGCAGCTGTTGCAACCCTTCATGAGCCTGGCCGGCGCCGCCCTGCTGCTGGGCGAACCGCTGACCCTGCACGACAGCCTGTTCGCACTGGCCGTGATCGGGGTCGTGCTTGCCGGACGGCGACTACACGTGCGGCGCCGGCCTAGCTGACCGAGCCGTTGGATGTGCATGCCCTCGGCTCGACGTACAATACCGGCTTCATTCACGCACCATTGGGGAAAACAATATGTCCGTCTACGACAAACTCAAAGAACTGAACATCACCCTGGAAGCGCCGGCCACCCCGGCCGCGGCATACGTCATGTACGTCCAGACCGGCAACCTCGTGTTCATCTCGGGCCATATCGCCAAGAACAAGGACGGCAGCATCAATGCCGGCATCGTTGGCCGCGACAAGACCACGTCCGAGGCCCAGGCTGCCGCGCGCTCGGTCGCGATCGACCTGATCGGCACCCTGCAGGAAGCCGTGGGCGGCGACCTGAACCGCGTCAAGCGCATCGTCAAACTGATGAGCCTGGTCGCTTCGACCCCGGAATACAACGAACAGCACCTGGTCACCAATGGCGCCTCGGAACTGATCGGCGAGGTGTTCGGCGACGCCGGCAAGCACGCCCGCTCGGCCTTCGGCGTGGCGTCGCTGCCGCGCGGCACCTGCGTCGAGATCGAAATGATCGTCGAAGTGGCATAAAACAGCCATTCAGCCGGCAACTACCGGCGTTAATTCGTCTGTAATTCCATTAATGTTGTGCCTCGGGTGGGGCTTACCCGGCTCCATTCGCCGAAAAGAAGCCGCCTACCGGCGTGTTTTATATAATGGCCCGGCACCACCGCGCCCCTTCCTGTGAGACAAGTATGAAAATCGAAAACCCCAATCCCATCCAGTGGCAGTTCTCGGAACGCGCCCAGCAGTTGCAAAGCTCGTTCATCCGCGAGATCCTCAAGATCACCCAGCGTCCGGAGATCATCTCGTTCGCCGGGGGCCTGCCATCGCCAGCCACCTTCCCGGTCGAGCGCATGAAAGCCGCTTACGACAAGGTCCTGACCGAGAACGGCAAGGTCGCGCTGCAGTATGGCCCGACCGACGGCTACGCGCCGCTGCGGGAATGGATTGCCGGTTCGCTGTCGACGGAAGGTTCGACGATCCTGCCGGAACAGATCCTCATGACCTCCGGCTCGCAGCAGGCGCTCGACCTGCTGGGCAAGGTGCTGATCGACGAAGGCAGCCGCGTGCTGGTCGAGACCCCGAGCTACCTGGGCGCGCTGCAGGCGTTCTCGGTCTACCGCCCCGAATTCAAGTCGGTCGACACGGATGAAGCAGGCCTGGTGCCGTCGTCGCTCGAAGGCATCGCGCAAGGCGCGCGCATGCTGTACGCGCTGCCGAACTTCCAGAACCCGACCGGCCGTTCGCTGTCGGTCGAGCGCCGCCAGGAACTGGTGGAAACCTGCGCCCGCCTCGGCGTGCCGCTGATCGAGGACGATCCCTACGGTTCGCTGAGCTACAAGGGCGCGCCGAGCCCCAAGATGGTCGCGATGAACCCGGACGGCGTCATCTACATGGGCTCGTTCTCGAAGGTGCTGACCCCGGGCATCCGCCTCGGCTACGTGTGCGCCCCGCTGCCGCTGGTGCGCCGCCTCGAGCTGGCCAAGCAGGCGGCCGACCTGCACACCGCCCAGCTGACCCAGATGGTGGTGCACGAAGTCGTCAAGGACGGCTTCCTGGACCAGCACATCCCGACCATCCGCCAGCTGTACGGCGACCAGTGCCAGGTGATGCTGGACGCGATGCAGCAGCATTTCCCGGCCGGCGTGAGCTGGACCAAGCCGGAAGGCGGCATGTTCATCTGGGTTACCCTGCCGCAGCAGATCGACGCCATGAAGCTGCTGGAACAGTCGCTGGCCGCGCGCGTCGCCTTCGTGCCGGGCGCGCCGTTCTACGCCAACGATCCGGCCACCAACACGCTGCGCCTGTCCTTCGTGACGGTGCCGCCGGAACGCATCCGCGAAGGCATCGCGGTCCTCGGCAAGCTGATCGCCGACATGCTGTAACGTCGAGCGGGGCCGCGGTTGCGGCCCTGTTCTTGACTGTCAGTAGATAGCGGTATCATTCCGGGGCAACGCCGGGCCAATGGCGGGTCAGTTGCAACAGTGCAACAATTACATCAGGTGGTGGATTTTAGGCAAGATTCGTGTCCAGAATCTCCATATAAAGAGTATGATTTCTCGACACTGATGAGGTCTGCCCGCCACCGATGATGTATCCTGCCCTAGCGTTCGCCACACCGGCGCGCCAATCCGCGATTTTGATCGTCGACGACGCTCCCGACAGTCTCGGGCTGCTGCAGGACATGATGCGCCAGCAGGGCTACCAGACCTTCGTCGCCAGTTCCGGCAAGCGCGCGCTCGACATCGCCACCCGAGTCCAGCCCGACCTGATCCTGCTCGACGTGATCCTGCCCGACCTCGACGGCCTGGAGATCTGCCGGCGCCTGAAGCGCCAGCCCGACACCGCCCACATCCCCGTCATTTTCGTCAGCGCCCGCGGCGAGACCGAAGACATCGTGGCCGGCTTCGACACCGGCGCCGCCGACTACATCGCCAAGCCGGTGCGCATGGCCGAGGTATGCGCGCGCGTGCGCGCCCAGCTGCGCCTGCGCAGCAGCAGCGAAAGCCAGAAGCAGCAGGCCGAGCGCCTGCAGCTGATCGTGGACGGGATGGACGAGGGCCTGATGCTGGTCGACTGCGAAGGCCGCGTGGTGTACGCCAATCCGGCCTGCGAACGCTTCCTGTCCCAGCCCAAGGAAGTGCTGGAAGGCGAGCTGCTGGCCGACCTGATCGAGCCGCCCGCCGCCGGCGACTACGCCGGCTATTTCGCCCGCCCCCTCGACGCCGAGGCAAGCGCGCGCTGCCGCGGCACGCGCGAAGTGCTGGTGCGCCAATCGGACGGCACCCTGCACGCGATGGACCTGAGCCTGTCGCCGGTGGCGGGCGGCGAGGCGCTGTTCGTCGCCCTGCTGCACGACATCACCCACCACAAGCAGTCCGAGACGGCGCTGCAGCGCGCCGCCCTGATCGACCCGCTCACGCGCATCGCCAACCGCCGCCACTTCGACGCCTTCCTGGACAAGGAATGGCAGCGCGCCATCCGCAGCGGCCAGCCGCTGTCGCTGATCGTGCTCGACGTCGACCACTTCAAGGGCTACAACGACAGCCTGGGCCACGCCGCCGGCGACGCCTGCCTGCAGGCCATCGCCGAAGCGCTGCAATCGCACGCGATGCGTCCGACCGACCTTGCCGCGCGCTACGGCGGCGAGGAATTCGTGGTGCTGCTGGCAGATACCGCGTCCGGCGCGGCGGCGCGGCTGGGCGAGACGATCCGCGCCCACGTCGAGCGCCTGGCCATTCCGAATCCGCGCGCCGAAGGCCCGGGCGTGGTGACGGTCAGCATCGGCGTGGCCTGCATCGTGCCGACCCTGTTCGACGACATCCGCACGTTCTTCATCTCGGCCGACCGCGCGATGTACGAGGCCAAGGCGCGCGGGCGCAACCAGGTAGTGGCGGCGCAGGACGGCGCGGCGTGGGAGCAGGCGCGCGGCGGGATGGCGCACTGACACGTCGCCGCGATCCGCTTCGCTAAGCGACCTTCGCGCGCGACCAGGCGCCCCGCTTCAAGCGGCGGGCGGAACCCCGTACTGCTTGCGACACTCGGCCAGGTAGCGCCGCTCCTGCGCTTCCCAATGGGCGTCGGTCCAGCCGAGTTCCGGCTGGCAGATGGGGCGGATGCGGGTCATCTGGTCGAGACCGCCGTTTGGGAGCTGGATGCCGAGCCGGGTGCGGCGCAGCAGCAGGTCGTCGAGCTGGTAGACCTCCTCGGCGCGCGCGGCCCAGCGCAGCTCGGCCCACAGGGTCTGCGTGCCCGGGATGCACTCCAGCTCGCCCTGGCGCGCCGCGAGCAGCAGCGGCCTGGCGTGGGCGCCGTAGCGTCCGGCCAGCCGGCGCAGCACGCCGGGCGGCAGGTCGTAGCGCGTCGGCACCGACACCCGCGCGAACACCGGACCGCGCTCGGCGCGCAGCTGCCAGCCGGGCAGCTGCTGCGACACGTGACGCAGCACGTCGAGCGCGATCGCGCGGAAGGTGGTCAGCTTGCCGCCCGCCACCGACACCAGCCCCGGCTCCGACCAGACGAAGTGGTCGCGCTTCTCGGACGACTGCGCGCCATGCTGGCCGCCGTCGATCACCGGCCGCACGTCGGCGAAGGTGGCCACGACGTCCTGGTCGCTCAAGCCCATCTGCGGGAACTGGGCATGCAGGGCGGCCATCAGGTAGTCGAATTCATGGCGCGTGATGCGCGCCTCGGTGTTGAGGCCTTCCTCGTGGTCGACGTCGGTGGTGCCGACCAGGGTCACGCCCTCCCATGGGAAGGCGAACACCGGGCGGCTGTCGGCCGGGTGCAGCAGGCTGACCGCCTGCGCCAGCGGCAGGCGCCAGGCCGGCAGCACCAGGTGGCTGCCGCGCAGCGGCCGCAGGCGCGGCGCGCGCTCGGGCTTGCCGCCGCCGCTCCCGCCGCCGAACAGGTCGGACCAGGCCCCGGTGGCGTTGATGACCACCCGGGCGCGCACCGCCGTCTCGGCCTTGCTGCGTTCGTCGCGCAGCATGGCCCCGTGCACCTTGCCGCCGTCGCGCACCAGCGCCTGCACGGTCACGTAGTTGCAGGCAACCGCGCCGTGGGCGCGCGCCTCGTCGATCACGCGCAGCACCAGGCGCGCGTCGTCGGTCTTGGCGTCGGTGTAGCGGATGGCGCCGGCCAGCGGGGCGGCGCCGATCGCCGCGCCCGTGGTCGGCGCCGGCACGCTGGGCGATTCCGGGCGTTCGCGGTGCGGCTCGCGCCGCCCGGCCAGCATGTCGTACCAGCGCAGCATGGCGAGAAAGCCGAGCCGCCGCTTGACGTCGGCGCCATGGTCGGCGAAGGCGAAGCCCTGCGGCTCGACCAGGCCGGGCGCCGCACGCAGCAGCGACTCGCGCTCGCGCGCGGCGTCGCGCGTCAGGCGCAGGTTGCCGGAAGCGAGGTAGCGCAGGCCGCCGTGCACCAGCTTCGACGAGCGGCTCGAGGTGCCCCAGGCGAAGTCCTTCTGCTCGACCAGCAGGGTCTTGAGGCCGCGCCGCGCGGCTTCGAGCAGGATGCCGGCGCCGGTGATGCCGCCGCCGATCACCAGGAGGTCCCAGTCGCGCCCCGGCGGAAAGGTGTCGGCCCGATTCATGGCGTCACCAGCTGGCCCGGCTGCAGGCCGACCCACGCGTGTCCGCAGGCCGCATCCTGCGGCGCCGTCCCCCGGCACAGCGGTGCGCCGGACAAGGCGCGGGCCTGCCCTGGCAGCCGTACCGTGATCGACTCGATGCCCCAACCGTTCCAACGCCGCATGAATGACTTTCCGTTATACTGCGAGTTGCAATTTTTACCAGCCAAGGGCTCGCTTCGCGTTTCAGTTCTGGCATCGCCTCGGGTAGCACATTAAAGTTGCACCCGCCAACCGTATTGCGCTTTCATGACACAGACTTGTTCTATCACGCCATTGACGGACGGCGCGCGCGTGACCGGTTCCTACCTGCAGCCCCTGCTGGAAACCGCGCTCGAGCGCGGGCTGACCCTGCCTGCGTTGGCCGAGGCCGCCGGCCTGGCGCCTGGCGCGCTGGAGCCGCTGCCCGAGAGCCTGCCCGCACGACGCTACATCGGCTTGCTCGAAGCCGGCGCGCGCCTGGCGAACGATCCGTTCTTCGGCCTGCACGTGGGCGAAAAGGCGCGTCCGGCCACCTACCGGGCCTACGGCCTGCTGCTGCTGGCCTCCAGCAGCTTCGGTCATGCTCTGGAGCTGAGCCAGCGCTACGAATCCCTGGCCCACGACCTGGGCCGCAGCCGCGTGACGCAGGGCGGCGCGCACGCGCACTACGAATGGGTCAGCCACTATCCCGACGCCACCCGGCACCTGGTGGAAAGCGTGTACGCGGGCATCCGCGTGTTCGGCAGCTGGCTGGCGGGACGTCCCCTGATGCCGCTGGCGCTGCGCCTCAGGCATGCCGACCCGGGCCACGGCGACGCCGAATACCTGCGCGTGCTGGGCATCGCTCCCGAGTTCGCCGCGCCGCTGAACTGCGCCGCCGTTGATGCCGCCCTGCTGGCGATGCCGGTGCCGAACGCCGACACCAGCCTGTACCCGCTCCTGCAGCAGCACGCCGAACGGCTGCTCGAACAGCGCGCCACCCGGGAAGAACCCATCGTGGTCCGGGTCCGGGCCGCGCTGCTGCCGCGCCTGGCCGGCGGCGAGGCGCGGCTGGCGCCGGTGGCGGCCGAACTGGGGCTCTCGCCGCGCACCCTGCAGCGCAAGCTGGCCGGCGCCGGATCGAGCTTCCAGCAGGTGCTCGACGCGGTGCGCTACGGCCTGGCCCGGGATTACCTGCGCCGGCGCGAACTGGGCCTGGTCGACATCGCCTTCCTGCTCGGCTTTCGCGAGCAGAGCGCGTTCACGCACGCGTTTCGCGAATGGAGCGGCGTGAATCCGGGAGCATGGCGCGAACAGGCTGCCTGAGTCCCGGGCGACGCCGCTGGCGCGCCGAGGGAAATCGCGGCGTGCGCACCGGACCGGAACAGGGCCATGACGGGACAGTGCGCTTTCGAACAAGCGCAATATGACGTCGTCGGCCGGGTCGGACGTTACGCTTCGTCCTATCGTCCCAGGATGCGCACCGCGTCGTCGACCACCGGCACGATCGCCAGCAGGCATAGAAACGCGGCCAGTGGCACCGTGGACAGGTAGCCCAGGTGCTGGAAGCCCAGCGCCCCCGCCACCCCGCCCAGGCAGAACGCGCCCAGCAGCGACAGCATCAGCAACAGGCGCGCGAGGTTGGCCGTGACTTTCGGCTGGCGCAGCGGGCCGTCGGCGTTCCAGTAGGCCATCTTGCCCAGCTCGATGCCGATGTCGGTCACGATGCCGGTCATGTGGGTGGTGCGGATCTCGGCATGCGAGACCTTGGTGATGACCGCGTTCTGCAGTCCCATCATGAAGCACAGCAGCATCACGGTCAGCGGCACGAAGAAGGCGTCGATCGCGGCCAGGCGGGCGCCCAGGATGCCGAATACCAGCAGAAGCACGGCCTCGAGCAGCAGGGGCAGCGCGAAGCCGCTGTGCAGGCCGCGGCGCCGGATATAGTTGACGAGGATCGCGGTGCAGGCCGCGCCGAGCAGGAAGCTGAGCAGCGCGCCGAGCGCGGCCAGCACCAGGCGGGTGTCGCCCAGCACCAGGTGGTCGGCCGCGCTGGAGACGATGCCGGTCATGTGCGACGTGTATTCGCGCACCGCCAGGAAGCCGCCGGCGTTGATGGCGCCGGCGACGAACGCCAGCGCCACGCCCAGGTGCCGGTTGGCGCCGGGGGTGCGTTCATGTCCTGTCAGGCTGCGCGCGTAACTGATCGGCACGGCGGGTGGCTTTCCAAGTGAGATCGCTGGTCGGTCTGCGGCCAATGTCTGCAGCGAATATCTGCGGCCAATGTCGCTGTACAGCTAATGTTACCGCAAATCACTTGCCGCGCACTGGGACGCAGGTCGACTCATGGGGCTATAATGAAAAATTATCGAAAAGCGCATCGCCCAAGACTGCCGTGAATCCCCATCTCGACAAGCTCCACCCCTACCCGTTCGAAAAACTGCGCCAGCTGTTTGCCGGCGTCAGCCCGAACCCGGCCTGTTCCGCGATCAGCCTGGGCATCGGCGAACCGAAGCATCCGACGCCGGCCTTCATCGAACGAGCGCTGACGCATTCGGTGGCGGGCCTGGCCAACTATCCCAGCACGGTGGGCGGCGAGCCCCTGCGCGCGGCCATCGCCGGCTGGCTGGAACGCCGTTACGGCATCCCGGCGCTGGACCCGGCCACCATGGTGCTGCCGGTGAACGGCTCGCGCGAAGCGCTGTTCGCGATCGCCCAGTGCATCATCGACGCCTCGAAGCCGGATGCGCTGGCGATGTGCCCGAACCCGTTCTACCAGATCTACGAAGGCGCGGCCTACCTGGCCGGCGCCACGCCGTACTTCGTCAATTCGGACCCCGCGCGCAACTTCGCGCCGGATTACGGCAGCGTGCCGCAGGACGTGTGGCCGCGCGTGCAGCTGCTCTACGTCTGCTCGCCCGGCAACCCGACCGGCGCCACCCTGTCGCTGGACGACTGGCGCCAGCTGTTCGCGCTGTCCGACCGCTGGGGCTTCCTGATCGCGGCCGACGAGTGCTATTCCGAGATCTATACCGGCTCGGCGCCGCCGCTGGGCGCGCTGGAAGCGGCGCACCAGCTGGGTCGCAGTGGGGGCGAGCGTCCGTACCGCAACCTGATCGTGTTCTCGAGCCTGTCGAAGCGCTCGAACGTGCCCGGCATGCGCTCCGGCTTCGTCGCCGGCGATCCGGCCGCGATGAAGAAATTCCTGCTCTACCGTACCTATTGCGGCGGCGCGATGTCGCCGCCGGTGCAGGCGGCCTCGATCGCGGCCTGGAACGACGAGCAGCACGTGATTGAGAACCGCGCGCTGTACAAGGAAAAGTTCGCCCTCATCACCCCGCTGCTCAAGGACGTGATGGACGTCGAGATGCCCGACGCCGGCTTCTACCTGTGGGCCGATGTGCGCCGGACGGGCCTGTCGGACGTCGAGTTCGCACGCCGCCTGTACGCCGACTATAATGTGACGGTCCTCCCGGGCAGCTACCTGGCGCGCGAAGCGCACGGCGAGAATCCGGGCGAGGGCCGTATCCGCATGGCCCTGGTGGCCGGCGTCGACGAGGTACTGGAGGCGGCCAACCGCATCGTTCAGTTCTGCCAGGGCCTGAAATAACGGCCCCACGAATTTTTGTTTTCATTTCAACCAAGACCAGCATCATGACCCAACAACTGCAAACCATCATCGACGCCGCCTGGGAACAGCGCGCAGACATCAGCCCGAACAGCGCCAGCCCTGAGGTGCGCGACGCCGTCGCCCACGTCCTTGCCGGCCTCGATGACGGCAGCCTGCGCGTGGCGCAAAAAGACACCGGCACGTGGGTCGTGAACCAGTGGATCAAGAAGGCCGTGCTCCTGTCGTTCCGTCTCGAGAACAACGTGCCGGTTACGAGCGGCGACATCCAGTTCTACGACAAGGTGCCGACCAAGTTCGCCGACTACACGCCGGAAGACTTCGCGCGCGGGGGCTTCCGGGTGGTGCCGCCGGCCGTCGCCCGCCGCGGCAGCTTCATCGGCAAGAACGTGGTCCTGATGCCGTCCTACGTCAACATCGGCGCCTACGTCGACGAAGGCACGATGGTCGACACCTGGGCCACCGTCGGCTCGTGCGCCCAGATCGGCAAGAACGTCCACCTGTCGGGCGGCGTCGGCATCGGCGGCGTGCTGGAACCGATGCAGGCCAACCCGACCATCATCGAAGACAACTGCTTCATCGGCGCCCGTTCGGAAATCGTCGAAGGCGTGATCGTCGAAGGGAACTCGGTGATCTCGATGGGCGTGTACATCGGCCAGTCGACCAAGATCTACAACCGCGAAACCGGCGAAGTGACCTACGGCCGCGTGCCGTCGGGTTCGGTCGTGGTGTCGGGCAGCCTGCCGTCCGCCGACGGCAAGTACAGCCTGTACTGCGCGGTGATCGTCAAGCGCGTGGATGCGCAGACGCGTTCGAAGACCGGCATCAACGAGCTGCTGCGAGGCGTGTAAGCTGCACGGTTGCGCGTGACCTGGCTGGACGCGTCGGCGGCGGAGCCGCCAACCCTGCATCGATCACCGTAGGGTTGGCGAGTTCCCCGCCGACGCGTCCAACCGGCCCTGAAACACCCTGACGTACGGAGACGATGCGATGGCCATGGACCGCCTGTTCCAGCTGATGAAAGAGAAGAGCGCCTCCGACATGTTCTTCGCCGTGAACTCCCCGGTGCACATCAAGATCAACGGCGCCCTCATCCCCATCAACCAGCATCGCCTCGAACCCGAGAACATCCTGTCGCTGCTGTCCGAAATCGCCACGCCGGAACAGCTGCAGGAGCTCGAACGCGACAACGAACTGAACATGGGCGTATCGGTCCCCAACCTGGGGCGCTTTCGCCTGTCGGCCTTCCGCCAGCGCGGCTCGATCTCGGCCGTGCTGCGCTTCGTGCCGGCCGACATCCCGCCGCTTGGCGGGCTCGGCCTGCCGCCGGTGCTGTCCGAGCTGATCATGGAAAAGCGCGGCCTGCTGCTGGTGGTCGGCGCCACCGGCTCCGGCAAGTCGACCACCATCGCCGCCATGCTCGACCACCGCAACGAACAGCGCACCGGCCATATCCTCACGCTCGAGGACCCGATCGAATACCTGTTCAAGAACAAGAAATCGATCGTCAACCAGCGCGAGATCGGCAGCGACGCGAGCAGCTTCGGCATCGCCCTGAAGAACTCGATGCGCCAGGCGCCCGACTGCATCCTGATCGGCGAGATCCGCGACCGCGAGACGATGGCCGCGGCGCTGGCGTACGCCCAGTCCGGCCACCTGGTGCTGGCCACCCTGCACGCCAACAACAGCTACAACGCGCTGAACCGCATCATCAGCTTCTACCCGATGGAAAACCGCGGCGCCCTGCTGCAAGACCTGGCCTCGAGCGTCAGGGCCATCGTCTCGCAGCGGCTGGTGAAATCGGCCGCCGGCGGCGCGCGCCAGGCGGCGGTCGAAGTGATGCTCAATACCCGCTACATCGCCGACCTGATCGAAAAAGGCGAGATCGGCCAGATCAAGGAAGCGATGGACAAGAGCCTGTCGCCCGGCTCGCAATCGTTCGAGGGGGCGCTGTTCAAGCTGGTCAAGGACGGCCTGGTGACCCAGGAGGAGGCGCTGGCCAATGCCGATTCGGCCACCAACCTGCTCTGGCTGCTCAACAATGGGCCGGACAGCCAGGTCCAGCAGGAGCAGGAGAAGCCGGCGGCTCCGCAGGGCGCCTCGTTCACCGAGTTCACGCTCGATTCCTGATCCGGCGCCCGGCGCACCGCACGGCGCGCCCATGCGCCTCATCTGTGTACAATCGGCCGCAGCACCTTGTGCGCCGCCGCGCGCATACACTATCCTCACGCCTTTCGAACGACCACGCCGCCCGGCGGCCAAGATTGCCCATGACTACGACTCTCTACGGAATTCCCAACTGCGACACCGTCAAGAAGGCCCGCACCTGGCTGCTCGAGAACGGCCATGACTTCACCTTCCATGACTTCAAGAAACAGGGCCTGAGCCGCGAGCTGGTGCAGGGCTGGCTGAAGGACCTCGACTGGGAGACGCTGGTCAACCGCAAGGGCATGACCTGGCGCAACCTGCCTGATGAGCGCAAGGCGCAAATCAATGACGCCGACAGCGCCATCGCGCTGATGCTGGAAAATCCATCCGTCATCAAGCGCCCGGTGCTCCAGGGCGTCGGCCCGGCCTCGGTTGGCTTTTCCGCCGACCAGTACGCCAGCAAGTTCGAGGGCGCCAGGTGAAGCCTTCGCGCACCCTGCTGCTGGCCGAAGAGCTGATCGCGCTCGACTCGATCACGCCGCACGACAAGGGTTGCCAGCAACGCTTGACCGCGCTGCTGGCGCCGCTGGGCTTTCGCTGCGAGACCATCGAGTCGAACGGCGTGACCAACCTGTGGGCCCGCAAAGGCCGTGAAGCGCCCCTGTTCGTGTTCGCCGGTCATACCGACGTGGTCCCGGCCGGCCCGCTGCACCACTGGGAGTCGGAACCCTTCGTGCCGACCCAGCGCGACGGCAAGCTGTATGGGCGCGGCGCCTCCGACATGAAAACCTCGATCGCGGCCATGGTGGTCGCCTGCGAGGAGTTCATCGCGGATCACCCCGACCACCGGGGCTCGATCGCCTTCCTGATCACCAGCGACGAGGAAGGCCCGGCCATCGACGGCACCGCGCTCGTGGTCGACCTGCTGGAAGAGCGCGGCGAGACGCTCGACTACTGCCTGGTCGGCGAGCCGACCTCGAACCACGTGCTGGGCGACACGATCAAGAACGGCCGCCGCGGTTCGCTGTCGGGCCACCTGGTCGTCAAGGGGGTGCAGGGCCACATCGCCTATCCGCAGCTGGCGCGCAACCCGATCCACCAGGCCGCGCCGGCGCTGGCCGAATTGACGGCCGAAGTCTGGGACGAAGGCAACGCGTACTATGCGCCGACCAGCTGGCAGATTTCGAACATCGCGGCCGGCACCGGCGCCACCAACGTGATCCCGGGCAGCTTGAGCATCGACTTCAATTTCCGCTTCTCGACCGCCAGCACCGCCGAGGGACTGCAAGTGCGCCTGCACGCCATCCTCGACCGCCATGGCCTGGATTACGATCTGGACTGGACGCTGTCGGGCCAGCCCTTCCTGACCGAGAAAGGCACGCTGTCGGACGCGGTCTGCGACGCCATCCAGGACGAGCTGGGCGTGCGGGCCGAACTATCGACCACCGGCGGGACCTCGGACGGCCGCTTCATCGCCCGCATCTGCCCCCAGGTGATAGAATTCGGGCCACCGAACGCCAGCATCCACAAGATCGATGAACACGTCGAGCTGCGCTACATCGATCCCCTGAAGAATATCTACCGCCGCACGCTGCAACGCCTGCTGGCTGCCTGATCGGGGCACTGAACCAAACGAGAACAAGGCCATGACCAACACCACCTTCAGTACGCCACGCGACCTGCTGCGCTACGCCGTCACCCGCTTCAACGGCGCGAAGCTGTTCTTCGGCCACGGCAGCGCCGAGGCTTTCGACGAAGCCGCCTACCTGGTCCTGCACACCCTGAAACTGCCGCTGGACCGCCTCGAGCCCTTCCTCGACGCGAAGCTGCTGCCCGACGAGGTGCTGCAGGTGCTGGCCGTGATCGAGCGCCGCGTCACCGAGCGCGTCCCGGCCGCCTACATCACCAAGGAGGCCTGGCTGGGCGAATACCGCTTCTACGTCGACGAGCGCGTGCTGGTGCCGCGCTCCTTCATCGCCGAGCTGATCCCGCAGCGGTTCAGCCCATGGCTGACCGACCCGGATGGCGTCGAGAACGTGCTCGAACTGTGCACCGGCAGCGGCTGCCTGGCGATCATGGCGGCCGACGTCTTCGAGAACGCCGTCGTCGATGCGGTCGACATCTCGAAGGATGCGCTGGCCGTGGCCGAGCACAACATCCGCGAATACAAGCTGGAAGGCCGCGTGAACCCGATCGAGTCCGACCTGTACGAGAACGTGCCGTTCAAGAAGTACGACCTGATCATCACCAATCCGCCGTACGTGAATGCGGAATCGATGCGCACCCTGCCGCCGGAATACCTGAACGAGCCGCAGATCGCGCTGGCCGGCGGCGAAGACGGCATGGACCTGGTACGCAAGATCATCGCCGGCGCCGCCGAGCGCCTGACCCCGGACGGCATCCTGGTGATCGAGATCGGCAACGAGCGCGAATATGCCGAATCCGCCTTCGGCCACCTGGGCCTGACCTGGCTGACCACCAGCATCGGCGACGATGCGGTGTTCCTGCTGACCGCCGAGCAGCTGCAGACCGCGCAGTAAAATACGTGATTCGCCAGCGCTGATGATCGCGCCGGCGCCGAAACGTCGTCCCCGCGGAGGCGGGGACCCAAGTAAGCATGCGTTGCCGCTACGTTTGATGTAATGGCAGTTCACGAAAACTTGGGTCCCCGCCTGCGCGGGGACGACGTGCATGAGCCAACAACGAAGCAACACCCGTTCGAACCGTTCGACTAAGTAGACAGACTCCCATGATCCGTATCCAGAACGTCAGCCTGATGCGCGGCACCAAGCCGCTGCTCGAGGGCGCCGACCTGACCCTCAACCCGGGCGACAAGATCGGCCTGATCGGCGCCAACGGCGCCGGCAAATCGAGCCTGTTCGGCCTGCTGCGCAACGAACTGCATCCGGACCAGGGTCAGATCGACTTCCCCGCCAGGTGGCGCATGGCCTATGTGGCGCAAGAGACCCCGCCGCTCGAGCGCGCCGCGCTCGACTACGCGATCGACGGCGACGTCGGCCTGCGCAAACTCCAGGCCGAACTCGAAGAACTGGAAGCGCATCCCGATGCCGACGCCCACGGCATGCGCCTGGGCGAGCTGCACGGGATGCTGGCCGACGCCGACGCCTACACCGTGCAGTCGCGCGGCGAACAGCTGCTGCTGGGCCTGGGCTTCTCGCTGGCGCAGATGAACCAGCCGGTGGCCAGCTTCTCGGGCGGCTGGCGCATGCGCCTGAACCTGGCGCAGGCGCTGATGTGCCCTTCCGACCTGCTGCTGCTCGATGAACCGACCAACCACCTGGACCTGGACGCGATCATCTGGCTCGAGGACTGGCTCAAGCGTTATCCCGGCACCCTGATCATCATCTCGCACGACCGCGACTTCCTCGACGAGATCGTGAACGTGATCGTGCACATCGACGAGCGCAAGCTGAAACGCTACGGCGGCAACTACTCGAGCTTCGAACGCCAGCGCGCCGCCCAGATGGTGCTGCAGGCGTCGGCCATCGAAAAGCAGAATCGCCAGCGCGCCCACCTCGAATCCTTCATCAACCGCTTCAAGGCGCAGGCCACCAAGGCGCGCCAGGCGCAGAGCCGGATCAAGGCGCTGTCGCGGATGGAAGAACTGGCGCCGCTGCGCGCCGCCGCCGAATTCTCGTTCGAATTCCGCGAGCCGCTGGCCGCGCCGAATCCGCTGCTGGTACTCGACGGCGTGGACGCCGGCTATCCGCTGCTCGACGAGCATGGCGACAAGATCGGCGCGAAGACCATCGTCAACCACATCGATTTCTCGCTCACGATCGGCCAGCGCATTGGCCTCCTGGGCGTGAACGGCGCCGGCAAGTCGACCCTGATCAAGACCGTGGCGGGAGAACTCGCGCCGCTGGCCGGGGAAGCGACGATCGGCAAGGGCCTGTCGATCGGCTACTTCGCCCAGCACCAGGTCGAGATGCTGCGCCACGATGAGTCGCCCCTGTGGCACCTGGCGAAGATCGCCCCGACCGTGCGCGAGCAGGAGCTGCGCAACTTCCTCGGCAGCTTCAACTTCCCCGGCGAGATGGTGACCAGCCCGATCAAGCCGTTCTCGGGCGGCGAGAAGGCGCGCCTGGCGCTCGCGCTGATCGTGTGGCAGCGCCCGAACCTGCTGCTGCTCGATGAACCGACCAACCACCTGGACCTGGAAACGCGCGAGGCGCTGACGATGGCGCTGGCCCAGTTCGAGGGCACGCTGGTCGTGGTCTCGCACGACCGCCACCTGCTGCGCGCCACCACCGACCAGTTCATCATCGTGGCCGACGGCCGCCTGCAGCCTTTCGACGGCGACCTGGACGACTACAAGGACTGGCTGTTCAAGACCAAGCTCGGCAAGGGTGGCGACGCCCTGCCCGGCCAGGCCGCGGCCAAGGCGGCCCAGCCGGCCGCGAAGGCCAGCGCGCCGGCGCCAAGCCCAACCGTCTCACCGGCCGAGCGCAAGGAACAGAAACGCCTCGAAGCCGAAGATCGCCAGCGCATGGCGGCCCAGCGCAAACCCCTGGAAAACCGGGTCAAGCGCATCGACGAGCAGATGACCAAGCTCAGTGCGAAGAAGGCGGCGATCGACGCCGAGTTGCTCGACCCGGCGATCTACGAAGCAGCGAACAAGGATCGCCTCAAGACGCTGGTGGCCGACCAGGCCTTCGCCGCGCGCGACCTGGAAGCGCTCGAAGCGGAGTGGCTGGAAATCCAGGAGCAGCTGGAAGCATTGACGGTGTGATGTCAGGCGGCCCTCAGCGGCCGCCTCGGCGACAGCGACATCAGCCGGTCGATGTCGATCAACACCACCTTGCGCCCATCGATGCGGGCCATGCCGATCAGGTAGCCCGCGCCCGGCCCGCCCGGCAGGGGTTGCACCGCCTCCGGGCGCACGTGCACGATGCCGGTCACGCTCTCCACCACCATGCCGACGATCCCGCTCGACAGGCGCAGGATGATCACGTCGGTATCCGACGCCGGCCGGCCTGGCCCCATCGCCGCGGCCTGCGCGCCGCCTGCGCGCATGTCGACCACCGGCATGATCACCCCATGCGAGAGCGCCACGCCGCCGATGATTTCGCCGTCGGTGGCAAAGCGCTCGAGGGACCCCAGCAGCTTGAGCTCCTGCACGTGCGCGCAATCGAGCCCGTATTCCTGCCCGTCGAGCATGAAGCTCAGGAATTCCCGTGAGGCGCTGCTGCGCGGCGCCGGCTGACGGGAGTCGGAAGCGCGCGGGATTGAAACGCGAAGCATGCTGGACGAGGTGACCATGGCGGTTCCTTTATGGGTGCGATCACCATCGTATGCCGCGCTCCAGGCGCCTATGTTGACTGTAGTCAACGCCAGCCCCGGCCGCCCCCGCGCCGCGGGACAAACTCAGGACGGCGCCTGTGCCTCTGTCGCGGCCATGGACGTGTCCCACGACCAGGCGCCCTCGCTGCCCGCGTACAGCACTTGCGCGCCCTTGGTGTCGCGCAGGCGCAGCTTGACGTCGCGCGCCGTCATGTCCCAGACGCAGCCGAAATCCGGTTCATAGGGCAGCGCCAGCACCTGCACCTCGCCCGCCAGCATCCCGATCGCCACCCCGGCCGCCCCGACCCGCTCGACACGCTGGGCCTCGATCCGGCTCATGAGCGCCATGCCCGCCTGGCGCTCGCCGTCGAGCGTCTTCGCTTCTTGCGCCAGCCGGCCCAGTTCCTTGAGCGCCGGCGCCACGCTGGCCGCCAGGCGCCGGAACTGCGGTTCCTGTTCCGGCGTGAGCACCAGTTCGCCCTTGCGCAGGCGCGGCGCGATCATCAGGTATTTGCGCATCCCGGGTTCGCCGGTGAGGGTTTCCATCGCGCCGCGGCGCTGCGCGGCCAGCTGGTCGAACTGGTCCATCCGTTCACGCACCTGCGCCAGCGCCGCCTCGATGTGCGCGCAGTCCGGGCGCAGCAGCCAGGCCAGCATCTCTTCCTGCTTCCACGGCGCCGCGCGGCCGATCGTCACGCGCCGCCCGGCGATGGCGCTGCCCTCGGCGTGCGCCACGTCGACCTCGTCGCCGATGATCTCGCAGTTGATCGCGGTCTCGATCCGGATGCGCGCTCCCGAGATCACGCAGTTCTCGGCGCGCTCGAGCCACACCTCGCCCTTGGTCGCCTGGATCGTCGCCTGGGACGCGACGCCCAGCACCCGCACGCCGCCATCGAGGTTGCGCGCGCTGCCGCCCACCAGGTTGCGGCGCAGGACGATGGCGCCGCCGCGCGCGACCAGATGGCCATATACGTCGGCGTGCACGGTGATGCTCTCGGCCTCGATGATGCGCTGCTCCTGCACTTCACCGAATTCCTCGTAGTCGCCCGCCAACTGCAGGTTGCCCGTGGTCCGGGCGCTGACGCCGTCGCGACTGACGATCTTGTCGGCGATGGCGATGCGGCTGCTCTTGGGGTCGACGCTCAGGAAGCCGTCCTGGCGCGCGACCAGGAACTCGCCTTCCGGCGCCAGCTCGACCGCCGTGCCGTCGCCCGCGTAGGCGGCCAGGTCGAGGTCCCTGGGCGCCTCCGGCGCGATCGGGATGCCGTTCAGGTCGAAGCCCGCTCTGCCGCTGGCAGGCGGCACCTTGCGCAGCAGCCGGGTGCCGGCCGCCACCTGCGGGAAACGGTTCTGGAAGCTCATCAGGTCGAGCTTGCCGTTGGCGAGCTGGCGCGGGGCGTTGCTGCGATGCAGGTCGTTCGTGACTTCCTCCACGCGGGCATCGATGCCAGGCAGCGGCTCGAGGCGGCGCGCCACCACGTAGCGGCCGGCCACGCCGTTCTCGATGTGGCCGCGGATGGCCTCGACCTCGGCGCCGAAGCAGATGCCCTTCACCCACATGTCGGCGACGAACTCGTCGACGTCGAGCCGGGTCTGGCGCTCTTCTCCGTCCCCGTCGCGCTCGAACACGGGCTCGAAATAGTATTCGGCCTGGCCGTCGGCGATCTTGACCGAGCGGTACAGGGCCTGGCGCTGCGGCGTGAACGGCAGGATGTCGGCGGCGATGCGCACCACGGCCCGTCCCGCCGCATCGCGCGGCAGGTCCGGCCCATGGCCATACAAGGCCTTGATCAGCACCGGGTAATCGAGGCCGGCCAGATAATGGTTGGAGCGCAGGATGCCGTCGACCGCCGCCACCAGCGTGGTGCCGAGCACTTCAGGGTCGGCATAGACGCCATCGTCGCGCCTGACGATGCAATGTTCCAGCCCGGTGGAAGCGAAGCGGACGGCGGTGGGCGCGACGGACACGGCATCGGGTAGTGCGGCAAGATCGGACACGTTCACGCTCCACTTGGCGAAGAATGTTGGCGACAGGTAGCCTGCCAACAGTAAAGTGGTCGTAAACATAGCATGTTGCGCAATCTAAATAAACGGATGGCAACTACATTTCTAGGAAAGAATCATCGTGACGATGCCGCCACGGTCGCGGCAGAAGGCGCTGACGGAAAAATCCCGCAAAGTCGCAGCCGCTACGCCGGCAAGAGGTCATGAAAAGTCAAATTCCAGAAACGACAACGGCGCCGCTGGCGCCGTCGTGTGATATTGCAGGCCGCTTAGCGGCGGCGGGCGTTGGGATACAGCTCCGCCCCTTCCCTGATCTGGCGACGCAGGTCGCGCCGCTCGTCCGCCGACATCCGCCCGCGGCGACGTTCTTCGCGGGCCGCGTCGGACTGCACCTCCATGGCGCGGCGATCCTGGTCGCGCATCTCGTAGGCGCGCGGGTCGAAGCGTTGCTCCTGCTGCGCCTGCATTTGATACCGTTCGCGCATCGCCGCTTCGTCGCGGCGCGGATCGCGCTCCTGGTTCTGCGCCAGGGCGCCGGTCCCGGCGCCTGCCAGCACGCAGGCGATCACACCGAGCCGCGCAAGCCGGGCGAGCCGGCCGCCGTTGGCGCCGAATCCTGCTGGTTTGTAGTTGTGCGCGTTGTTCATGGTGTTCCTCTTCCGCGATGCCTGATAAACGGATAAGCTGTGTTGATCACTTGGGGCCAGTGTAGGTGCATACCGAAAGCGGAGTAAGACTTATTGGGTAAAGTTTGTAACACATTGTAATGGCTGTGCTAAGGCGTGCTTCCGCCTCAGCCATAAGAAGTTACCATAGCGACATTCATCTGACAATTCTGGACAGTTTTATGACTTCAACGACTTCGAATAATCATGCGGGCACAGGCGCGCCGTCGGGCCACTCCGCCAAGATCATGGTCGTGGACGACGACGTCCGCCTGCGCGACCTGCTGCGCCGCTACCTGACCGAACAGGGCTTTCAGGTCGTGACTGCCGAAAGCGCGCCGGCGATGAACAAATTGTGGCTGCGCGAGCGTTACGACCTGCTGGTGCTCGACCTGATGCTGCCCGGCGAAGATGGCCTGTCGATCTGCCGCCGCCTGCGCGGCGCCGGCGACCAGACCCCGATCATCATGCTGACCGCCAAGGGCGAGGACGTCGACCGCATCGTCGGCCTCGAAATGGGCGCCGACGACTACCTGCCCAAGCCGTTCAACCCGCGCGAACTGGTGGCGCGCATCGGCGCCGTGCTGCGCCGCAAGGGCCCGGACGAGATCCCGGGCGCGCCGTCCGAAACCCCGCAGACTTTCGAGTTCGGCGACTTCGTGCTCGACCTGGGCACGCGCACGCTCAAGAAGAATGGCGAGACGGTGCCGCTGACCACCGGCGAATTCTCGGTGCTGAAAGTGTTCGCGCGCCATGCGCGCCAGCCGCTGTCGCGCGAGAAGCTGATGGAGCTCGCGCGCGGCCGCGAATACGAAGTGTTCGACCGCTCGCTCGACGTCCAGATCTCGCGCCTGCGCAAGCTGATCGAGCCCGATCCATCGAGCCCGCTGTACATCCAGACCGTGTGGGGCCTGGGCTACGTGTTCATCCCTGAAGGCCAGCCGCGCTAGTGTTCACCCCGATCGCCCGGGCGCGGCGCGCCCTGCGCTTCGCCTGGTTCAAGAGCGGCCTGTTCTGGCGCACCTTCTTCCTGATGTCGGTGCTCACCGCGGCCTCGATGCTGGCCTGGATCGGCATGATCAGCGTATTCCAGCGCGACAAGCAGGTGCAGCAGACAGCCGAGCTGGTGGTGTCGGTAGTGACCATCACCAAGGCCGCGCTGACCCACTCGGCGCCCGACCTGCGGCGCGAGCTGCTGCTCGAACTGGTGTCGAACGAAGGCATCCGCATCTTCACGCTCGAAGACACGGACGTGGTCGACCCGCCGCCGCACAATCCCCTGATGCCCCAGATCGCGGCCATGGTGCGCGAGCGCCTGGGGGCCGACACGCGCTTCTCGAGCGGCGTGAACGGCGTGCCGGGCTTTTACATCAGCTTCAACATCGAGGACGACAAATACTGGCTGATGCTCGAGCGCGAGCGCCTGACCGGCCTGACGCGCGAACAGTGGCTCGGCTGGGCGGTGGTGGTGGGCCTGCTGTCGGTGGTCGGCGCGGCGCTGATCTCGAGCCTGGTGAACCGCCCGCTGGCGCGCCTGACGGCCGCCGCGCGCGCCATCGCCAAGGGCGAGCGCCCCGCGCGCCTGCCCGAGAAGGGTTCGCAAGAGATCATCGAGGCCAACCGCAGCTTCAACCAGATGGTGGAAGACCTGGCGCAGGTGGAGAAGGACCGCGCCGTGATCCTGGCCGGCATCTCGCACGACCTGCGCACGCCGCTGGCGCGCATGGGGCTCGAAGTCGAGATGGCCAACCTGTCGCTTGAGGCGCGCGAAGGCATGCAGTCGGACATCGCCCAGATGGACGCGATCATCGGCCAGTTCCTGGACTACGCCAAGCCGACCGAGGCGGCCACCTTTGTGCCGGTGAACCTGTCCGAGATGCTGTCCGACGTCGGCCGCGAAGCGGCCCGCATCGCCGACCTGCGCGTGAAGACCGACCTGATGCCGGGCGTGCACGTGATGGGCAACGCGACCGACCTGCGGCGCGTGATCAACAACATCATCGAGAACGCGCGCCGCTACGGCAACACGCCGGGCACCTCGTGCACCGACATCGACATCGTGCTGCGCGTGAAGGCCACGGGCCAAGGCCGGCGCGCAGTGATCGAGATCGGCGACCATGGCGTGGGCGTGCCGGCCGACCAGATCGCGCAGCTGATGAAACCCTTCACGCGCCTGGACAGCGCGCGCGGCCAGGCCAATGGCGCCGGGCTCGGCTTGGCGATCGTGGAACGGGTGCTGACCCGGCACAACGCGGGGCTGGAAGTGCGCAACCGCGAAGGCGGCGGTTTCCTGCTGCAGGTGGCGTTGCCGCTGGCGGCGTGATCGACCGGCTACCCTATCGTAGGGTGGACGGCCACGCCGTCCACGCGCCCAACCAGCAGATGCAGCGCCGCTTTGCCAGCTGCGCTACCGCCGACTGAACGCGTGGACGGCAGAGCCGTGCACCCTATGTATCCGGTCAGCAGTCACTCTCCGATCAGGCTCGCAAACCGCCCCAGATCGATATTCCCGCCACCGATCAACACGCCGACCTTCTTCCCTTTCAGCTGCTCTTTCATCGCGCGCGCCGCCGCGAATCCGAGGCAGCCGGTCGGCTCCACCACGATCTTCATGCGTTCGGCGAAGAAGCGCATGCAGGCCACCAGTTTCTCGTCGCTCACGGTGAGGATGTCGTTCACGTCGCGCCGGATGATCGGGAAGGTCAGCTGGCCCAGGTGCTGGGTCTGGGCGCCGTCGGCGATCGTGCGCGGCGTGTCGATGTGGACGATCTCGCCCGTGCGCAGCGATTGCTGGCCGTCGTTGCCGGCTTCCGGCTCGACGCCGTACAGCATGCAGCCCGGCGACAGCGCGCGCGTGGCCAGCGCCGAACCGGACAGCAGGCCGCCGCCGCCCAGGCACACGAAGAACGCATCCAGGGGCCCCACTTCCTCGAACAGCTCCTTGGCCGCCGTGCCCTGGCCCGCGATCACGTCGGCGTGGTCGTAGGGCGGAATCAGGGTCAGCCCGTACTTGTCGGCCAGCGCGCGGCCGATCTGTTCGCGGTCTTCGGTATAGCGGTCATAGGTCACCACGGTGGCACCGTAGCCGCGCGTGGCGGCCACCTTGGCGGCCGGCGCGTCCTGCGGCATCACGATCGTGGCCGGCATGCCCAGGATCTGCGCCGACAGCGCGATCGCCTGCGCATGGTTTCCGGACGAGAAAGCGACGACGCCGGCGCGGCGCTGTTCAGGGCTGAACTTCGCCAGCGCGTTATAGCCGCCGCGGAACTTGAAGGCGCCCATGCGCTGCATGTTCTCGCACTTGAAGAACACCTCGGCGCCGAATTCCTCGTTGACGGTGCGCGAAGTCAGCACCGGCGTGCGGTGGGCGACGCCCAGGATGCGCTCGGCGGCCTGGGCGACGTCTTCGTAGGTGGGGAGCTGGAGCGGGAGCATGACGATGTCCTCGGTGACAATTGAATTGGAAATATTATCCAATCCTGGAATAGTCGTCAAACTGTCGATGCACCTCAGAAGACTGTAGCCAGGGCTTTGATGACGCGCGTGCGCCAGGAGACCGTGTGGTCGCAGCGCATGCCCGGCGGCGCTTGCGGGGGCACGTCGAGCAAGGCCTGTTCGATCCGGCGATTGCGCCGGATGACGTGACGCAGGTAGGCCGCCCCGCCCCACAGCATCAGCGCCAGCACCGCCAGCGCCGCCCATCCACCGAAGGCGACCAACGTAACGCCGAGCACCGCCGGCATCCCGACATAACCGAGCCACGCATAATTCCTCACGACCTGCCAGGCGGTTTCCCGGATGTACACATGCGGCGTGGACAGGTCGCGCCAGGCCATGATGGCCTGCCAGTTGTCCTTCTCGGCGAGCACGACCGCATAGTGCGCCCCTTCGCGCGGCACCTCGCCGTCGGGCAGCATGACGCCGTACTGGCGCTTGCCCGCCGCCTCGAAACTGAAATAGCCGGTGCGGCCCGGCGCATCGAAGATGCGTTCGAAGCAGACCTGTTCGAGATGGAACGCGGTGATGTATCTGGTGTTGGTCGTGTCGAGGCTCTGCATGCCTTGCACCCTAGCGCAACGCCCCGCCGCCTGTCCACCATCGCGGCGAAGTCATGCACCGCGCATCAATCCGGAATCCGGTTGACCAGTTCCTCGCCCGCTTCGCAGGCGCTGATGCTGTCGATGGTCGTGCGCATGATCTGCCCGATCGCCTCCACCGTGAAAAAGGCCTGGTGGCCGGTCACGATCACGTTCGGAAACGACACCAGGCGCTGGATCACGTCGTCGGTGATGATGGTCGACGACAGGTCCTGGAAGAACAGGCTTGCTTCCTGTTCGTAGACGTCGATCGCCAGGCCGCCCAGCTGGCCGGTCTTGAGCGCCTGCACCGCCGCCTCGGTGTCGACCAGGCCGCCGCGGCCGGTATTGACCAGTAGGCAGCCGCGCTTGACCCGCGCCAGCGCCGCCGCATCCACGATGTGATGGGTTGCTTCCAGCAGCGGACAGTGCAGCGACACCACGTCGCTGCAGGCCAGCAGCTCGTCGACGCCGATATAGCGCCCGCCCAGCGCCTCGAAGGCCGGATTGGGACAGGGGTCGTAAGCCACCAGGGTGCAGCCGAAGCCGGCCATGATGCGGGCGAAGATGGAGCCGATCTTGCCGGTGCCGATCACACCGACCGTCTTGCCGTGCAAATCGACCCCCATCAGGCCGTCGAGATCGAAGTTGCCTTCGCGCGTGCGCACGCTGGCGCGCGCGATCTTGCGGTTGACGGCCAGCAACAGCCCGACCGCGAATTCGGCGACCGAGTGGGGAGAATAATCGGTGACCCGTACCACGGCAATGCCCAGTGCGCGCGCGGCGTGCGCGTCGACGTGGTTGTAGCCGGTCGAGCGCGTCGCCACCAGGCGCGTGCCCTGCCGCGCCAGGATGCCCAGCACCTCGGCGTCGACCGTATCGTTGACGAAGACGCAGACCGCCGGGCAACCCTTGGCCAGGACCGCCGTCTCACGGGTCAGGCGGTCTTCGAGGAAGCGCAGTTCATGGCCGGCAACGGCGTTGGCCTGGGCCAGCATGGTCTTGTCGTAGCGGCGGGCGCTGTACACGGCTGTTTTCAAGACGTGCTCCCCTGATCAACGGTACCGCACCATTCTATTTGATGTCGTTGTACGCCGTCGCCCGCGAAATGCCAAGGTGGGACGCCGCCACTTCCATCGCGCGCCGCACTTCGAGAAAGCCGCCCTCCTTCAGTTCGCGCATCAGCGCGCGTCGTTCGCGCGTCTTGAGCAGCTGCGGCGAGGACGCCAGCCGCGCCGCGTAGGCGTCGATGCGGCGCCGGATGGCGTCGGCGTTGGCCGGATCGAGCGACTCGCCCAGCGGCGCCTCGCCCACCGCGTTGAAGCGTTCGAGGATGCCCTGCATCGAACGGAACAGGGTCAGGTCGACGTTCAGGCACAGCGCCGCGACGTAGTTGCCGTCGGCATCCTTGATGCCGATCGAGGTGCTCTTGGCCGGGCGGCCATCCGGGAACTGGTTCGGGTAATTGGCGACGACTTGCGGGTAGGCACTGTCGGCGATGCGCGCCAGGCCCAGCTCGGTGGCCGGGTCGCCGGCGGCGCGCGCCGACAGGTTGTTGTGGATCGCCAGCACCGCATGGCCAGGGTCGCGCAGATCGTGCACCACCACCTCGCAGAATGGCGCGAAGGTCTGGGCCAGGCCCTCGGCGATATGCCGGACCTGCTCGATCAACGCCGACGCGTCCCGGCTTGGCAATGTCTTCGTCATGCTGGACATTTTATCCAAGACTGGTGGTTCTGTAAAAACGGACGGCGCGCAGGCCTACACGCCCACGTGAACTGGCGAACAGAAGCGTAATGATGCAAGGAAGACAATGAAATCCCTAATACGGAGCCGTCCAGGAGCCGACCATGAAGCGTCAGTTGACCCAATTCTGCCTGCTGGCAGCCGCCACGATGGCGGCGCCGAGCGCCTTTTCCGAGTCCGTCATCGTCAAGTGCATCGACGACGCCGGCCGCGTGACCTTTACCGACCGTCCCTGCGAAGCGGGCTCGGCCACCGTGCGCATGGCCAGCATGCCGTCCAACGAGGGCATGACCCGCATGCCAGCGCGCATTGAACCCTATCCGCTGGCCGCGCGCGAAGACGTGCTGCCGCCGGCACGCGAACTGCAGCGCCGCGCCGTTCCGATGGCGCGGGTCAAGGCCGCGCCGCTGGCCAGCGACGTCGCCACGCTGAAAGCGGCGCGCGCGCAGTTCCTGATGAGCGACGTGGGCAGCAGGGAAACCCTGGCCGGCCTCGATTGAGTCAGCAGCCGCTCGGTGCAGCCGGCTCAGTGCAGCCGGCTCACGCTGGCCAGGTGCGGCGACGGGGGATTCTCCAGCTCGCGCAGCAGCGCCAGCAATTCCTCATCCTTGATGAAGCCGGCGCTCGAGCGTCCCTCCAGCAAGCGCTCGGGCGGCATCGAGCGCGCCACCACATAGCCCTGCACGTAGTCGACGCCGATCTCGTGCAGCGTCTGCACGGTGGCCGCGTCTTCGGCCCATTCCGCGATCGTCTTCATGCCCAGGTTCACGGCAAGGCTGACGATGGCCTCGACGATCGCCACGTTGGCCGGGTGGGCGTTGATGTTGACGATGAAATTGCCGTCGATTTTCAACACGTCGGCCGGCAGTTCCTTGAGGTACGAGAACGAGGTGTAGCCGGCGCCGAAGTCGTCCAGCGCCACCTTCACGCCGAAGCTGCGCACCTGGTCGATGAAGCGGCGCGTGTTGTCCAGGTCGTGCAGCGCCACGCTCTCGGTGATTTCCAGGCACAGGCGACTGGCCACGTGCACGTAGCGGCCCAGGATGTCGAAGGTGTCCTGCACGAAGCGCTCGTCGTTGAGCGACGCCCCCGACAGGTTCATGCACACGAAACGGGTATTGACCAGGTCGTCGGTGTGCTCGGCGATCCAGGCCAGGGTGGTGTTCAGCACCCAGCGGTCGATCATGCTGGCGCGGCCGCTCTTCTCGGCGGCGGCGATCACGGGGCCGGCCGGCACCACGCGCCCATCCGGCTCGCGCATGCGCAGCAAGACCTCGAAGTTCATCGATTCATGCGGCGCGCGCAGCGACATGATCGGCTGCATCTCGAGCAGCAGGCTGTCGGTCGCGTCCGGGCGGGACAGGCGCTCGACCAGGTCCAGTTCGGCCGCGCGCTGGCGGAAGGCGTCGGCGCCGCGTTCATAGACCACCAGGCCGTCGCCCAGGCCGGTCTTGGCTTCGCGGCAGGCGCGGTCGGAGGTCGATACCGCATCCTTCATCGGCATGCCCGGCACCACCTCGATCAGGCCGACCGAGGCGCGCACGTGGAAGGCCTTGTCGCCCACCCGGTACGGGGTATTGCCGAGGCGGTCGACGATGCCGCGGCAGATGATCGAGGCCAGCGGGATCGCCGTCTCGGGCATGACGATCACGAATTCGTCGCCGCCCACGCGGCCGATCTGCTGGCCGCCGGCCAGCATCGTGCCCATCCGCTCGCATACCTGCTTGAGCACTTCGTCGCCCGCCGCATGGCCGAACAGGTCGTTGATCAGCTTGAAGCGGTCGAGGTCGACATAGGCCAGCGCCATCGGCCGGCCGAGCGCCAGGCTGGCGGCGGCGCCTGAAAATTCGCGCTCGATCCCGCGCCGGTTATAGACCTTGGTCAGCGGATCGTTATTGGCCATGAAGCGCAGCTGCTCGGTAGCCTTGTGTTTTTCGGTCGTGTCCTGCAGCACGCCCTCGATGCGCGAGCGCGCCAGGGTGGCGCTGACCAGGAAACGCTGGTGGCCGTCGCGGCTGGCCAATTCCATCTCGGCCTCGGACCTGGCATGCACCTGCTCGTGCAGACTGGCCCAGCTGGCTTCGGTGAAGAACTGGCGCCAGGCGGTGCGGCCGGGCGTGAAGCCGGTCATGCCCAGCATCTTCTGCAGGGCCGGATTGACGCTCAAAAAGCGGCCGTGCATGTCGAGCGTGAACAGGCCGACCGGCATCGCCTGGTAGGCGTGCTCGAGCTCTTCCTGCGCTTCCTGGCGTTTCTCGGTCTCCATGCGCATCTGCTCGGCCACGGCCAGCGCCGCCAGCAGGCTCGATGCGAGCGCGGCGGTGACGCTGTTGATGACGCCCAGCAGCTCGCGCATGCCGAGCGCGGCCGACAAGACCTCGGCCAGCGAGGCCAGGAAAGTGACCGCGAACGAAGCCGCGAACCAGGCCGCGACCCGCGTGCGCGACTCCACGATGATCTTGAACAGGCCGATCGTCATCAAGGAGAAGCAGCACACCAGGATGCCCCACAGCAGCGGCAAATACATGCCATACGGCAGCAGCATGGCCGCGGCCAGCATCGGCATGCACAACCATTGCATGACGCGCATCGGCAACAGGTAGCGCATCTCGGCCAGGTGCTCCTTGAGCAGCGCCTGGTACAGGGTCAGCGTGGCGATGCCGTACAGGGTGATCGTCACCGCGCGGCTACGCAGCAGCCATTCGGAAGGCACGGTCTGGCCCAGCCACTGGATGTCCCAGCCGGCCGACAGCGCGCCCACGCGCAGGTTCAGGATCAGCCAGCCGGCGAACAGCACGTAGACCGGCTGGCGGTTGATCAGGGCCGTGATGAGGATGAACAGGGCCAGCACGATCATGCCGCCGTCGAGCAGGCCCGATTTGCGATGATATTGCTTGACCGACAAGTCGAACTGCTCGGTCGGCCATTGCAGCACCGACAGCCGTGCCGGGCCCGAGAAACCGGCGCGGCACAGCAGCTGGCGCGGCAGCGGCTCCAGGCGCATCGTGAAACCGGCCTTGTCGGCCTGCAGCACGCCGTGGGCGGTGCTGCGGGTGGCGGCGCCGAGCGGGTTCAGGGTGGCCGCATCCCAGCAGGCGATGTCGAGCGCGTGGCGCGACGGGAATTCGATCACCTGCTCGCCGGCGCGCGGCATCGGCTCGAAGGCGAACCAGACCGGCGCTTCGGACAGGTGGGTATCGTGGCCATTGACCAGCGACGTGGCGCGCGCCAGGGCCAGCGCATCGCCTGGCGCCAGGGCCGCGGCCCGGTCGACCGTGACGTGCATCGCCAGCGGCACGTCGCCGCTGGTGCGGTATTCGTCATGCCAGAAGACGAGGGCGATCAGCGAGACGATGCCGATCCCGACCGGAATCAGATAGTAGGCAAATATCTTCAGTATCAGCTCGACAGCGGCGTGGAGCGCGGCCGGCCACGTTGCACGGGGCTGACGTTGGTCGTTGGGCATGGACGATCTTGTGTGTCACTGGTGACCCGAAGCGACGAGCGGCGGGGCATGAAAGCGCAAGGATACCGCTTAACGCTAGTGCCGTCATGCAATTGTTACTTCTGCCAGGGCGATTTCACAACGGTTTGTCACCGAAATACGGCTTAGGTCCGATTGCGCGTTCGGCCTGCCGGTGGCCCACTGGGCGCAGGGTGGCCGCCGGCACGGCGCTGCGGGCTTCCCGGCAAAATCGCGTTCGCCGACGAAAGGAAAGCAGATGCGGGCCGTTCCGATCCGACTCCTGTGCGCCGCGGCCTGGATGCCGCTGGCCTGCCTGGCGGCGCCGCAAGGCGCCTCCCCGGCGCAGCCTCCCGCGCAACCTGCCGCGCAGTCCCCCGCGCCGGCCAAGTCCGACCAGGCCGACCAGGCCGATCAGGCGGCGCAGCCGGCGATCGACCCCGATGCGATGTCCGCCCTCGGCGCCATGGGCGCCTATCTGCGCACCCTGTCCGCGTTCGAAGTCGTCGGGCGCGCCACGACCGAGACCGTGATGGACGACGGCATGAAGCTGCAGTTCGACAGCACCGCGAACCTCAAGGTGCGCCGCCCCGACCGCCTGCGGGTGGACATGGCCAGCGACCGCAAGCAGCGCCAGCTCTTCTATGACGGCAAGACGCTGACCATCTACGGCCAGCGCATCAACTACTACGCGACCGTCCCCGCCCCGCCGACCCTGCGCGAGACCGTCGACACGCTCGGCAAGAAATACGGCATCGAACTGCCGCTGGCCGACCTGTTCTATTGGGGGACGGAACAGGCGCCGGTGTCGGACATCCGGGCGGCGCACTACATCGGTCCGGCAACGGTCGGCAGCCTGAAGGCCGACCACTACGCCTTTCGCCAGGAAGGCGTGGACTGGCAGGTCTGGATCCAGACCGGCAAGACGCCGCTGCCCCTGAAGCTGGCGATCACGGCCAGCGGGCAGCCGGGCGCGCCGACCCACACGTCGTGGCTGCGCTGGAACATCGCGCCACGCTTCACCGACGCCACCTTCGTCTTCCGACCGCCGCCGGGCGCGCTGAAGATCGCTTTGCAGACGGCCGACGGCAAGGTCGCGTCCATCAAATGAACGGGGGAGAACCCATGCCGCTCACTCCAGGACATCGGCGCGTCATCGGTGTGCTGCTCGCGCTGGCCGTCGTCGTCGTCGCCTACGAGGCCGCCGCCCAGCGCGGCGCGGGACGCGTCGGCGGGGCCGCGGTCAGCCGCAGCGGGAGCGTCCACGCGCATCGCGGCGCCTACAGCGGGAGTTACCACGCCTCCAGCCGGGTCAGCCGCACCTCGGTCAACGGCTACGCCGGCGTCAACCGCAACGTCAACGTCAACCGCAATATCAACGTGGATGTCGACCATGATTACTACCGCCCCGGCGCGGCGCTCGCGGTGGCCGGGGCGGCGGCGGTGACGGCGGCGGCGATCGGCTCGGTGGCGTATTCGATCCCGCCCTCTTGCGTGACCGTGGTGCGCGCCGGCGCCACCTACCAGCAATGCGGCAGCACCTGGTACCAGCCGCAGTACGCGGGCACCAGCATGACCTATGTCGTGGTCGAGCCGCCGGGCTGACGCCATGCAGCCCGGCCGCCGTAACGCCTGCGCGGCGGCGCTCGGACTGGCCTGGTGCGCCGGCCCGCCCGCCCAGGCGCAAGAGGCCGAGGACCTGGCCAAGAAGCTGGCCAACCCGGTGGCCGCGATGATCAGCGTGCCGCTGCAGGCCAACGACGACCGCCGCTACGGCCCCACGCGCGACGGCCGCCGGTTCACCATGAACCTGCAACCCGTGGTGCCGGTCACGCTCGACCCCGACTGGACCCTGATCAGCCGCACCATCGTGCCGCTGGTCAGCCAGCACGATCTGGCGCCCGGCGCCGGCAACCAGCACGGCATCGGCGACGTCACCCAGAGTTTTTTCATCTCGCCTTCGCGCCCCGGCGCCAACGGCATCATCTGGGGCGCCGGGCCGGCGTTCCTGCTGCCCACCGGTAGCGAGAGCGCGCTCAGCGCACGCCAGTGGGGTGTCGGTCCGACCGGGGTCGTGCTGCGGCAGCACGGGCCGTGGACCTATGGCGCGCTGGCGAACCACATCTGGTCGTTCGCCGGACATGACGACCGGCCGAACGTCAGCGCCACCTTTCTCCAGCCCTTCCTCAGCTATACCACCAGGAATGCCTGGACCTTCGGCGTCAACACCGAATCCAGCTACGACTGGAAACTGGAGCAGTGGTCGGCGCCGGTCAACCTGACCGTCAGCAAGCTGCTCAGGTTCGGCCGCCAGCCGGTGTCGATCGGCGGCGGCCTGCGCTACTGGGCCGACAGCCCGAGCGGCGGGCCGCGCGACTGGGGCGTGCGCCTGAGCGTGACCTTCCTGTTCGCCAGGTAGGGCGATGAGCGCGAACCAGGAAGCTCCCGGGCAGGACGCGCGCGCTACCCGCTGGCTGGCCGCCTGGGCGGTGTTCATCCTGCTGCTGTACGCGGCCGGCACGCTGGGCGGGGCCAGCCTGCTGCGCGGCTACCGCGCCGACACCGAGCAGGCCAGGCAGGCGGGACTGGCCGACCTCCATGCGCCGCCGGCGCACGCCGAGGCCGCGCGCGGTGCCGCCGCGCCCCCGGACAGGGGCGCGGCAGCGGTGGAGGTGGAGGTTGGAATCGGCGTGCGCCGGGTCGGCGCCGTCACGCCGCACGAAGCCGGCTGGACCGGTGAATTCACGCTCTGGTTCCGCACGCCGGCCGGCGCGGCCATCGACCCGGGAAAAGGCTTCAGGATCGTCAACGGCGACGTGCTGGCGCGCGAGCAGACCGCCGACGACATCCGCGCCGGCCGGCGCTACCAGGAATACCGGGTGGCGGCGCGCATGTCCAAGATGTTCGACGGCGCCCGCTTTCCGCTGGGCGACGAGGCGCTGCTGGTCGAGATCGAGGACGTCGCCCATGCGTCCGCTACGCTGCGCTACGTGGCCGATGCGCGCGACAGCCACGTCGCGCCGGACGCGATGCCGCCCAACGTGAGGCTGGTTACTGCCATGCCCATGGTGCGCCAGCAGATCCACCGCTCCGACGGCGAACGCGTGGCGCGCTCGCGCTTCGTCTATGCGATGCTGGCGGCGCCGAACGGCTACGGCGTCTACCTGAAGCTGTTCCAGGCCCTGTTCGCCTCGGTCGCCATCGCCCTGCTCGCCCTTTACATCAGGCCTTCCGAGGTCGATGCCCGCTTCGGCTTGCCGGTCGGCGCCTTCTTCGCCAGCGTCAGCAACGTCGCCGCCATCATGCCGCTGCTGCCGCCCACCAACCGCATCGCGCTGTCGGACATGATCAACCTGGCCGGCATGGCGACCATCTTCCTCGTGCTGGCGCAGTCGGTGATCGCGCTGTGGCTGGTCGACACGCTGGGGCGCGAGCGGCTGGCGCACCGCTTCGACCGCCTCTCGCTCGCCGTCCTGCTGCCAGGCTATGCGACGCTGAACCTGGTCTTGCCGCTGGCGGCCAGCCCCTGAGACCATGGTCCATGGTCCCACTGTGCGCCCGCGCTTGCTACATTGCCCCTGGAACAGGCCCGCGGCGCCGCTTTCCCGTCCATGCCGACCGCGACCACAACAGCGACACCATGAGCGAACCATCCACGACGCGGGCCGCCGCCGAGCGGCCTGCCCTGCCCCGCACCACGTCGCGCCCGAACGGGCCGACCGCTACCGGGGCCGGTTCGACGCCGGCTGGAACCAGATGCGGCAAGAGATCGGGGAGCGCCAGTAGCGTCGGCCGGCGCGCCGTTCTCAGAACAGGTAGGAGAACGCGACCCCGATCGTCCACTGGTCCGCATCCCCGCGGTCCTCCACCAGCGGACTGTCCTTGGCGTCGTCCAGCAGCCGCTCATAACGCCCGCCGACCGTCATCAGCCATTCCGGATTCAGCTGGGTCGTGATGCTGAAGGGAATCTTGATCGAGGTGACCGACGGGTCGGGATCGTAGGGCACGCCGCCACGCTCCGGAAACAGGCGCAGATCGTCGCCCTGGATGCCGAAATACTTGCGGTTGAAGTCACTACTGGCAAAGAACAGGCCGAAGCCGATGCTTCCGACCAGCTGCATGCCGCCGACAGGCTGCGGGAAGGGATGGACGTAGTTGACGCGCAGGTTGCCGCTGGCGCCGTCGTACACATTATTGGTGTTGCCGACCACGTCGGCGCTGAACACCAGCTTGTGCATCGGCTGGCCTTGCGTCAGCGGCATGTGGTAGGCGACGAAGGCGCCCACTTCGGTGGCCGTGGCGACCGGGAGCATGCGCGAGACGATCTCGTCGTCGGCATCGTCGTCGCGCCGCATGCGCCAGCGCAGCACCGGACCGGCGCGCCAGTCCTTGCGCGGCAGCAGGTTGGCCTGGATCTCGGGCCCGATCACCCGCACGTAGCGGTCGGCACCGAAGTTGTAGTGCAATACCGGCGCAACGGCGCCCTGGTAATCGGACGAGCCGTAATAGTCGGGCACCGCGAACACCCCGAGGCCCACCACGTTGCGTTCTTCGAGCAACTCGACCGGGAGCACGTCCTGGGCGGCGGCGAGCGGTGAACAGAGCAACGCCGCCGCAAGGGCAAGGCTGCGGGGGCTGCATTGGCTGCGGGGGCTGTGCGTGAACGTCTTCATGACTGACCTCTCGGAGCTAGGGGTTGGAACATCGGGGCCGCTCCGGCGCCATTGGCCGGTGCGCTTCGCACTGCTGCTAGGTGTGTAGACAGTGCGCGCCGCGTTTTGTGCCATACCTCGTCAAGAACGTCGTGCATCGGGCCCGGCCCGCGCGTCGGCGGCGGCGGCACTACGACCAAGGTCCACTACCGCCCGCGGCTGGAACGTGCCGATGACCGTGACCAGCCTGGCATGAAGGGATTGGACGCGCCGGCGCCTGCGCCCGACGCGCGCGAAACCGACCATCGCCGCCGGCGCCCTGGAGGCGCGAGCGAGCAGTGTCTCCAGCCATCGTGCAGCAGGCAAGATTGTCGTCCCACGTTCACGTCTTCATCGGCTGCGCCACGTTTTCGCAACATGGATCGCACGTTGGGAGCGAGCGGGTTACCAGCTTACGTATCATCAAACACCCAAACCGCGACCAGCGCTGCGCCCATTACGTTTGTCATGGTCCACGTTCGGGCCCAGGCCCGGACCCGGGGTCCAGGCATGCGCGCCGGCCGGCTGGCGATCAGACGACCATCAGGCGAACTTCAGGCGAACGCCAGTTCGACGCGCGGCCGGGTGGCCGGCGGCAGGGGACGTTGCGGCAACGCCGGCGATGACGGCACGGCCGGACCGATGTCGATGTCCGGATGGTGCGTGTTGAAGAAAAAGTTCAGCATCGGATGGCGCGCCTCGGCCCAGCGCTGCTGGAAGGTCGCGATCTCGAACGCCATGATGCGGTGCGGGATATTGCCCACGTGACGCAGCGGCACCAGACCCAATTCAGGAAACACATCGACGAACATCAGCTGATCGTACTGCTTGTCCACGGGTGGACGGCCTGTCGCCACCGAATAATCAATACCGTTGTCTTCGCAATACATGAAGCAGGCCTTGATCAGTGCAATCTTGACCATGCGGCCGACCCGGCCTTCGTCGATGCCAAGGCGGGTCGCCTCGACCAGGCGCTTGCCCTGCAGCCAGTCGGGCAGGACGATCGACTCTTCCACGCCCAGCGGGCGGTAGAGATTGGTACGGATGCGGGTGCTGCCGATGGGCGTGCCGTCCAGTTTCGATTCGGCCAGCAGGACGATGGTGTCGGCTTCGTAGTCGGCCGCCTCGGGCTGCGCCAGGCTGCGGGCGAAATCCGGGACATGGCGGGCATAGGCGGCGTGGCGGATGCGCACGGCCTTGAGGAGATCCGCTTCGGTTTCCACCCGGCGGACAGTGAACGGCAAGCGCTCGGTTGCGCCTCCAGCGATGGGTGCGCGCGCAGTACGCACGCCTGGCGCCTTCGGGGGGTTGAACACGGCTGCTGGGAACAGCTCCATGGCGGTACTCCTGAGTTAATAGTTTGAAATCGGTTTGTCCTTAATCAAATTATCAATCAGATCACAAAGTATCGAACCATCGAGCAGGCGTGCTTTTTGCCCTCTATTTAAAGGGAAGTACAGCCATGGTTTTGTGTCAAAGTTATTGGTTTTGGCCAAACAAAACCAGGAAAAGCCGGAACTTATTGCTTTACATCAATCTCGCCATGCCTGCGATACGGGCCGGGCCGCCCTTTTCGACGCCGATCCTGGCGGTGAGACGCGAACGCGCGCCCGCGTCTTCGCTAGCGCGCGCGTGGCGATGTCGGCGGCATCCGGCACGGCCGCGCCGATCCAGGCGCCGGCCGGATTGCCGCCCTGGCGGTCGTCATCGAATGGCGGCAATGCGCCCGACGCGGTTCGGGTCCATGGAAGACCCAGTGGCGAATGCGCGCGGCGCTAGCGGCGCGCTCCGTCGATCTTCGGCAGCAGCGCCGCCATGATGCCCAGGAGTGGCAGGAAAGATGCGATCCGGTACACCTGATCGATGCCGTGGATGTCGGCGATGTGGCCCATGGCCGCCGCGCCCACGCCGCTGATGCCGAACATCAGGCCGAAGAAGATGCCCGAGATCAGGCCGACCTTGCCCGGCACCAGTTCCTGGGCGTAGACCACGATGGCCGAGAAGGCCGACGACATCACCAGCCCGATCACGACCGACAGCACGCCGGTCCAGAACAGGTCTGCGTACGGCAGCGCGATGGTGAACGGCGCCGCGCCCAGGATCGAGAACCAGATCACGCGCTTGCGCCCGATCTTGTCGCCGACCGGGCCGCCGGCGAAGGTGCCTGCGGCCACCGAGGCCAGGAACAGGAACAGGTACAGCTGGGCGGTGCCGACCGGCAGCTGGAATTTCTCGATCAGGAAGAAGGTGTAGTAGGTCTGCAGGCTGGCCATGTAGATGTACTTGGAGAACACCAGCAGCGCCAGCACCACCAGGGCCTGGATCACCTTCTTGCGCGGCAGCTTTGGTCCGGCGTGCTGCGCGGCCTTCCTGATCATGTTCATCAGGTGGTTGCTGTACCAGCGGCTCACGCCGACCAGCACCGCCACCGCGACCAGCACCAGCAGCATGAACCAGGCGATCTCGGCCTGGCCGCGCCCGACCACGACGGCCGCCGCCAGCAGCGGGCCGAGCGCCGAGCCGGCGTTGCCGCCGACCTGGAACAGCGACTGGGCGAAGCCGAAGCGCCCGCCCGAGGCCAGGCGCGCCACGCGCGAAGCCTCGGGGTGGAAGGTCGAGGAGCCGACGCCGATCAGCGCCGCCGCCAGCAGCAGCATGGGATAGCTGTCGGCCCACGCCAGCAGGCCGACGCCGAGCAAGGTCACGCACATCCCGGCCGGCAGCAGGAAGGGAATCGGGCGCCGGTCGGTGTACAGGCCGATCCAGGGCTGCAGCAGCGAGGCGGTGCACTGGAACGTCAATGTGATCAGGCCGACCTGGGTGAAGGTCAGGTCGAATTCCTGCTTGAGCAGCGGGTAGATCGAGGGCAGCACGGCCTGCACGCAGTCGTTGAGCAGGTGGACGAAGGCAACCGAGAACAGGATTTGCATCACGGCGCCGGAGGCGGCGGGCGTGACCGGGGAAGACGAAGACTGTGGAATGGACATGGGACGACGGACTCGGATTGCGCCAACGCGGTATGGACAATCCAACAGCATATGCCAAATTCGGCATTTGCGTGCGACGTGGTGCCTTCCTGGAACACCCGTATCGTCGCCTTCCCCGCTATCGTTTGCACGTCGTTCCCGCGAAGGCGGGAACCCAAGTGTGCGTGCGTATCGCATACTTCACGCGATTGTGGCAATGCGAATGCCTTGGGTTCCCGCCTCCGCGGGAACGACGGGTTTGAGCTAACGAAAGAACAACGCTTTCTTACTTCACCGGCACAAGGCGGATCGCCTGTCCGCCGCCCGGCGCCAGCACCATCCGGATGGTATCAAGGCTGGTCACGTTGCGCTTCTCGATCGCGATGTCGAAGCGGCGCTGGTCGTCGCGATAGTCGGCGTTGTCGCCGTCGCGGTAGATCTCGGCCACGTAGGTCTTGCCCGCGTCCAGGAAGTCCAGCTTCAGGTCGAGCGTGCGGCGGCTGCCATCGGTCACCGAGCCGACGTACCAGTCACTCGACGCGCGGTCCTTGCGCACGATGGTCACGTATTCGCCCACCGCGCCATGCGGCACGCGGGTGTCTTCCCAGTCGGCCGGGACGTCCTTGATGAACTGGAACGGGCCCGGATAGCGCTCGTAGTGCTCGATCAGGTCGGCCGCCATCACCACCGGCGAATAGATCACCACGAAGTTGGCGAGCTGCTTGGCCTGGGTCGAGTTGAACGGCCGCTTGTCCTTGCCTTCCAGGCTCAGGATGCCCGGCGTGTAGTCGAGCGGGCCGCTCAGCATGCGGGTGAACACCAGGTTGGCCTCGTGCTCGACACTGTTGACCGGATTGCCCCAGGCGTTGTACTCGACGCCGCGCGCGCCTTCGCGCGAGATCCAGTTCGGATATGTGCGGCGCAGGCCGGTGTCCTTCACCGGTTCATGGGTATTGATCGCGATCTTGTAGCGCGCCGCCTCCTCGACCACCTTCTGGTAGTGGCGCACGCCCTCCTGCGAATCCGTGTAGCCGAAATGAACCTTGCCGTTCCTGCCCATGAACTGGGCAGCGCCGCCATCGGTCACGTAGCCGGTCTTGATGCTGTCCACGCCGTGTTTCGCATACAGCTTGAAGGCCGCGTCCATCTGCTTCTCGTAGTGCGCGATATTGCCGCCGGTTTCGTGGTGGCCGATCAGGTGCACGCCCTTCTTGCGGCCGTAGTCGGTCACGGCGGCGATGTCGAAGCTCGGATGCGCCTTCGTGAAGTCCATGTCCAGGCCGTTGCCGGCCCAGTCGCTGTCCCAGCCCGGGTTCCAGCCCTCGACCAGCACGCCGCGAAAACCGTGCTTGGCCGCGAAGTCGATGTAGCGCTTGGTGTATTCGGTGGTGGCGCCGTGTTTCGGACCCGATGCCCACGATTTGGTTTCCAGGTGCATGTCCCACCACACGCCGACGTACTTCGACGGCTTGACCCACGAGACGTCGCCCAGCTTGTTCGGTTCGTTCAGGTTCAGCACCAGGTCGGACATGTACAGGCCCGCCGCGTCGTCGGCGATCTGCATCGTGCGCCATGGCGTGGTGAAGGCGCCGGTGCGCACCACCGGGTTGCCGGTGGCGGACGGGGTCAGGTGCGCGCGCAGGCGCTGGCCCTCGACCCGGCGCAGCCACATCGAGGCATAGTCGACCAGGGCCGCCTCGTGGAAGGCGATGTGGGTGCCGTTCTCCATGCGCACCGTCATCGGGGTGTTGGCCATGCCCACCTCTGCCAGCCGCGACTTCTGGATCGGGTATTCCAGCGCCCAGACTTCACCCGCCTGCTGCCACCAGGCGGTGGCCGGCTGCGCGACCACGAATTCGGTCAGCTCGTCGGCGATGTGCGTGGCGCGGTTGTTCGGCAGCTTGGGGAACTCGTAGCGAAAGCCCAGGCCGTCGTCGTACACGCGGAACACGATCGCCAGGCGGCGCCCGTCGTTCTTCTTGACGTCGACCCGCATCTGGCGGTAGTGGTTGCGCACCGTGCGGCGCTCGCCCCAGGGCTGCTCCCAGGTGCCGTCATGGTCGGTGACCACCTGGCGCTCGATCTTGAAGCCCGCGTCCAGCGGCTTGTCGCTGCCCAGCACGAAGCCCAGGCGCGACGGCGCGATCACCGGCTGGCCACGGCGTTCGACCTGGTACGACAGGCGCCCGTCCGGCGCGACCTGCACCGACACGTTCAGCACCTTGCCCGGCGACTCGACGCTCGCGCTCATGGCTTCGGCCGCGAAGGCGCTGCTACTCACCACCATGCCCAGCACCACGCAGCAATGCGCGGCCAGGCCGACGTTCATGAATCTGGAAACCATATCTCTCCTTGTTTACTTCACCAGCACCCGGTAGCTCCACGGTGCCATCTCAAAATTGGTCGATCCGCCCACCTCGACCCTGGCGCCGGTGGCGAAGTCGCGGTACGAACCGTGATGCAGCGTCTTGTCGAAGCTCGCCCTGACCGGCTTGTCCGACAGGTTCAGGGCGACGAACACCTTGTCCTTGTCGTTGGCGCGCACGAAGCTCAACACCTGCGCCGGCGCGCCGTTCGGCACCTGCACCATCCGCGCGCCGTATTCGCCGTTCCACAGCGCCGTGTTCTGTTTCTTGAGCGCGATCAGCTTCTTGTAGAACGCCGTGTAGGGCGAGGCGTTCCACGCGATCGGGTCGCGCTCGAAGAAGGCCAGGCGCCTGGTGTTGCCCGCCTCCTGGCCGTTGTAGACCAGCGGGATGCCTTCGCTGACAAAACTGAACACGATCGCCGCGTCGACCGCCGGGCCGAAGGCCTCGAACTCGGTGCCGTCCCAGGCGTTCTTGTCGTGGTTCGTCGTGTACAGCATGCGGTAGGCCTGGCGCGGATAGAACTTGGCGTTCCAGGCGTAATAGACGTGCAGGCGGGTGGCGTCCGAGCGGCCGCGCGCGATGTCGTGCAGCGCCTCCCACCAGGTCCAGGCATAGCTGGCGTCGAAGGCGTCGCGGTGCATGTCGCGGCTCTCCCACTCGGCCAGCATGAACACCGGTTTGATGGCGCGCAGCTCGCGGCTGGCGTGGTCCCAGAAGTCCTGCGGCACCAGGCCGGCGGCGTCCACGCGATAGCCGTCGATGCCGGCCTCGGTCAGCCAGAACTTCATGGCCTCGAGCATGTAGCGGCGCAGCCCGGGCTTGCCGTAGTCGAGGTCGATGATGTCGTCCCAGTTGAACCAGGGCGTCGGCTGCGGCTTGCCATCCGGCCCCTTGGCGTACCAGTCGGGGTGCTGCGCCATCAGCACGTTGTCCCACGAGGTGTGGTTGCCGACCCAGTCGATGATCACGCGCAGGCCCAGCGCGTGGGCGCGCGCCACGAAAGCGCGCAGGTCGGCCATGGTGCCCAGCTCGGGATTGACGGCGCGAAAATCGCGCACCGCGTAGGGGCTGCCCAGCGAACCCTTGCGCTTGACTTCGCCGATCGGGTGGATTGGCATCAGCCACAGGATGCCGACGCCCAGCTCCTTCAGGCGCGGCAACTGGTCCGTCGCGGCCTTGAGCGTGCCTTCCGGCGTGAACTGGCGCGTGTTGATCTGGTAGATGGTGGCATTCCTGGTCCAGTCGGCGTGCTGGAACTGCACGTACTCGCGCGGCCGGTAAGGATCGGTAGCGGGCGCCGCCAGCGCCGCCGGCGCGGCGGCCAGCAGCGACAGCGCCGCAATGGCATGGGCGAGGATTGGCTTCATGGGCAGTCCGGTCATGGTCAGAACTTGTAGTTGAGACCCGCCGAGTAGGTGCGGCCGAAGGTGACGGTGTTGGTGTACACCGTCGGATCGCTGGTGTACTCGCGGAACGGTTCGTTGGTCAGGTTATGCCCTTGCAGGAACACCGACCAGCCCTGGAGCATCCCGCCCTGGAAATCGTAGGACACCTGGGCGTCGGCGATCGTCTCGCCCTTGATGAAGGTGAACTGCGATTCGCTGCGGTAGTCGAGGATCTGGCCGATGAAGCTCGAGCGACGGTAAGCCGCCAGCGACACCTGCAGGCCGTGCTTCTCGTAGTACAGGCGCAGGCTGGTCACGTTGCGCGACAGGCCCGGCAGCCCGATCTCGGACACCGCGCCGTTGAACACCGGCGCATTGCTGCCGGTGACGAAAGCGCTGGTCGGCAGGCGCACCGAGGAATCGGTGTGCGAATGGTTCACCTGCACGCCGAAGCCATCCAGCGCGTTCACGACCAGGCCGAACGGCAGGTTGGCCGACAGCTCGATGCCGCGCATGATGCCGCCCTCCCCGTTCTGCGGCATGGTCAGGAAGCCGACCGTCGAGCCGGCGTACTGGCCGGTGGCCGGCAGCGGCGTGGTCGGACTGGTGTACTGGGCGAAGTCGAACATCTGCGGCGCATTGATCACGTAGTTGTCGAGCTTCTTGTAGAACAGCGCGGCGCTGACGTAACCCTTCTTGCCGAAGTATTTTTCGTACGACAGGTCGAGCGCACGCGCCTCATAGGGTTTGAGTTCCGGGTTGCCGGCGAAGCCGGTCAGCGCCGGGTCATCGGCGGTGGCGCTCTGCAGGCCGAAGTTCATGCTGGCCTTGAGGTTGTCCAGGTTGGCGCGCGAGACCTGCTTGCCGGCGCCCAGGCGCAGCAGTTGGTCGTTGCCCAGGTCGAAGGTCAGGTTCAGGCTGGGCAAGACCTTCGTGTAGTCGACGCCGCCGGTCTTGACGACCGCCGGGCAGGTGTCCGTGGTGATGCCGGTGCAGTTGGCGAGGTCAACCTGGTTGCCGCTGGCGCGCTGGCGGGTATCGACCACCTGCACGCCGATATTGCCGCTGTACGGCAGCGACATCAGGGTGCCGTCGAGTTCGCCCATCAGGTAGGCGGTGGTGACCTTCTCGCCCACCGTCCAGTCGCGCGCCAGCACGGTGGCGTCGACCCAGCGGTTCAGTTCATACAGCGTGCCCAGGCTGCCGGTCGGGTCGAACGCCGCGACCGGGATGCCGGTCGGGCCGGCGACATCAAGGCCGCTGCCCGGCATCTGGATAGCGGCGTAGCCGTCGCCGCCGCGCACCGACAGCCGCCCCTCCTCGCCCAGGCGCGACTTGTCGCGCTTGGTGTAATTGACGCCGACGCGCAGCGCGGCCAGCGGGCCCCAGTCGGTGTCGCGTTCGGCCGACAAGCGCACCGCCTGCACCTTGTCGTCGATGGTCGGCAGCGCCAGGTAGCCGGCCTGCGGCGACAGCGGGCCGCCGCCCCAGCCGGCGACGTCGGTCAGCAGGGCCACGCTGCGGTCGGCGTAGTTCAGGCTCGGGCTGTAACGCACGTCGGCGAAGTTGTTGCCGTTGAAGCCGCTGTAGCTGATCGAACCGAGCTGGCTCTCGGGCGTGTTGCCCGGCTGGCCGGCCAGGGTCTCGAAATTGCTGATGCGCTTGGTGCCCTTCGAGTACGACAGGTCGTTCACGATGCGCCATTCGCCCACCTTGAGCTCGTTATTCACGCCGAGCGACAGCAGGCGGTCCTTGTTCGAGAACAGGTGGTTGCGCACGTCGCCCTTGTAATTACTGAACGTGCCGGCGCTGACGATGCCGTTCTCGATGGTGGCGTTGGTCAGCACCGCGTCCGGATCGTAGATGCCGGTGCCGCCGACGATCGCGCCTTCGAGGCCGGTCTTCTTGGTCGCCTCTTCGCCGCGCGAGTAGAACGCGTCGAAGGTGGAGCGGAACTTGTCGTTGGGCCTGAACTGCAGGGTGACCGAGGCGCCGTCGCGCTCGGCCTTGCGGCGCGAGGTCTCGGCCATGAAGCCGTTGATCGCCCTGACGGTCTGGCCGTTATAGTCGATGTCGGCGGTGTTGGCGCCCCAGCTGTCGAATTTGAGTTCGCCGCCGTTGTCCTGCTTGAACGAGGTCAGGCCGACCGACAGGCCCAGCTTGCGGCCGAAGTACTGGTCGACGTAGGTCAGCGTCTTGCGGTGGCCCGAGCCGAGGTCGGAACCGGAACCGAAGCCGATGCGCTCCTTGCGCGCATTGGCGGCGAACATGCGCTTGCCGAAATCGAGCGGGCGCAGGGTGCGCAGGTCGATGGTCGAGGCCAGGCCCTGGCCGATCAGGCTCGCGTCCGGCGTTTTATAGACCAGCACGCTGCCGGTCAGCTCGGACGGGAACAGGTCGAATTCGGGGCTGCGCGCATCGCTGGTGGAGGCCTGCTCGCGGCCGTTGAGCAGGGAGCCGTTGAAGGTCGGCGACATGCCGCGCACGCTGACTTCGGTCGCCTTGCCGTTGATCTTGCTGCGCTGGGTGGTCACGCCCGACAGGCGCGAGATCGACTGGGCGACGGTGGTGTCGGGGAGCTTGCCGATGTCTTCGGCGGAGACGGCTTCGACGATGGACGTCGCGTTGCGCTTGATCTCGATGGCCGCCTCGATGCCGCGCCGGATGCCGGACACGTTGACGGTGGCGATCGGGGCTTCCCCCGTGACCGTGGCCGCGGGACGATTGGCGTCAACAGGGTCCTGGGCGCCGGCTTCCTGCGCCTGCAGCGGGGCCGCCATCAACAAGAGCGCGCAGGCGCCTGCAATGGGGTGCAATTGCGGATGCAACCGCAGTTGCAACTGTAAGCCCTGGCGCCGCGCGCCATTCCGACGTGTCGTCATGCTTGTCTCCTGTTTTGTCGTTATTTCCAGCTTGTTGCTGGTTGGATGCGATGGTCCGACATCGCGCGGGCGGGGTCAACGCATGCGCTGAAGCGAATCTGAAGATTCGGCGGCGCCCCGCCGGTTCGCCGCGCTGGTAAACTCGGGCCATGAAAATTCTCATGATCGAAGACGATCTGGCCATCGGCCAGGCGCTGTTGTCGGTGTTCCAGGACGAGGGCCACACGGCGGTCTGGCTGCGCCTCGCGGCCGACGCCGGGGCGCGCATCCGGGGCGAAGCCTTCGACGCGGTGGTTCTCGACCTCGGCCTGCCCGACGGCGACGGCAACGACCTGCTGCGCCAGCTGCGCGCCGACGGCGTGCGCCTGCCGGTCTTGATCATCAGCGCGCGCGACAGCCTGCAAGACCGCCTGAAGGGCTTCGACCTGGGCGCGGACGACTACCTGATCAAGCCGTTCGAGATTCCCGAGCTCCTGGTGCGCCTGCGCGCGCTGGTGCGCCGCAGCCACGGCACGCTCGAAGAAAACCTGTGGACGGCGGGCGACATCGTGCTGGACGAGAACCGCATGGCGGTCACGCGCGGCGGCCAGCCGGTGACGCTGTCGAAGACCGAGTTCGCGCTGCTCTTGACGCTCATGAAGCAGGCCAACCGGGTCTTGACGCGGGTGGAGCTGGAACGGCGCGCGCTGCCCGCCGGCGATGGACAAAGCCAGACCCTGGACGTGCACATCTTCAACCTGCGCAAGAAGATCGGCGAAGGCGTGATCCGCACCGTGCGCGGCGTCGGCTACATGGTGCAGCAGGATGCTTAGCAGGCTGGCGAACCGGCCGTCGTCGCTGTTCCAGCGCCTGATGTTCAGCTTCACGGGCGTGATCATCGTCGTGGCCATCATCGGACTGGTGTGGGTGTTCCTCGAGGCCAAGGCCACCCAGCGCAGCCGCACCTTCAGCGAGAACAAGGCGCATACCGCCAATATCCAGGCCCACCTGTCTGACATCGGCCCGGACGTGGCGCGCATGCTGCCGGTGCTGGCGGAGATCGAAGCGAACCGCGTGCGCATGTTCCAGGAACTTGATTACCACTCGCACGTGCGGGTGCGCGTCTGGCTGCAGGGCCGCCTGATCTACAACTCGGCGCCGCAGTGGCCCGACCGGCTGCCCGAAGTCGCCACCCGCGACGCCTATTCCTGGGTACGCTGGGAGGCCCGCGACACGCTCCAGGACATCGTGGTCGAGCGCAGCCACGAAGTCGACGACGAGTGGATGTTTTCGATCGGCGGCGTGGGATTCCTGCTGTCCTCGACCATCTTCAGCCTGCCGCTGCTCCTGATTCCCGCCTGGCTGATCGTCGGCATCGGCCTGCGTCCGCTGCGCTCGATCGCCTCCAGCATCGCCCAGCGTTCGGACGGCGACCTGACGCCCGTGCCGGATTCCACCTACCGCGAACTGTCGCCGCTGGTCGACGCGATCAACGGGCTGATGGCGCGCCTGTCCCAGCGCATCGAGCACGAGCACGAGTTCCTGACCGATGCGGCGCACGAGCTCAAGACGCCGCTGGCGGCGATCCAGATCAACGCCCACGTGCTGCTCAGCCGCGCCGGCAGCGAGATGGCCGAGCGCTGCGCCGAACCGGCGGCCGGGCTGCGAAGCGGCGTGGCGCGCGCCACCCACACCGTGCACCAGCTGCTGGCCCTCGAACGGGCGCGCGCCGAGCCGCAGGTCGACCACCCCTGCCCGCAAACGGACGTCGCCGAGTTCGTGCGCGACCGGGTGGCGGCGGCGGCGCACCTGGCGGTGCAGCGCAACATCGAGATCGAGTTCCACGCCGATGCCGACGGCAGCGTGCCGCTGCACCTGGAAAGCATGGCCTCCGCCGTCGATAACCTGATCAGCAACGCGATCAAGTATTCGCCGCAGGACAGCCGCATCGCGGTGCGGCTCGTGCGCATCGGCCACATCTACCGCCTGGCGATCGGCGACCAGGGACCGGGCGTCGCGCCGGAGCTGCGCGACAAGGTGTTCGAACGCTTCTACCGGGTGCCGGGACAGGAACAGTCGGGCAGCGGCCTGGGACTGGCGATCGCCGAACGCGGCGCCGCGCGCAATGGCGGCATCATCGTGCTGTCGGACGGCGAAGGCGGCCGTGGGTTGACGGCGACCATCGAGTTCGCGGGCGCCGCGGTCTGAATCACCTGATCCGGCGCGCGCCTGTCGCACGTCGTTCCCGCGCAGGCGGGAACCCCAGTTTCATGCGTTGCCACCAACATCTGATATATCGACTGCGCTGGCGGCCTTGGGTTCCCGCCTGCGCGGGAACGACGTTTCAACCGTGCGGGCTGCGGATGCCAGTCGTCAGGCCGCCAGAAACGGCAGCACGCGCGCCAGCAGCAGCTCGGGCGCTTCCTCGGCGATGTAGTGCCCGCAGGGCAGCGCCCCGCCCTGCACGTCGTCGGCCGCCAGCTTCCATTCGCTCAACGGATCGAAGCAGCGCCCCACCACGCCCTGCTCGCCCCACAGCGCCAGCAGCGGCATCCGGAGCTTTCGCCCTTCCTTGCGATCAAACCGGTCGTGTTCCAGGTCGATCGTGGCGGCGGCCCGGTAATCCTCGCAGATCCCGTGCGCCGCGCCCGGCAGCGCCAGGCAGCGCTGGTATTCGCTCAGCGCGCGCGGATCGAACGGCGCCAGGCCCGCGCTGCGCTTGCCCATCACGTCACGCACATAAGCCCCCGGGTCGGCCTCGATCAGGCGCTCGGGCATGGGCGCCGGCTGGATCAGGAAGAACCAGTGCCAGTAGGCGCGCGCGAACGCTTCCGAGGTCTGCTCGTACATCGCCAGGGTCGGCGCGATGTCGAGCAACGCCATCCGCTCGACTGCCTGTGGATGGTCCAGCGCCAGCCGATGCGCCACGCGCGCGCCGCGGTCGTGGGCCAGCACCTTGAAGGTGTCGAAGCCGAGGACGCGCATGACGGCCAGCGCATCGAGCGCCATCGTGCGCTTGCTGTAGTTGGCGTGGTCGGCGTCGCCCTGCGGCTTGCCCGAGTCGCCATAGCCGCGCAGGTCGCAGGCCACCACCGTGAAGCGCTCGGCGAGGGCCGGCGCGACCTTGTGCCAGATGGCGTGGGTTTGCGGGTGGCCGTGCAGCAGCAGCAGCGGCGGGCCGGAGCCGCCGGTGATGGCGTTGATGGCGACCGACGGCGCCACGGCGACTTGCAGGGAACGGAAATCCGGGAATAGCGATGTCAAGGCGTGTCTTTCGCGTGCTCGTGAAGCTTCACTTTATCACGGCCGCGATCGGCCCCGCGGCCGACGACGCCGCCTCATGCAAGCAGGGTTTTCTGACACACACCTGACAGTTCGATAACTGTTGTAAAGACGCATTGATATCATTTAACGAATTGACATCGTGAATGGTGCTGCGCAGTATGAACTGGAGGCAAGACCTCATTGTCCCTTCAATTCGAAGAAACGCCGCCGTACGACAAGAAAAGGATTCAGCACCATGCAGAGAGCCAAGACGGAAAAGACAGCACTAGCCCTTGCCATCGCCACGCTGTGCGCAGGCTTCGCACACGCGCAGGAAGCCGCGCCGCAGGTCGACACCACGGCCAGCAATGCCGCCACGGTGGTGGTCACCGGCACCCGGGTTGCCAACCGCACCGCGCTCGACACCGCCGCGCCGGTCGACATCATCTCGTCCGAGACGCTCAAGAACGCAGGCAGCACCGAGATGAACCAGGCGCTGTCGATGGCCCTGCCCTCGCTGAACTTTCCGCGGCCATCGCTGACCGACGGCACCGACACCATCCGTCCCGCCACCCTGCGCGGCATGGCGCCCGACCAGACCCTGGTGCTGATCAATTCCAAGCGCCGCCACGCCTCGTCGCTGGTCAACGTGAACGGTTCGATCGGCCGTGGTTCGGCGGCGGTCGACCTCAACACGATCCCGACCGCGATCGTGAAATCGGTCGAGGTGCTGCGCGACGGCGCCGCGGCGCAATATGGCTCGGACGCGATCTCGGGCGTGGTCAACATGCGCCTGCGCACCGACCGCGATGGCGGCGAAGCGAGCGTCACCTATGGCGCGCGCAAGTCCGAATACGACCTGTGGAACGATGTCGCGCCCGTTGGGGGCACCTGGAGCGGCCCGGATTCGCGCAAGCGCACCGACGGCCAGACCGCCACCGTCAGCCTGTGGAAGGGCCTGGCCCTGGGCGAATCCGGCTTCCTGACCGTGGCCGCCGAGTACCGCGACCAGAGCCGCACCGAGCGTGGCGGCTACGACATGCGCCAGCAATACCCGCGCTTGGGTGGTACGAGCGGCGCCTTCGATCCGCGCGAAAACACGATCAACCGCTTCAACGCCTGGACCGGCGAACCGGACCTCGAGCAGACCACGCTGTTCGCCAACGCCGGCAACAACCTGGGCGGCGGCGTCAAGGTCTATGGCTGGGCCAGCTACCAGGACCGCGACGCCACCTCGTCCGGCTACTTCCGCCCGCCGCAGGACGCCCGCAACATCCTGTCGATCTATCCGGACGGCTTCCTGCCGCTGATCTCGCCCACCGTCAAGGACTTCTCGATGACCGGCGGCGTGACCTGGCAAGCGGGCCAGTGGGACATGGACGCCTCGCTCGGCTACGGCAAGAACAAGATGGAGTACACGATCGAGAACACCCTGAACCGCTCGCTGGGACCCACCAGCAAGACCGAGTTCTACGCCGGCGGTTATGCGTACGACCAGGCCGTGTTCAACCTGACCGGCGTGCGCAGCATCGAACTGGCCTCGCTGTCGTCGCCGCTGAACGTGGCGGTGGGCGTCGAGGCGCGCCGCGAAGGCTATGAGCTGTTCGCCGGCGAAGAGCAGTCGTGGAGCTATGGCGGCGAAGTGCTGCCCAACGGGACGCCGGCCGCGCCGGGCGCCCAGGTGTTCCCGGGCTTCCGTCCGGCCAACGAGGTCGACGCCCATCGCAACGCGGTCGGCGCCTTCATCGATCTCGAAGCGAACATTACGCCTGAACTCCTTGCCTCGGCCGCGGTGCGCGCCGAAAAATATTCCGACTTCGGCAACAGCGTGGCCGGCAAGCTGGCGCTGCGCTACGACTTCACCAAATCGTTCGCGCTGCGCGGCGCGATCCAGAACGGCTTCCGCGCGCCGTCGCCGCAGCAGCAGCACTTCACCGCCACCTCGACCAACTTCATCAACGGCATCCCTTACGAGATCACGACCTTCAAGCCGTCCGATCCGGTGGCCGTGGCCCTCGGCGCCAAGCCGCTCGACGCCGAGGAATCGGTGAACGCCTCGCTCGGCGCGGTGCTGCGCCTGGGCGCCGTGAGCGTGACGGTCGACGCCTACCGCATCGACATCGACGACCGCATCATCCTGTCCGAGAATCTCACGCAGGCCAATGTGCGCAACTACATCGCCAGCCAGGGCTTCATCGGCGTGGGCGGCGGGCGCTTCTTCATCAATGGCGTCGACACCACGACCAAGGGCGTGGACGTGGTGATCAACTGGGCGCACAACGCCGGCGCGGCGGGCCGCTTCGACTTCACCCTGGCCGGCAACTACACCGACACCGAGGTGACCAGGGTGCCGGTGACCGAACAGCTCTCGAGCCTGAGCCCTGCCCCGGTGCTGTTCGACCGCGTCAACGTGCTCTCGCTCGAAAAGGGCCAGCCGAAGAACAAGATCAGCGCCAACGTCAACTGGAAGCTCGGCCCGTGGGGCGCGACGCTGCGCGCCACGCGCTATGGCGAAGTGCTGTCGCCGGGCACCACGCCGGCCTTCGACTTCGAGCTTGGCGCCAAGACCGTGGTCGACCTGGAGGGACGCTTCGCCGTCACGCCGAAGCTGACCCTGGCCCTGGGCGCGGACAACGTCTTCGACCAGTACCCGGAAACGCTGCCGCCGACGCTCAACACCACGGGCAATACGCCGTTCTCGACCTACGCGCCGTTCGGCCGCTCGGGACGGTATATCTACGGGCGCGCGACCTACGCGTTCTGAATCCAACGCGTGCCGAAAGGCTTCCGGCGTTGAGGCAAGGGTTGCCCGGGTAGTCGGGAACTGCTCGGGCAACCTATCGAATGACATCCAGATCAACAGGAGACAGAGACCCATGCCGTCCAAAACAGAAATCACACAAGCGGCGCGCCAGAAGAATGGCGAGGTAGTCAGGCTCGCAGCGATGGTAGTGGCGACCAATCTGGGACTCGAAGACGAGCAGGCCAGGTCGCTGGTACAGCAGGCCATGATCGGCTCACTCATAAACCCCGTGATCACGAGTGTCCACGCCGGTCTCTCCGAATCCATGATCGCCACGCTGTCGAGCGGACAATATTCGGAAATGCTTGTTACCGGCAACGGCGGCGGCACTTTCGATCCATGGGCGGTGAACTTCAGTCCAGTAGCGCTCATGCAGGCGATACTGCCGATAGCAGAAATCAAGCTAAGCGACGATCCAGCGACGCTGGCGGTCGCGGTGGCATCGCTCCTTCTGGGCATAGCCGCCCTGGAGGGACAATGGAAGCATAAGGTGACGGGCGTAGATGCCGAAATCGTACTGATTCACAAACACATCACGTCGCACAGCGATAGCAAGACCGTCGCCGAAACGACCCTGCTCCATGAAGTCAACAACGCTCGCTCAGCGCGCGCGACTCCGGCACTGTCGCAGACGGAGTTCGATCAGGCACTGTTGCGACTGTTGATACAAAAATTTATTACAACCGATAGCGCACAGAAATCAGTAACGCTCATCTGCTGATCCGAACCAGTCAAATTCCGCCGTTCACAGGCACTGTTTTCGGCACAGTTCGACTTCTAACGCTCCAGCACCTCGCCCAGCCTGCGGGCGAGGAAATCCACCAGCGCCGCCACCCGCGGCGCCAGCGCGCCATGCTTGTAGAACACGGCCCACACGGGCTGGGTCCACGGCAGGGTGTGCTCTTCCAGCACCGGCACCAGCCGGCCCGCCGCGATGTCGGCGCGCACCAGGAATTCTCCCATCGAACCGATGCCCGCCCCGTTCAGGACCAGGTGGCGCACCGTCTCGCCGTTTGACGCCAGCACCTGCGGCGTGACGGTCCAGCCCTCGCCGCCGGCATGCAGCAGCGGCCAGGTATTGAGCGAGGCCGGCGCCGTGAAGCCCACGGTGCGGTGCAACGCCAGCTCGCCTGGTGCGCGCGGCACGCCGTATTTATCGATATAGCGCGGCGCCGCCACCACGCGCAGCCTGCCGGTGCCCAGGCGCCGCGCATTGAGCGTCGAATCGGGCAGCGCGCCGATGCGGATCGCCAGGTCGGCCCGCTCTTCGATCAGGTCGACGTAGGTTTCGCCGCTGGTCAGTTCCAGCTGGACCAGCGGATACGCCTCCAGGAAGTCGGGCAGCAGGGGCGCCAGCAGATGGTCGAGGGCCGGCGTCGAGGCATTGACCCGCACCAGCCCCGCTGGCTGCGAGCGGCGCGCCTGCGCCTCGGCCTCGGTATTGGCCAGGTCGTGCAGGATGGCGCGCGCCCGTTCGAGCAGCCAGGCGCCTTCGTCGGTCAATTGCAGGCGCCGCGTCGTACGGCGCATCAGCGTCATGCCCAGGCCATCCTCGAGCCGCGATATGGTGCGCGAGACCCCGGACGGAGTCTGCCCCAGGCGCCCGGCGGCAGCCGAGAACGAGCCCGAATCTATGACTGCGACAAATACAATCAATGCATCCACATCGATCATTATTGACTCCAGGTCAAAATTCCATTGTACAGCGGGCTATTTTTTCTTGCCTGCGCGCACGGCACACTGCATGCCCTGAACAACCCCGCCATGCAACAACAAGGAGAATCGCATGCCACTCGCACTCTGGGCGCTTACCTTGAGCGCCTTCGCCATCGGGACGACCGAATTCGTGATCGTCGGCCTGATTCCCACCATCGCCGCCAGCCTGGGCGTATCGGTGCCCTCGGCCGGCCTCCTGGTCAGCCTGTACGCGCTGGGCGTCGCCATCGGCGCGCCGGTGCTCACCGCCCTCACCGGGAGGGTGCCGCGCAAGCACCTGCTGCTCGGCCTCATGGTCCTGTTCACGCTCGGTAACCTGGTGGCCTGGATGGCGCCGAACTACGAAGCGCTGATGGCCGCGCGCGTGCTCACGGGTCTGGCGCACGGCGTGTTCTTCTCGATCGGCTCGACCATCGCCACCAGCCTGGTGCCGAAGGAAAAGGCCGCCAGCGCCATCGCGCTGATGTTCACCGGCCTGACCGTGGCCCTGGTCACCGGCGTGCCGCTCGGGACGTTCATCGGGCAGCACTTCGGCTGGCAGGCCACCTTCCTCGCCGTGTCGCTGCTGGGCGTGATCGCCGTGGTCGGCAGCGCCATCCTGGTGCCGTCGGATATCGCCGGCAGCAAACCGGCGAGCCTCCTGACCCAGCTCGCGGTGCTCAGGAAACCACGCCTGCTGCTGGTCTACGCCATGACCACGCTCGGCTACGGCGGCAGCTTCATCGCCTTCACCTACCTGGCACCGGTGCTGCAGGAAGTCTCGGGCTTCGCGGCGTCGACCGTCAGCCTGGTGATGCTGGTATATGGCGTCTCGGTCGCGGCCGGGAACATCTGGGGCGGCAGGCTGGCCGACCGCCACGGGCCGGTGCCGGCGCTGCAGATCGTGTTCGCCCTGCTGGCCGTGGTGCTGCTGGCGCTCGCCTTCACCGCGCCGAGCAAACCGCTCGTGCTGATCACGGTGCTGGCCTGGGGCGCGGTGGCCTTCGGCAACGTGCCCGGCCTGCAGGTGTATGTGGTGCAGCGCGCCGAGCGTGACGCGCCGCAGGCGGTGGACGTCGCCTCGGGGCTGAACATCGCCGCCTTCAACGTCGGCATCGCCCTGGGCGCCTGGGGCGGCGGCCTGATCGTCGCCCACCTCGGCCTGATGGCCACGCCGTGGATCGGCGCCCTGGTCGTCGTCGGCGCGCTGCTGCTCACCACCCTGGCCGGCTGGCTCGACCGGCGCGACGGCATGCCGGCCGGGGCGGCCGTGCGCGGCGCCGCCACCACCCATTGACGATGGCGAGCCGGGTCAGCCCGGATTTCGCGCCGGCCCGTGGCGGCTTACCGGTCCGGCTTACCGGTCCAGTTCGGGATAGCGGCGGAAGATGCCTTCCTGGTTGAACGGGATGCGCCGTTCGGACGCGAGGTAGGCGGCGATGTTCGGCCGCGCGGCCACCCGGTTGCGTAGGCCAGTGAGCACCGGATGCTCCTGCTCGATCTTCTTCATCGCGTTCGGGAAGGCATAGCGCAGGCCTTCGATCACCTGGAACAGCGACAGGTCGGCATACGTCGCCTTCTCGCCCGTGAGGTAGTCGCGCGGCTCGGGGTTGGACAAGAGGCGCGCGAAATAGGCCATGAACTTGGGAATGCGCGACTCGACGAAGTCGGCCGAACGGCGCAGCGCCTCGGGTTTCTGGTCTTCGTAGTACAGCGCCGACGCGATCGGGTGATGGGTGTCGTGCACCTCGGTCACCAGGTCGGCGATGGTCAGCTGCAGCTGGTGCACCCACAGGCGGCCCGGATCGGTGCGCGGCGCCAGGCCGTGCTGCTCGCCCAGGTAGAGCAGGATGTTGGCCACCTGGCCGATGACCAGCTCGCCCGCCTTCAGGAAGGGCGGCGCGAAGGCCGGATACTCCTCGACGTCGAGCGCCGCCATCAACAGGTCGACGCCGCCCTCGCGGCGCGCCACGTCGACGTAGTCGGCACCCGCCTCTTCCAGCGCCAGGCGGACGAATTCTCCGCGTCCCTGGATGTTCGGCCAATAAAACAGTTCATACGCCATCTGCTTCCTCCCTTGCTGGTTGGTTCCGGCATTATCGATGATGAATGACGAAGTGCGGCGCGCAGCAAACATGGTAGTCTTGTCGTGCACGCCTAAAAATAACCAATAGTCAAACCGTCCAGAGAGAGCCCCCATGACTGATCACGCCCGCCTTGGTTCCCAAGCGCTGTTTGCACTTCGTCCGGGCACGAGTTGGCAATTCGGCACATAATTACAAAACAGAATTATTTGTTGTTCTTGCCGAGCATTGCCCGCAGCGCGCGCGGCCCGGCACGACCAAGCCCCTTTACGCCGAATGGAGCGCTCGATGATCTTCGCTCGACTTACCCAACGCTGGCATGCCCTGCGCTACTGGCGCGAGCACCAGTCCCTGTCCCGTCTCAAGCTGGTGCGCCCCCTCGGTACCGCGCCCGACAACGACCTGTTCCGCAAGGTGAGCGGCCGCGACTACCTGGCCCGCGGCATGAAAGTGCGCGAGCGCATGCGCTGCGTGCTGGCCCACTACCGCTTCGAAGAAGCGACCTTCGACAGCGCCTACCGGCAAGCTGCAACCCATGGCGGCCTGGTCCTGTGGCAGCACCGGGGCGGGCAAGAGGGTAGCGAAGGCAACTTCATCATGCGGCTCGAACATGCGCCGCGCATCGATCCGCAAGGCGAGCTGACGCTGTCCCTGGTCGTCGACGGCACGGTGCTGCACCGCCTGTCCTGGACCTGGGTCGAGGGCGCGGTGGTGGGCGTCGACCTGCCGATCGTTCCCTTCGTCACCCGCAACGCCGGCCTGTGGCGCGATGCCGGGGGCGCATTCGACGCCTTCGAGCGCGTATTCCCGAACAATTCTCCGAGCTTCTTCTGCTTTGCCGCCCTGCAGGGCGCGGCGCAGGCCCTCGGCTTCGACCGGGTGGTCGCGGTGCGCGCCAGCGCGCACGTGGCCTATGAGGCGGCGCAGGACAAGGCCTTCGAGAACGCCTACGACGGCTTCTGGCGCATCCTGGGCGGCGCCGAGCTGGACGCACGCAGCTTCGTGGTGCCGCTGCCGTTCTACCTCAAGCCGCTGCAGGACATGCCATCGAAGCACCGCAAGCGCGCGGCGCAACGGCGCGAACACTGGCGCGCCATCGGCGACGCGGCCCGCGTCGCGCTGCTGCGCCATATGGTGACGCCGGCCGCCACCCGGCCCGCGGCGGCCGAGGCGCCGTCGACCGCGAAAGCCTGAGCGGCGCCATTCCGTCTTGACAGATTCGCCACGGCGGCCCGGCGCCGTGATACACTCGCGACTCGCTAGGGGTCCTGGAACGCTGTTCCGGGTGAGACACACCCTTCGTACCTGATCTGGATAATGCCAGCGAAGGAAAGCGCAAAGCAGCACTCCCCTCGTTTGCCCTTCCCCCACGTTGGCTCCGGCTTTGAACAAAGCGGCGCGCCGCGTGGCGCGCGAAAACGAGCACACCATGACATTCACCTCGAAGCACACCATTCTCGCCTGCGCCATCGTGCAGGCGTTTTCCCTGTCGTCCCAGGCCTTCGCGCAAGAGACCGCCCAGCCAGCCGTATCGTCCGTCGTCGTCACCGGCAGCAAGTGGATCGCCTTCGACCGCGCCAGCGTCGGCGGCTTCACCGACGCGCCGCTGCTCGACTCCCCGGCCTCGATCACCTCGATCAGCCAGGCCCAGATGCAGGACCTGTCGATCCGCAGCGCCACCGACGCCGCGCGCTACGACGCCTCGATCGGCGACGCCTACAATGCGGTCGGCTATGCCGAGCAGTTCTCGATCCGCGGCTTCACGCTCGACAACGCCACCAGCTACCGCAAGGACATGATCGCGATCTCTGGCGACACCCAGATCCCCCTCGAGAACAAGGAACGGATCGAGGTCCTGCGCGGCCTGGCCGGCCTGCAGGCCGGCGTCGCGGCGCCGGGCGGGATGATCAACTTCGTCACCAAGCGCCCGACCAACGCGCCGCTGCGCCAGGCCACGGTGGAGGTGCGCGAGCGCGGCACCGTGTATGGCGCGGTCGACCTGGGCGGCCGCTTCGCGGACCGCCGCTTCGGCTACCGCATCAACGCCGCTGCCGAAGACCTGAAATCGTACGTGCGCGGCGCCGACGGCGAGCGCCAGTTCGCGTCCGCGGCGTTCGACTGGCAGGTCACGCCGGACGCGCTGCTCCAGATCGACCTCGACCACCAGCACAAGGCGCAGATCACGGCGCCCGGCTACCAGCTGATCCGCGGCGAAGTCCTGCCGACCGGCGTGTCGCCCAAGATCCTGCTCAACGACCAGCCGTGGACCAGGCCGGTCGACACCGACAGCAGCAATCTCGGCCTGCGCTTCGAGTACCGCCTCAGCGACGATTGGCGCGCCACCGTCAGCGCCAACAAGCACTGGTTCAAGCGCGACGACTTCACGGCCTTCCCCTACGGCTGCAGCAACGAGGGCGACGGCTACTATCCGGGTTACTGCTCGAACGGCGACTACGACGTGTACGACTACCAGAGCACGGGCGAGCGCAAGACGCCGTGGGGCCTGCAGGCGATGCTGCAGGGCCGCTTCGACACCGGCGCGGTGCGCCACGCCCTGACCGTGGGCGGCTCGTATGCCGAACGCCGCGACAGCTTCGGCGAATACGTCTACGACTACGTCGGCTCCAGCAACATCTGGAACCCGACCACGGTGCCGCCGGTCGCCGGCGACCGCGTGACCGGCCCGGTCATGGAACGCCGCAGCACCGAAGAGCGCTCGCTGTTCGTGCAGGACGTGATGACCTTGTCGCCCCAGCTCACCTTGCACGCCGGCGTGCGCTACGTGAAGCTCAAGCTCGACGCACTGGAAGAAATCGAGGCCGGCTGGGTGCGCGCGAAGGATTCGTTCGCGCTGCCGAACGTGGCGCTGGTGTATGCGCCGGCGCGCGACTGGCGCGTCTACGGCTCGATCAGCCATGGCCTGCAGTATGGCGGCATCGCGCCGATGGAAACCACCAACCAGAACACCGCCCTGCCGCCGAGCCGCTCGAAGCAGCTGGAGTTCGGCGTCAAGCGCAACGTCAACGAGCAGCTGGCGCTGTCGGGGGCCCTGTTCGAGATTCGCCAGGGGCTGGAATACACGAACGCCGCCAACACCTTCGTGCGCGCCGGCGAGCAGACCCACCGCGGCGTCGAACTGTCGGCGATGGGCCGCGCCACCCAGGACCTGAACTACAGCCTGTCGCTGATGGCGCTCGACACCGACCAGAAGGACACGGGCGACGCCGCCACCGAAGGCAAGCGCGTGACCAACGTGCCGGAACTGCGCACCACCGCCTGGATCGAATACGCGGTGCCGCAGGTGGCCGGGCTGAAGCTCGACGCGCAGTGGCAGTATTCGGGCAACAAGGTGTTCGATCCGGCCAATCGGGTAAAGGTGCCGGGATACCACGTGGCGGGCTTCGGGGCGTCCTACCTGCTGCGCGCGGGTGGACTGAACACGGTCATCCGCGCGCGGGTGGACAATGCCTTCGACAAGTTCTATTGGCGTGATGTAACGCAATCGCTGGGCGGCTACCTGCTGGCGGGGGCGCCGCGCACGTTCAGGTTGTCGGCGCAGATCGATTTCTGATCCTGGGATGACTGCGATGTCCTCGCGCCCAAACGATAGGCGCGAGGACATGCTCGCTAATTGCCGGAACCCAGCGCGATGGCTTCCTGAAGTAGCTGCACGGCCTTCGACAGCACAGGGCCGGCCATGTCATCGTTCTGCAAGGACGACGCGGGGCCTTCACCGAAGTAAAGCCCGTCCGAGACCAGGAAGGTAATACGGATGTTTCCTGATGTCGGTGGGGGCAGACGCTGCTCTTCCCATGGGCCAATTTTGTCGATGACGGGACGTGCAACAGAAATCAATTCCCTGGCCCGCAGTGCAATGGGCGTGCCCCCACCTTCGATGACAAGCACCTTCCCCGATTGATTCAGGTAACGCACACCTCCTTCGCTGAACGCTGCCAGCACATCCAGTCCCTCGGCGAGAGGAACCTCGACGATGACTCCCAGCAGCTCTTTTTGAGGAATTACTGCGCCCATCATGCGCAAGCGGTGGTAAGCGATCGCTCGTATCCTGCCCTCGTTCCCGTCGTCGCGGGCAATGTCCAAAAGGGTTGCCTCGTCCATAGTCTCAGCAACAGATAACGCCAGCGCCCCACCATCCCCCGATCCATCCTCATTCTTGAACAGCGCCAGATCGTCACAAAACAGCAGGTTGTACATGAAGTTGACGTGCGGCTCCGCATACGGGCCATGGAGGCCGACCGAATCCGCCGCGTTACCGAATGCCACCGCCGAGCCAGCTGCCGCGAAGAGTTTCTTGACCATTCCCCCTCCATGATTGTGCAAGCGGACGAAACAGAAGTCGCGCTGATGCATCCGCCATAGCTGTGCCCAAGCGAACGTTACTTGATGGATATGTCGACAGGAATGGTATAGATGACCCTCACCATTGTCGATGCAGGCTGAATCCGACATGGAGAAAGTTTGATGCAGGACGAAATGCGCACAAAAAAAGATCGGTCCTCGCATCGAGACGCGAACGCCCTGTCGTGTTTGCCAGACAGGGCCAAGCCGAGCCGACTGACCGGAGGCTGAACTTCAAGCACGGCGGCACTGCAGATGCCGGCGCTTCACTCAGTCCGACAAATCCACCAGCTTGCCCAGGCACCGCCGCTGGAATCCATTCAAGCCGCGGGTAATGAGAACGTCATCCTCCTCGATCACCTCGGCGTCGAGCAGCAGCCGCAGCTTGGCGATGCGGTCGCCCTGGGCCAGCGCCTGCGCCAGGTGCGAACCATCCGGCTCACCGGCCTGCTCGATCGCTTCCACCACCTCGGACGGGAAGTCCCAGTGGTTGGCGATCACCGACGACAGCCGGCGGCTGACCGCGAACAGTTCGACGCCGAATTCGCTGGAGCCGGGCACCCTGCCTTCGCAGATGCGGTCGGCCACCTGGAACGCGACCTGCAGGCCCAGGTTCTGCATCAGGCCGGCCAGGTAGGATTCGAACACGCCGGCCGCCAGGCCCGGCGCCATCACGCTGGCGGCGAATGCGCAGCGTTCGGAATGCTTCCACACATTCGGCGCCACCTGGCGCGCCACGCCCTGCACCTTGACCCGCACCAGCGGACGGAACGCGATGCGCGCCAGCAGCATGCGCAAGCCGTTCAGGCCGAGCATCGTCACCGCGCCTTCCAGGGTCTCGATCGGCGTCATCGGCCGATAGTAGGCGCTGTTGGCTTCGCGGATCACTTCGGCCACCAGCACCAGGTCGCGCCCGACCTGGGCCGACAGCGCGGTGGTCGAGATGTTTTCGTCGGACAGCGCGGTGAGCAGCTGCGACACCAGCTCGGGGATGCGCGGCACCAGGCCGGACGCGCAGACCGGATCGTTCGCCAGCAAACGCACTTCTTCCAGGATCTGCGCTTCCTGGTCGGGCCTGGCGTTAAAGCCGCTCGAAGCGCTGAGCCAGCGATAATAAGTGCCGTCGACGTCGTTCGCCATGTCCTCGTCGTGTTCGATCGTCGCCGTCGCGCCGACGCTCGGCGCGGCTGGTGTCTCTTTTTCTGAACCGCCCAACAAGCGTCCTATCCAGTTTTTCATAGCGCCCCGCCGTACATTCGAATCCGATGATTGTAATGCCTTCTAGAAATAAATAATCATCATGCGGCAAAGAATTATTGTCTGTTGTGACATCGGAAACCCGTTCGCGACAACTCCTGTGCGCCAGATCAAGCAATCGCTGTCAAACAGTTAAACAACGTCATAAAAATGATAACTTTTATCGTTCAAAAACCGATGCCGACAAGCGTCTGCGTTCCAGGGCTGGCCGTCAAGGCCGGCCGAGCAGCCCTTGGACCTGCCGCATCCGGTGCGGCAGAGCGCCCGCCAGCAAGGTGTAGGCGATGCCGCGTGCGGCCAGCGTCTCGACCAGCATCCGGTGCACCATCTGGCGCACGGCTTCCGATTCGCGCTGCAGGCCGTCCGGCTCCCACGGGGTGTCGGGCGCGGTGACGAAGGTCCAGGCGTAGTCGTGGCGCGCATCGAGCCGCGCCAGCTGCGCATCCACCCTGCCCCAGTACACACGGCTGTACAGCGCCGTCATCAGGGGCGTGGTGTCGCAAAACAGCAGGCGGCTTGCCGCCGCCGCCGCCGCGTCCTCGTGCGCGCGCTGGGTCAGCGCGATGCGGTACTGGTCTTCTTCGTACGGCACCCTTCCCAGGGTGTCGACGAACTCGCGCAGGTATTCGGGCACCCACAGCGTGCCGTAATGGCGCGCCAGGGCTTCGGACAAGGTCGACTTGCCGGACGACTCGGCGCCGAGGATGGCGACCCGCTGCACCGCGTTCATGATTGTTCGCGCGCCGCTGCCTGCCAGGTGCGCAGGCCGGCGATCGCCAGCAGCACGAACACGCCATACAGCACGGCGGTCAGCACCAGGCCCTTATACAGGTAGAGGCCCACGTACAGGATATCGACCGCGATCCACACATGCCAGTTCTCGACCTTCTTCTTCGCCAGCAGCAGCTGGCCGACCAGGCTGCCGGCGGTCAGGAAGCCGTCGGCGTGCGGCACGTCGGTGTCGGTGAAGTTGTCGAGGAAGGTCGACAGCAGCACGAAGCCGGCCAGCCAGGCGGCCAGCGACCAGGCGCGCCCGTTCGGTCTCAGGAAGGCCGGGCGCAGCGGCGCCGCAACCGCCCCTGCGGCGCCATGCAGCCACTGGTACCAGCCCCAGACCGAGGCCGCGATGAACACGAACTGCAACCCCATGTCGCCGTACAGGCGGGCCTCGTAGAACACCACCGCATAGGTCGCGGAGGAGGCGATCGAGAACAGCCAGGCCCAGTGCTTCTGGAAGATGTTGAGCACCACGGTGGTGGCGGCCAGCAGGAACGAGATCAGCTCCAGGGGCGAAGTCGTGAGGCCGGCGAGGATAAGGGGTTCGTTCATTCTTGTCGACAGAACAACCGTCGTCCCCGCGCAGGCGGGGACCCAAGTGCTCCAGGCGCAGTCGCAACGCTTGCAAAATTGGGTCCCCGCCTCCGCGGGGACGACGTGCAGATGATTGTGGCCGAAATCACTTCTTCGGATACTTGATCGTCATTTCCTTGAGCAGGTTGTCGGCATGGTCGACTTCCTTCATCACCCACAGCATGTAGCGGATGTCGACGTGGATCGCGCGCGTGATGGCGGTGTCGAAGTACCAGTCCTTGGTGATCGATTCATAGGTCGAATCGAAGTTCAGACCAACCAGTTCGCCCTTCCCGTTCATCACGGCCGACCCCGAGTTGCCACCGGTGGTGTCGGCGCTCGACAGGAAGTTGACCGGCACCGTGCCCAGCGCCGGGTCCTTGAACACGCCGTAGCGCCTGGCCTGAACCGCTTCCTTGAGCGCGGCCGGCACGATGAACGGATCCTTGCCGGTCTCCTTCTCCAGGATGCCTTCGAGCGTGGTGAACGGTCCCTTGACCAGGCCGTCGCGCGGCGAGAAAGGCGACACCGTGCCGTAGGTCACGCGCAGGGTCGAGTTGGCGTCCGGGTAGACCGGTTTGCCCTGCGATTTCTTCCATGCGATCACGGCCGCCATGTAGCGCGGGATCACGCGTTCGAGGTTGCCGTCGATCTCGTTGCGGCGCTCTTCCAGCGCCATGCCGGCGTCGTGCAGGCGCACCGCGAGCGCGATGAACGGATCGCTCGACTGGCGGAAGGCGTCGACGTCCTTGCCGATCCAGGCCAGGCGCGTGGCGGTATCCGACAGCGCGCTGGCCTTATACATACCAGGCAGCGCATCCGGCGCCGGCAGCAGCGCGTCCAGGCCTTGCGGGCGTACCTCGGCGTCGATGCGGGCATAGCGCGCCAGGGCGGCGGCGTAGCGCGCCTGGTCCACGCCCGGCACGAACGACTGCTCCAGGCGGGTCAGGCGCGCCTTGATGAAACCGAGGTCGCGTTCCTGGTAGCCGCTTTCGCGCTCGGCGTCGGGCTTGCCGCGTTCCAGCGCCAGGCGGTACAGGGTGCGCGCGCTCTTGAGCAGGTCGCTGTGGGTCGCTTCGAGCCAGGCGGCTTCCTGGCGCTGCAGCGCCATGTCCTGGGCGATCACCGCGTCCAGTTCGGACAGCAGGCCGGCGTTGCCGTCCGCATGCGCCTTCTGCCAGGCGCGGAACCCGGCGTCCTGCACGTCCTTGATGGCGGCGATGTCCTTGCGCGCAAAACCGTCGAGCAGGCCCCTGGTCTTCTTGAGCACGTTGTTCAGGCCCTTGTCGACGCTCGCATACGCCACGCCCCAGGCCGGATTGCCCTGGGTCGCGGCGGCGATCACCGCCAGGTCGGCGCTGATGCTCGCGGCCTTGGCCGGCAGGTCGACGTCGCGCGCGAAACGGATCTCGCTCGGCAGCTTGTAGCGGCTGGTGCGGCCGGGATATCCGGCCAGCAGGATCGGATCGCCGTTCTCCAGCCCTTCGGCGGACACCACCAGGAAGTCCTTCGACTTGTAGGGCACGTTGTCGGGCGACGGATCGGCCGGACGGCCGTCCTTGCCGACGTAGGCGCGGTAGAAGGCGTAGTCGCCGACGTGGCGCGGCCACTCGTAGTTGTCGATGTCGCCACCATAATTGCCGATGCGGTCGGACGGCGCGTACACCAGGCGCACGTCGCGGATCATCAGCTGCTTGATGCGGTAGTACTCCAGGCCGCGGTGAAAGGCCGGCACCGAACAGCGCGTCGACTTGTCAAGTTCGCATTCGGCCACCAGGGCCTTGATGCGCGACTGGACCAGCGCGTGGCGCTCGCGGCCCGACATGGCCGGCGTGAGGCCCTGGAGCACGCGCCCGGTCACGTTCTCGACCTTCTCGGTGACGTACACCAGCGTGTTCGGGCCTCCCGGCAGTTCGTCGGCGCGGGTCCTGGCCAGGAAGCCGTCGACGATGTAGTTCTTCTCGGGCGTGGCGTTGCGCTGGATGGCGCCATAGGCGCAGTGATGGTTGGTCACCACCAGGCCCTCGGGCGACACGAAGGACGCCGAGCACCCGCCCAGCGAGACGATCGCGCTCATCGGATGCTTGCCCAGGTCGGCCAGCTTCTCGGCCGGCATGGCGATGCCGATGCGTTTCAGTTCGGATTTCAGCTGCGGCAGCTGGTGCGGTTGCCACTGGCCTTCGTCGGCGAAGGCGGCGCTCGCCGCGCCCAGGAGGGCGACGGGCAGGACGATCGATTTGAACAAGACAAGTCCTCGACATGAAAAAAGCAATGCGCGAGTATAGCCCCGTGGGTCATGGCCGTGTGATTTTCTCGGGTATTGACGGCCGTTCCTGCGGCGTCAATATCGCGTCAAATTGGCGTGGCAAGATGTCCCATCACGCAGAAACAAGGCAGGCAGACATGCGCACCGAGGCTCCGTTGTACCGGCACCAGGTCCTCTTCCTCTCCCATAGCTTCTTCATCAAGGACAACCGCGCCGAACTGCTGCTGCACGCGCATAAATATGATTTTGACATCCGTTTTTTCAGCGAAGTGGCCGAATTCACCGCCGCCGTCGCGGCCGACCACGGCGCCAGCCTGTTCGTGATCGACCTGGACGCCCTGCACAATATGCAGGCCGACCTGCACGACGGCCGCAAGACCCTGATGCTGGGCGAGCTGCTCGAACGGCTGCCGCGCCAGCACGCGTACGTCTATCTGCAATCGGGCCGCCAGGGCAGCCGCTTCCTGCTCCAGCAGCGCCTGGTGGACAGCAACTGCCTGGCGTATGCCGAAAAGCCGATCGCCAACGACGTCCTGGTCGACCGGCTGTTCAACCTGTTCGTCCGCGCCAAGCGCGGCGACCCGGTGTCGCTGGTTTACCTCGGCGCGCCCGGCGGCCTGGACGCGGCGGCGCTGCTCGCGCAGCGGGTCGACGTGGTCCACCACCCGGACGCGACCACGCTGCACCTGCGCGTCAATGCGCTGCAGCCCGACCTGGTCGTGATTCCCGATGACGAATACCGGCGCCTGGACGCGCTGGCGCGGGTCATGAAGAAGAACATCGCGGCCGATCCGGTGCGCGAGATCGTGCTGCTCCAGCGCCGCCCCGACGACGTTCTGGCGCGCCGCGCGCTCGGCGACGGCTTCGACACCGTCCTGCAGGCCACCGCCGGCCTGGTCGAGGCCCAGCTGGCCAACCGCGCCGCCCGGATCCGCGTCAGCAAGGACCTGATCGGCAATGACCGCGCCACGGGCCTCCTGAACAAGGTGGGCCTGCAGCGCAAGACGCAAGAGCTGATCCGGCAGGCCACGCTCGAGGACAAGCCGCTCGCGTTCGGCGTGATCGACATCGACAAGTTCAAGACCGTCAACGACACCTGGGGCCACCACTTCGGCGATATCGTCATCAAGCGCCTGTGCCTGTGCCTGGCGCCGCACATGGGCGAGCGCGACCTGCTGGCGCGCTTCGGCGGCGAGGAATTCGTGGTCGTCTTCTGGAACTGCACGCTCGACGCGGCCCGGCGCCGGCTCGACGCGCAGCGCCAGGCCTTTTGCGCGATCGATTTCGAGGTCGCGCCGGGCGAGGCGCGGCGCTTCTCGTTCAGCGGCGGCCTGGCCGCGTTTCCCGAATACCGCAGCGAAAACGCGCTGTTCCTGCGGGCCGATGCGATGTTATACACCGCCAAGGAGGCCGGCCGTAACAGGATTTGTCCGTAGGGTCGGCGGCTTCGCCGCCGACGCGGTGATGGTTGGCCGCCAGATCATTCGGCGCGAAATCGGCGCCGCAAACAATCGCCGCGTCGGCGGCATAGCCGCCGACCCTACGCAAGAACCGCGAGCTCGATCGCCTCGTACTGCCGGCGCACATCCTCCTCGCCATACAGGCGCTCCAGCCGCCGCACCACGAAATGCCCGCGGCTCATGTTCTGGAAATGGTCGACGAACAGCAGGTTGATGGTCGCGCCGCCCACGGCGCCCAGGGCCGGCACCAGCATCGCGGCCGCCTTTTGCGTCACCTGCACCTGGAAGCGCGCCGCCACCGCGGCGATCAGGCGCAGCAGGGCCGGCGTGGTGGCGGCATTGACCGACCTGGTCGCCAGCGCCTGGGCGGCTTCGCTCACCGCCCGCGCCAGCGCGATGCGCACCGTGAAGTAGCCCGACTCGGCGGCGTCGTCAGCGCCGCCCGGTCCGCCCATGGCCAGCACGCGCAGGCATTCCAGCCGGGTCTCGACGTCCTGCGGGCGTTCGCCATTGGCGCGCGCGATCTCGGCGATCGAGCGCAGCATGATGACGGTGGACAGCGGCAGGTCGACCAGGAGTCCCGGCAGGCCGAAGACACCGCCCACGCCACCCGACACGCCGGCCGCGAGCTTGTGCAGGCGCGGATACGCGATACGCGTGCCGTCTTCGGGCAGCGTCGACAGCGCGCCCGTCATCGCGTACTGCAGCGCATGCTCGGTGGCCCCGCCCACCCGCTTTTGCCACGCCGCCGGCAGGCGCCCGATGGCTGATTCGATCGGCGAGCCGACCAGGTTGCTGATGCGCGCGGCCAAGCCGGGGTTCTCCAGCAGGCGCTTGGCCTCGTGCAGCTCGGCCAGGTGTTCGGCGTTCATGTTCATGGCAGTCTCCTCTCGAAAAAAGGCGATGCGATGCAGCGTCTCAGCCCGGCAAATCGGTCAGCTTGCCCAGGCAACGGCGCTCGAAACTATCGAGTCCTTCGGTGACGAGCACGTCGTCGTCAGGCACCACATGGGCGTCGAGCAGTATCCGCAGCTTGGCGATCCGGTCGCCGCGCTCGAGCGTGCGCGCCAGCGGCGAGGCGTCCGGGCGGCCGACGCCGGCGATCCCTTCCACCACCTCGGACGGGAACTCCCAGTGGGCGGCGATGGTCGACGACAGGCCGCGGCTGACGTCGAACAGGCGCCGGCCGAAGTCGCTGGAGCCGGGGATCTTGCCGCTCTCGACCGCCCGCTCGGCCAGGCGGAAGGCCACCACCAGCCCCAGGTTCTGCATCAGCCCGGCCAGGTAGGCTTCGAACACGCCGGCGCCCAGGCCCGGCGCCATCAGGCTCGCGGCCAGCGCGCATTTCTCCGACTGGTTCCATACCTGCGGCGCCGCATGGCGTGCGAAGCCCTGGTCGGCCATCCTGATCAGGGGCCGGAAGGCGATCCGGGCCAGCAGCATGCGCAGGCCGTTCTGGCCGATCATCATCAGGGCGGCGTCGAGCGACTTCACCGCCTGCAGCGGCCGATAGTAGGCGCTGTTGGCCTCGCGGATCACCTCGGCCACCAGCACCAGGTCCTGCTCGACCTGGCGCGCCAGGTCTCCGGTCGAGACCTCGTCGCCGGCCAGGTCGCGCAGCAGCTTCGGGATCAGCTCGGGCACGCGCGGCACCAGGCCGCTGGCGGCCAGCGGGTCGGCCGCCAGGGTGCGCACCAGGTCGAGGATGTGCTCCTCGACCTCCGCTCCCGCCTGGAATCCGCCGGACACGGTCAGCCAGCGGTAATAGGCGGCGTCGACCTGGACGCCATAGTCATCCTCCATCTCGTCCGCCCGCACGGCGGCGTCGGCGGGGTCGGGCGCCCTGTCGGCGCCGCTCAACATGCGATTGATCCAGTTTTTCATGGCGAGTGCCTGACTATCGATAATCGCAGCATTGTAATGCCTCACGCATCCCTTGCACCTCTTACCGCGCGGCGTCGGCCAGCGTTTGTTCCTGCCAGCCGCCGCCCAGCGCCTGGATCAGCGACACCGCCGCCGTCTGACGGTCGGCCTGCACCTGCACCAGCGAGCGGCGCGCGGACAGCGCCGTCACCTGGGCCTGCACCACCTCGGTATAGCCCACCTGCCCCGCCTTGTAGCGGTTCAGGATCTGCTCTTCGACCAGCCCGGCCGCCTCGGCCGCCTCGGCCCGCAGCTGCTGCTGCTGTTCCAGCACGCGGGTGGCGGCCAGGCCGTTCTCGACGGCGCCGAAGGCGTCCAGGACCACCTGGCGGTAGCGCGCCACGGTCGCCCGGTGGCGCGCCTCGGCGCCTGCGACGCTGGCGCGGGTGGCGCCGGCATTGAAGATGGTCTGGGCCGCCGACAGGCCGAACGACCAGGCCGCGGCGGACGCCGAGAACAGGTCGCCCACGCGGTTGCTGGTGTTGCCATAGGAAGCGGACAGGCCAAAGTTCGGGAAGTAGGCCGAGCGCGCGACGCCGATGTCGGCATTGGCCGCCGCCACGTCGCGTTCGGCGGCGGCGATGTCGGGACGGCGCTGCAGCAGGGTCGAGGGCACGCCGACCGGCACGTCCGGCACCGACACATGCCAGGGCGCCGGCGGCAAGGAAAAGCTCGACGGGGTCCGGCCGACCAGCACCGCGATCGCGTGCTCGAGCTGGGCGCGCTGGTTCTGCAGCCCGAGCGCCTCGCTGCGCGCATTGGCGAGCTGGGTCTGGGCCTGCAGCACGTCGGAGCGCGCCGCGATGCCCGCCTCGAACCGGTTCGAGGTGATTTGCAACACGCGCTCGTACCCTTCGATGGTCGAGGCCAGCATTTCGCGCTGGGCGTCGGTCTGGCGCAGCGAAAAATAGTTGATCGCCAGCTCGCCCTGGGCCGCGAGGACGGCGCTGGCCAGGTCGGCGGCGGTGGCTTGGGCACTGGCCTCGGCGCCGGTCACGGCGCTCCTCAGGCGGCCGAACACGTCCGGCTCCCAGCTGGCGCCGATCTGCAGGCGATAGGAACTGTTCGCGCCGCGGTTGACGCTGTCGTCGCCCCCGCCGATGCGGTCGGCGCCGGCTCCCAGCGACACCACCGGGAACAGCGAGGCGCGCTGCTGCGCCACCAGCGCGCGCGCCTGGTCGTAATTGGCGAGCGCCACCGCCACGTTCTGGTTCGCGGCCTGCACCTGCTGCGCCAGGCGATCGAGCTCGGGGTCCTCGAACAGGGTCCACCAGGGGCCGCGCTCGAGCGCATCGGCAGGCGCCGCCGGAACCCAGCCTTCGGCCTCCTTGTAGGCGCCCGGCAGCGCCGCGTCGGCGACAAGCGGGCTGGGCCGTTCATGGGCGGGGCCGACGGCGCAGCCGGCCAAGGCCGCAGCAAGGGCGAGGGCGAGCAGGGAAAAACGGAATGGAAGCTGTTGTCGCATAGTGGTCATGGTTTGGCCAGGGACGGGCCGCCCTCGGCTTCATGGGGGTGACGGGTCAGGTTGTGTTCATCGGGTTTGCGCGTGCGCAGCTTGTCGAGCAGGACGTAGACCACCGGCGTGGTGAGCAGGGTCAGGAGCTGGCTCGCGACCAGGCCGCCGATGATGGCGATGCCCAGCGGGCGGCGCAGCTCCGAGCCTTCGCCGAAGCCGATCGCCAGCGGCAGCGCGCCCAGGGCCGCGGCCAGGGTCGTCATCAGGATCGGGCGGAAGCGCAGCATGCAGGCCTCGCGCACCGCCTCGGTGGCGGAAAGGCCGCGCGCGCGCTCCGCTTCGAGCGCGAAATCGATGATCAGGATCGCGTTCTTCTTGACGATGCCGATCAGCAGGAATACCCCGATCAGGGCGATGATCGAGAACTCCATCTTGAACAGCAGCAGCGCCAGCACCGCGCCGACGCCGGCCGACGGCAGGGTCGAGAGCACCGTCACCGGGTGCACCAGGCTTTCGTAGAGGATGCCCAGCACGATATAGATGACGACGATCGCGGCCAGGATCAGGAGCGGCTGTTCCTGGCTCGATGCCTGGGCGGCGGCGGCCGTGCCCTGGAAGCTGCCGCGCACATTGCTCGGCATGCCGATGTCGGCTTCCGCCTGGCGCACCGCGGCCTCGCCGTCGGCCAGGGTGAATCCCGGGTTCAGGTTGTACGAGACCGTGGTCGCCAGTTCGCCGTCCTGGTGGCTGACGGAGGTCGGCGTGGCGCTTTCGGCAAAGCGCGCGATCGCCGACAGCGGCACCATGGTGGCGGCGGCGCTGGCCAGGGCCTGCCCGCCGGACGGGTCGCGCGCCGCGGTCAGGTAGCCGGTCGCCGAGGCCGCCGCGCCGGCGGCGCCCGCGGCGGCGGGCGTGCCGGTACCGGTGGCCACCGCGCTCGCGGCCCCGCCGGTCGGCCGCGCCGGCACGTAGACGTCCTTCAGCGCCTCGGGCGACTGCGCGTATTTCTGGGCCACGCCCATCACCACGTGGTACTGGTTCAGCTCATCGTAGATGTTCGCCACCTGGCGCTGCCCGAAGGCGTTGTACAGGGCATTGGTGACGTCGCGCGTGGTGATGCCCAGGCGCGCCGCCGATTCCTTATCGATGGTGACGTAGGTCTCGACGCCGTTCTCGGCCTGGTCGGTGTCGACGTCGACCAGCGCCGGCTGCGCCTTCATGGACTCGGCCAGGCGCGTCGCCCATGCCTTGAGGTCTTCGGCATTGTCGCTCTTGAGCGTGTACTGGTAAGTCGAGTTGCTGGAGCGCCCGCCCATGCGCAGGTCCTGCACGGGATTGAGGAAGATCGTGATGCCGGTGACCTTGGCCATCTGCGGGCGCAGGCGCGCGATCACGGCCTGGGCCGCGACGTCGCGCTCGCGCACCGGTTTCAGGTTGACGAACATGAAACCGCCGCCGGCGCGTCCGCCGCCGGTGAAGGCGACCACCGTCTCGACCGCCGGATCCTTGCGGATGATCTCCACCAGCTGGTAGATCTTCTTCTGCATGGCCTGCGACGAGATGCTCTGGTCGGCGCGGATGCCGCCATTCATCTGGCCCGAGTCCTGCTGCGGGAAGAAACCCTTCGGGGCGCTGGAGAACAGGTAGACGTTCAGCGCCACCGTAAACAGCAGGATGATCATCACCAGGAGTTTACTGTCCAGCGCCCAGTCGAGCGCATGCTCGTAGACGCGCAGGACGCGCGCGAAGCCACGTTCAGACCAGCGCGCCAGCCGGCCCGGCCGCTTGTCCGGATCCTCCTTGCGCAGCAGCCAGGCGCACATCATCGGCGTCGTGGTCAGCGAGATCACCAGCGAGATCAGCACCGCCGCCGAGAGCGTCACCGCGAATTCGCGGAACAGCCGTCCCACCTGCCCGCCCATGAACAGCAGCGGAATGAACACCGCCACCAGCGACAGCGAGATCGACAGCACGGTGAAGCCGACCTCGCGCGCGCCCAGCAGCGCGGCCTGCATGCGGTCCATGCCGTTCTCGATATGGCGCGCGGTATTTTCCAGCACCACGATGGCGTCGTCGACCACGAAGCCGGCGGCCACCGTCAGGGCCATCAGCGACAGGTTGTTGAGCGAGAAGCCGAGCGCGTACATCACGCCGAAGGTGCCCAGCAGGGACACCACGGTGGCCACCGCCGGCACCACGGTGGCGCGCAAGGAGCGCAGGAACACGCTGACCACCGCCACCACCAGCACGATCGACAGCACCAGCGTGAACTCGATCTCGTGCAGCGAGGCGCGGATCGAGTTGGTGCGGTCCGAGGCCACCGCCAGGCTGATGTCGCCCGGCAGCTGGGCCTGCAGCGAAGGCAGCAGGTCGCGGATGCCGTCCACGGTCTCGATCACGTTGGCTTCGGGCTGACGCGTGACCAGCACGATCACCGCCGGCTGGCCGTTGAACAGGCCCAGCGTGTACACGTTCTCGGGGCCGTCGAACACAGTGGCCACGTCCGACAGGCGCACCGCGGCGCCGTCGCGCCAGGCCACCACCAGGTCCTGGTAGTCGCTGGCGCTGCGGCCGTCGCCGCCGGCCGGCTGCGAGTAGATCTGCAGGCGGTTGCCGTTGCCCTCGATTTCGCCCTTGGGACGGTTCGGATTGCTGGCCTGGATCGCGGCGCGCACGTCCTCGCTCGAGACGCCATAGCGGTTCATCGCATACGGCACCAGCTCGACCCGCACCGCCGGCAGCGAGCCGCCGCCGATTTCCACTTCGCCCACGCCTTTCACCTGCGCCAGGCGCTGCTGGACCAGGTTCGACACCGATTCATAGATCTGGGCCGGGGATTTGGTCTTCGAGGTCAGGGCCAGGATGATCACCGGCGCGTCCGAAGGATTGGCTTTCCGGTAGGTCGGGTTGCTGCGCAGGGTCGCCGGCAGGTCGGCGCGCGAGGCGCTGATCGCCGCCTGCACCTCGCGCGCGGCGGCGTCGATCTGGCGGTTCAGTTCGAACTGCAGGCTGATGCGGGTCGAACCGGTGCTGCTGCTCGAGGTCATCTCGTTGACGCCGGCGATCACGCCCAGGCGCCGCTCCAGCGGCGTGGCCACGCTCGAGGCCATGGTTTCCGGACTGGCGCCCGGCAGCGAGGCCGAGACCGACACGGTCGGATAGTCCACCTGGGGCAGCGGCGCCACCGGCAGCACGAAATAGGCGGCGATGCCGGCCAGCGCCAGGCCCAGGGTCAAGAGGACCGTGGCGATCGGGCGCTCCACGAAAGGGCGCGACAGATTCATGCGCCCGCCCCTTCAGTCTTGTGGGGCGCCCTGCCGGTCCAGCGCCGCGCCGTGCGGTCGAAGGCCAGGTAGATCACCGGCGTGGTAAACAGCGTCAGCAGCTGGCTGAGGATCAGGCCGCCGAAGATGGCCAGGCCCAGCGGCCGGCGCAGCTCGGCGCCTTCGCCGGTGCCCAGCATCAGCGGGATGGCCGCGAACAGCGCCGCCAGGGTCGTCATCAGGATCGGGCGGAAGCGCAACAGCGCGGCCTGCCTGATGGCCACGAGCGGCGACTTGCCCTCCTCGCGCTCGGCCTCGATCGCGAAGTCGATCATCATGATCGCATTCTTCTTGACGATGCCGATCAGGAGGATGATGCCGATGATGCCGATCACGCCCAGGCCCTGGCCGCTGACCCACAGCGCCAGCAGCGCGCCGACGCCGGCCGACGGCAGGGTCGACAGGATCGTCAGCGGGTGGATGTAGCTCTCGTAGAGCACGCCCAGCACGATGTAGACGCAGACGACGGCGGCCAGGATCAGCCACAGCTGGTTCGACAGCGAAGCCTCGTAGGCGCCGGAGGCGCCGAGGAAGGTCATGCTGACCGAGGCCGGCATGCCGATCTCCTCGGCGGCGGCGCGGATCGCGCTCACGGCCTGGCCCAGCGAGGTGCCGGACGCGGTGTCGAAGCCGACCGTCGCCGCCGGATACTGGGCCACGTGGATCACCTGCAGCGGCGCCTGGCGCTCGCTGATGGTGGCGATCGCCGACAGCGGCGTCGGCTGGCCGGAACCGGTGCGCAGCTGCAGGCGGCCGAGCGCGGCGATCGACATCGCCTCGTCCTGCTGCGCTTCCAGGATCACACGGTACTGGTTGGTCTCGGTGAAGATGGTGGAGACGATGCGCTGGCCGAAGGCGCTGTACAGCGCGTCGTCGATCGAGGCGGCCGTGATCGACAGGCGCGCGGCGGTGTCGCGGTCGATGTCGATGAAGGCGGCGGCGCCTGCCGCGCCGGCGTCGGTGATCGCCGTGCGCAGCTCGGGCAGGCTGCCGATTCGTTGCGTCAGCCGGCGCGCCCACTCGTTGACGGTGGCCTCGTCGGCGCCCTCGATCGACAGCCGGTACTGGGTCGGGCCGCTCTCGGCGTCGATGGTCAGGTCCTGGGTCGGCTGCAGGAACAGCTGCAGGCCCGCCACATTGGCCACGCGCTGGCGCAGGCGCTGCATGGTCTCGAGCGGGTCGCCGCGGTCGGCCTTCAGGTTGATCAGCATGGTCCCGGTGTGCAGCATGGTGTTGTTGGCGGCGTCGACGCCCACGTAGGACGCCACCGAGGCGACCTCGGCATCGAGCATGATCTGGCGCACCGCTTCCTGCTGGAGCCTGGCCATCTCGGTGTACGAGATCGACTGGCGCGCCTGCACCCGGGCCTGCAGCTGGCCGGTGTCCTGGGTCGGGAACAGGCCTTTCGGGATGACCGTCCACATCAGGGCGGTCAGGACCAGGGTGCCCACGGCCACCAGCAGGGTCAGTCCCTGGCGCGCGAGCACCCAGCCCAGCATCACGTCGTAGCGGGCGATGACGCGATCAAAGAACGCCTGGAACCTGACGGCGAACCGGCCCGGCTTTTCTTCTTCATGGCTGCGCAGCCAGCGCGCCGACATCATCGGCACCAGGGTCAAGGAAACCACGCCCGAGATCAGGATCGTGATCGCCAGCGTCACGGCGAATTCGCGGAACAGGCGGCCGACCACGTCGCCCATGAACAGCAGCGGGATCAGCACCGCGATCAGGGACACGGTCAGCGAGATGATGGTGAAGCCGATCTGGGTGGCGCCCTTGATCGCGGCGGCCATCGGCTTTTCGCCTTTTTCGATGTAGCGCGCGATGTTCTCGATCATGACGATCGCATCGTCGACCACGAAGCCGGTGGCGATCGTCAGCGCCATCAGCGACAGGTTGTTGAGGCTGTAGCCGAGCAGGTACATCACGCCGAAGCTGCCGATCAGCGAGATCGGCACGGCGAGACTGGCGATGATGGTCGCGCGCAGGCTGTGGAGAAAAGCGAAGATCACCAGCACCACCAGCGCCACGGCCAGCAGCAGCTCGATCTGCACGTGCTTGACCGAGGCGCGGATGCCGGTGGTGCGGTCGCTCAGCACGTCCATGCGCAGCGCCGTCGGCAGGCCGGCCTGCAGCTCGGGCAGGCGCGCCTTGATCGCGTCCACGGTGGCGATCACGTTGGCGCCGGGCTGGCGCTGCACGTTGAGGATGATCGCCGGCTTCATGTTGGCCCAGGCGCCCAGGCGCACGTTCTCGGCGCTGTCGACCACGTTGGCCACCTCCGTCAGTTTCACGGGGGCGCCGTTGCGGTAGGCGACGATCAGGTTTTCATAGTCGGGGACGGTGACCAGCTGGTCGTTGGCGTTGATCGCATACGAGCGTGTCGGGCCGTCGAAGCTGCCCTTGGCGCTGTTGGCGTTGGCGGCGCTGATCGCGGTGCGCAGCGTGTCCAGCCCCAGGCCGTAGGACGCGAGCGCCTCGGTGTCGGCCTGGATCCGCACCGCCGGCCGCTGGCCGCCCGACAGCGAGACCTGGCCCACGCCTGAGACCTGGCTGATCTTGAGCGCCAGGCGCGTGTTCACCAGGTTCTGCACCTCGGTCAGCGGCAGGGTGTCGGAGGTGATGGCCAGGGTCAGCACCGGCGCGTCGGCCGGGTTGACCTTGGCGTAGACCGGCGGCGCCGGCAGGTCGGTCGGCAGCAGCGAGCCGCCGGCGTTGATCGCGGCCTGCACTTCCTGCTCGGCCACGTCGAGCGTCTCGCCCAGCGCGAACTGCAGGGTGACGATCGAGACCCCGGCGGCGCTGGTGGAACTCATGCGGGTCAGGCCGGCCATCTGGCCGAACTGGCGCTCCAGCGGCGCGGTGACGGTGCGCGCCATGACCTCGGGACTGGCGCCCGGGTACAGGGTCTGCACCTGGATGGTCGGAAAATCCACCTGCGGCAGCGCCGACAGCGGCAGGAAGCGGTAGCCGACCAGGCCCGAGAGCACGATCGCCAGCATCAGCAAGGCGGTGGCGACCGGGCGGTGGATGAAGGGAGTGGAGGGGCTCATGCCTGCCCCGGAATGCCAGCACCGCCGCCACGTCGTTCCCGCGCAGGCGGGAACCCAAGTACCGCGTGCGCAGCGTCGACGCCGGCAAACTCAGGTTCCCGCCTGCGCGGGAACGACGGGCTGGGGGCGCGGGTCGCCGGAGCCACCATCATTGCTGCGCCCCTTGTGCCGGGCGGCCCTCAGCCGGGCGCCCTTGGCCACGCCCCTGCCCCTGCCCCTGGCCACGCGCGCCGGCCGGACGATCGCCCGGCAACACCACGCTGGCGCCATCGCGCAGGCGGTCGGCGCCTTCGGTGATCACCTGCTCGCCCACCTTCAGGCCGCTGGCGATCTGCACCTTGTCCACGCTCGCCTGGCCGCGCGTGACGGTGCGCAGCGCCACGGTGCGCGCTTGCGGGTCGAGCACGTAGACGAAGTCGCCGTTGGCGCCGTGGCGCAGCGCCGTCACCGGCACCACCACCGCGTCGCGCAGGGTATCGACGGTCAGGCGCAGGTTGACGAACTGGCTGGGGAACAGCTTGTTGTCGCCGTTGGCGAAGCGGGCCTTGGCGCGCACGGTGCCGGTCTGGGTGTCGACCTGGTTGTCGAGCGCGATGAAGCTGCCGCTGGCCAGCGCCTCGGTGCGGGTGCGGTCCAGCGCGGTGGCCGGCAGCCTGGCGTCCTGCGCGATGCGGCCCTGCAGCATCGGCAGCTGGTCTTGCGGTACGGCGAATTCAACGTCGATCGGCGACAGCTGGGTAATGACGGCGATGCCGTTCGCATCGCCGCTGCCGACCAGGTTGCCCACGTCCACCGTGCGCAGGCCGACCCGGCCGCTGATCGGCGCGCGCACCGTCGCATAATCCAGGTTCAGCTGGGCCGTGCCTTCGGCCGCCTTGTCGGTCATCACCGTGCCTTCGAGTTGCTTGACCAGCGCGGCCTGGGTATCGACCTCCTGGCGCGCGATCGAATCCTGCTCGAGCAGCGTGCGGTACCGCGACAGCATCAGGCGCGCGCTTTCCAGCTGGGCTTCGTCGCGCTGGCGCTGGCCGCGCGCCTGCAGCAGGGCCATCTGGAACGGGCGCGGATCGATCGTCGCCAGCACCTGGCCCTGCTTGACCAGCTGGCCTTCGGCGAAATGGATTTTCTGGACCACGCCCGACACCTGCGGACGCACGGTGGCGGTCGCGGCCGCGACCACGGTGCCGAGCGCGTCCAGGGTTACCGGCAGATCGGCCTGCTGGGCGGTGGCGACGCCGACCGTGGTGGCCGGACGGCCCCGTCCCCCGCCGGGCCCGCCGCCAGGACCGCCGGCCGCCATCCCCGGGCCACCCGGCCCGCCCGCCGGCTGGTGGGTGAGCCACCAGGCCAGGCCACCCAGCGCCACCATCGACAGCACGGCGATCACGCCGCCGATGAGGCGGGAACGCCGGGTGCGGGCGGGACGGTCGGTGATTGAATGGGGCGGGAGATGCTGGTCCATGCTTGTCCTTGTTCGATATGGATGTGCGCAAAGCCGTGCCAAGAACCTATCCCGGCAGGTGGAAGGAAGTTCATGCCGATGCATGGAGAGCGTGATCAACGCGCTCTCGGCCCGACCTTCACCTACCGGGATAGGTTCTTACTGCACAATACGTGTCACGCTGACTTTAGCATGGCCGTTTCACTCACAATGTTTCGTAACGTACATTGAGATGCCGTGGAATCAACGTTGTCAAAGTCGCCTTAACGCCGATTTACACAGTTCGGCGCTATTTAGCCGAAGTAAACGAAAAACGGGCGCGAACCGTCGCTCGCGCCCGTTGAAACATTGTATTAATCAGTTACAAACTGCCGGCATGAAACGCCGTCAGTGGTCACCAACCGCCGCAGAAGCAGTGGGCCACCGCCGCGAACGGCTTGCGTTCCTGCGTCAGTTCGGACAAAAAGGCCATGTCTTGCGCCACCTGGCCGACCGGCCCGGCCGGAATCGCCTGTTCGACCAGGCCCAGCTTGACCTGGATCGTCAGCGCCTGCGCCGCCGAGGCGCCGGCCATTTGCAGGAAGCGCTCCACCCGCGTGACCGGACGCTCCACATAGACCACGCGGTAGTCCGGGTCCAGCTTGGCGCGGCCGGCGGCCGAGGCCAGGGCGTCGTTGTAGCTGCCCAGGCGGTCGACCAGGCCGCGCTCCTTGGCCTGGGCGCCGGTCCAGACGCGGCCCTGCCCCACCTCGTCGATTTTCGCCTGGGTGGTCTTGCGCGCCGCCGCCGCCTTGCTGGTGAAGTCGGCATACACGTGGTTGATGCTTTGCTGGACCAGCTTCTCGAAGCGCGGATCGAGCGGGCGCAGCGGATTGTAGGCGTCCGCCAGCCAGGTGGTGGTCACGCCGTCGGTGCGCACGCCCAGCTTGTCGGCCACCTTGTGGGCGGTCGGCAGCAGCGCGAACACGCCGATCGAGCCGGTGATGGTGGCCGGGTCGGCGATGACCTCGTCGGACGCCATCGAGATCCAGTAGCCGCCCGACGCCGCCACGCTGCCCATCGACACCACCACCGGCTTGCCGGCGGCGCGCGTCAGTTCAAGCTCGCGCCGGATGAGTTCGGAGCCATAGGCGCTGCCGCCGGGCGAATCGACGCGCAGCACCAGGGCCTTGATCGAATCGTCCTCGCGCGCCTGGCGGATCAGGTTGGCCGTGGCGCGCCCGCCCACCACGCCGGGGCCGCCCGCGCCGTCGGTGATGGTGCCGGAGGCAACGATCACGCCGACCGCGTCGCCGAAGGCTTTTTGCGGATGGCGCGCCAGGTATTCGTGCATGCCGATCTGGCGGAACGACTTGATGTCTTTTTCGTAGACGCCGCGCTTGATCATCAGCGCGCGCAACTCGTCGCGCGTCTTGAGGCCGTCGACCAGCCTGGCCTGCAGGGCGACCCTGGCGGCGCTGCCGCCGGCCGCTTCCATGCGCTCGGGCAGCGTGTCGATCATGCTGGCCAGCGATCCGTCGGGCAGCTTGCGGTTCTTTTCGACGAGGCCCGTGTAGCCCGACCACATCGCGTTGTACAGGAAGGCGTCGGCCTCGCGCGCGGCGTCCGACGGGCCGTTGGCGATATAGGGCTCGGCCGCGCTCTTGTAGGTGCCGACCTTGACCAGGTTGACCGTCACGCCGACCTTGTCGAGCGCGTCGCGATAGTAGTTGCGGCGCCCGCCGAAGCCCTCGATCAGCACCATGCCCATCGGGTGCACGTAGACCTCGCTGGCGTGCGAGGCGACCAGGTAGCGCTTCTGGTCGTACTGGCCGCTCCAGGCCACGACCGTCTTGCCGGCCTTCTTGACGCGCTCGACCGCGGCGCCGAACTCGCGCAGCATGGCCATGCCGCCGCCGTTCATTTCGTCCAGCAGCAGCACCACGCTCGTGATGTCGGGGTCGCGCGCGGCATTGTCCAGCACCTGGGTCACGTCGCGCAGGCGCACGGTGCGCTTGCTGTCGCCGCCCACGTTGTCGAGCAACGTGTCGCGCAAGGTGGTTTCGTACTGTTCCACCAGGTCGCCCTTGACCTCGACTACCAGCGCGGTCTTGCTCGACAGCGGCTTGACGCCGCCGCCGAAGAACGTCGCGATGACCAGGATGAGGATCAGCAAGAACAACAGGTTGAAGAAAGTGCGGCGGGTCACGTCGAGCGCGGTCCACAGAAACACGAACCCGCGCCGCAAGGCGCTCAGGGGCTTGAAGGCCATCGGAACTCCAGTCAAAGTCAATGAAACGAAGCGATCAGGCGACCTGCCCGGCCCCGGCAAGGCCGGGTTGGCGGCGCGAAATCGCATACAAGCCGGCAAACACCAGTATGCCGTTAATCAAGAGTAATTCCAGCCCGAGGCGGTAGGCGCCGAGCAGATAGGCCTGATTGTACTCAAGGATCGCGCACAGGACCGGCGCGCCGATCGTCACGAGCGGTACAAGGCGGTCGTTCGGCATGCGCGCGGTCAGCATGCCGAAGGCAAACAGGCCGAGCAAGGGACCGTAGGTATACGCCGCCAGCTTGAGGATCACGCCGATCATGTTCGGGTTGTCGGCCGCCTTGAAGCCCAGCACCAGCAGCAGGAACAGGAAGGCGAAGCCCAGGTGCACGCGGCGGCGCAGGCTTTCGGCCTGGGCCTGGGTCAGGTCGGTGCGGCGCTTGATGCCGAGCAGGTCGATGCAGGTCGACGAGGTCAGCGCCGTGATCGCCCCGTCGGCGCTGGGGAACAGGGCCGAGATCAGCGCGATCAGGAAGATGATCTGCAGGGCCGCCGGCAGATGGCCCATCACCACCGCCGGGAAGATCTTGTCCCCGACGGCCGTCACGCCGGCGATGGGCGCATACAGGTACAGCAGGCCGCCCAGGAACACGAAGGACAGCAGCACCACGACCAGCACCGCGGTCAGGGCCAGCATGTTCTTTTGCGAATCCTTCAGGGTCTTGACCGAGATGGTCTTCTGCATCATTTCCTGGTCCATGCCGGTCATGGTGATCGTGATCAGGGCGCCGGCGACGATCTGCTTGAGCCAGAAATTGGGGCTGTCGATGTCATGCGTGAAGATGGTGGCCAGACCCTGCGCCTGCATCTGGTTCAGGCTTTCGGGAATCGACATGTTCAATTCGCCCAGCAGGATCCAGACGCAGGCGAACAGGCCGAACAGCATGCAGCTGGTCTGCAGGGTGTCGGTCCAGACGATGGTCTTCACGCCGCCCTGGTAGGTGTACAGCAGGATCATGCCCAGCACGACCAGGGTGCTGAGCCAGAACGGCACGCCCAGGCTGTCGAGGATGATGGCTTGCAGGATGTTTACCACCAGGTAAAGACGCGCGGTGGCGCCCAGCAGGCGCGAGATGATGAAGAAGCCGGCGCCACTCTGGTAGGCGCGCCGGCCCAGACGCACGTCGAGGTAGTGGTAGATCGAGGTCAGCTGCAGGCGGTAGTACAGCGGCAGCAGCACATAGGTCACGGCGAGGTAGCCGATCACGTAGCCGATCACGATCTGGGCATAGCCGAAGCCGTCGACACCGACCGCGCCCGGCACGCTGACAAAGGTCACGCCGGACAGGGTGGTGCCGACCATGCCGAAGGCAACCAGCATCCAGTTGCTGCTCTTGTTGCCGATGAAGAAGCTGTCGTTGTTGGCGCCTCTCGAGGTGGCCCAGGCGACGCCGAGCAGCAGTGCGAAATAAGCGATGAGGATGCAGAAGAGGAGTAGCGGGGACATGGCGTGCCGAGGTTGACGTTTCGCTCAGCAATATACACCGTGTTCCAGCCCGGCCCAAGGGCCGGCGCCGCGCCCTGCCCCTGGCGCCTGCGCGAAAAAGCGCTCAGATTTCTTCGCCGCGCACCCGCGTGAAGGGGCCGATGCAGGCCTCGCCCGAGGCGTCGGCGCACAGCAGGAACAGCTTGCCGGACGGATGGAAGCGCACGAAATGGGTGACGCTGGCGCCCGGCTTCATGACGTTGCCGGAGCAATCGGGCTTGCCGTTGTCCTTGGTGACGCGGTCGGTCAGGCGATAGAAGCCGTCGCGATCGGGCTGGTTCGGGATCGTGTAGACGCTCTCGGAAATCTCGGCGGCGCTGGTGACCAGCGTGGTGCCGTCGGCGCGGAAGCGGTAGGTCTCGAGGCAGTTGGTGTCGGGCACCGCGAGGCGCCAGATGCCGAGGATCGGATGGTCGGCGGCCGGCCCCTTCTGCGCCAGCGCTGGCGCGCAGGCGACCGACAGGGACAACAGCAACAGGCTGGCAACTATGCGCATGGCGAGCTCCTTCGACCCGGGCGGATGAGGCCTGCCCGGGCTCGGGCAGGCCATGCCATTATGGCATCGCCGATGGCGGCGTGGCGCACGCGCCGCGCCGCGCGTCGCCAACGGTCAGCCGTTGTCAGTGCCGGCTTTCGGCTTGGCCGGGCGACGGCTGCGCGGCGCCGCCTTGCGGGCCGGCGCCTTGGGGGCCGGAGCCTTGTGGGCCGGGCGCGCGCCCTTCTTGCGCTCCGGCTTGGCCTCGGCCCCGGCCTCGCTGGCATCGTCGGCCATGGCCGCGACGGCATCGAACTCCGGTTCGGCCGGCGTCTCGGACTCGGCCCGGGCGGCTTCCAGCGCGGCCTGTTCGGCCAGCTTCTTGGCCGACGGCTTGCGCGGCGCACGGCGGCGTTCCTTGGCCGGGGCCGGCGCTTCCTCGCCTGCTTCAAGCGCCGGGGCCTCGGTCACGACCAGCGTCGGCTGCGATGCCGGCTGCTCGATGGCCTCGAGATCGGCCGCGGCCGTGGCGTCGCTCTCCATCGGGACCGGTTCCAGCCAGGCCGGGATCGGCGCCGAGGTGGAGGCCGATTCGCCGCGCGCGCCCGCCTTGCGTCCGCCACGACCGCGGCCGCGGCGGGTGTCCGGCTTGACGCCTTCTTCCGGCGCGGTCTCGACCGGGGCGGCTGCCTCGATCCCGTCCTGGCCTGCGGCGTCCGGGACCTCGACGTCATCCTGCACCGCGAACTCGGCAACCGGCACGAGCACCGGCGCATTCGCGCTGCGATAGACGTAGGTGCCCGACTTTTCGTCGCGGCCGAACTCGAACAGCCCGCGGGTCTGCGCTTCTTCGAGCAGGTTGCCGAAGGTACGGAAGCCGTAATAGGTCTCGGAGAAGTCCGGACGGCGGCGCTTGAGGGTGTCTTTCAGCAGCGAAGCCCAGATCTTGCCGGTGTCGCCGCGCTCGAGCACCAGGGCGTCGAAGGTCTCGACCACCATGTCCAGCGCCTGCACCTTGCGCGCCTCGAGTTCTTCCTTGCGCTTGTCGTCGCCGGCGCCCGCCGCGGCGCCCGAGCGCCGTCCCGGCTGCCCCTTGCGCGCCTCCTGCTCTTCCTTGCGCTTGGCGGTGGCGCGGTTCTTTTCGCGCACCAGGTCGTCGTAGAAGATGAATTCGTCGCAGTTGGCCACCAGGAGGTCGGAGGTCGACTGCTTGACGCCGACGCCGATCACCTGCTTGGCGTTCTCGCGCAGCTTGGAGACCAGCGGCGAAAAGTCGGAGTCGCCGCTGATGATGACGAAGGTATTGACGTGCGACTTGGTGTAGCACAGGTCGAGGGCGTCGACGACCAGGCGGATGTCGGCCGAATTCTTGCCCGACTGGCGCACGTGCGGGATCTCGATCAGCTCGAAGTTCGCCTCGTGCATGCCCGCCTTGAAGGCTTTGTAGCGATCCCAGTCGCAGTACGACTTCTTGACCACGATGCTGCCCTTGAGCAGCAGGCGCTCCAGCACCGGCTTGATGTCGAATTTTTCGTAGTTGGCGTCGCGCACGCCCAATGCGACGTTTTCGAAGTCGCAGAACACCGCCATGCTGATGTTGTCGGAAGATGAGGCCATGAGTTGTTGTTTTCTGGTAATGAGTGGACAGGCTACCGGCGATTATACGCAACGCGAGCGTTTTGCCGTTGTCTTGTTTGCCGCGGTGTCCCGGGTTCCGGGCTCCGGCCGCACCAGCATATGGAGGAATGAGGCTGATCGCTGCGGCCGGCTGTGCTCGACGCCAGGGACAGCAAGTCGCACCGATACGCGAGCTCCTCGATGTCTGTGAAACTCAACCCCATAAAAGAAGATCCCCACCAGCGTGGGGAAACCATCTGCGGCTATCCGCAACAATGCCGTGCCGACGTAAACACGACCATGCATACGAGGATTGCGACCGGTTCAATCGTCCGTTCAACATGCCCACTTCTGCCCTATAATTTCGTCTCCTGCGACCGGTCTTCGACGATGCTTCCTGCCACCTTGTTCGAGTCAGCCTTCAACAGCTCGCCCTTCGGGCACTACCTGCTGTCGCCCACGCCTGATGCGATCATCCTTGCGGTCAACGATGCGTTCCTGAAGGCATCGTCGCGCACCCGCGAGGAACTGGTCGGGACCAGCCTGTTCAAGGCCTTCCCCGGCAACCCCGACGATCCCGAAGACACCGGCGAAGCGGACCTGCGCGCCTCGCTCGCCAAGGTGCGCGCGACCGGCCTGCCCGACACCCTGCCGGCGGTGCGCTATCCGATTCCCGTGGTGCTGCCCAATGGCCAGACGATGTTCGAGGAACGCTTCTGGACCGCGACCAGCACGCCGATCTTCGGTCCCGGCGGGGAGCTGGTCTGCATCTCGCACAGCAACAACGACGTCACCGCCCAGTTGCGCTCGGAGGCCGCCGTGCGCGAAAGCGAGAAGCGCTTCCGCGCGCTGACCAATGCGACGGCCGAAGTCATCTATCGCATGAACCCGGACTGGACCCAGCTGCGCCATCTCGAAGGCCGCGGCTTCCTGAAGGACACGGACGACCCAAACCGCTTCTGGCTGGAGGAATACATCCCGCCCGAGGACCAGGAGCGCGTGCACCAGGCGGTCGCGCGCGCCATCCGCGACGGCTCGGTCTTCGAGCTCGAGCACCGGGTGCGGCGCGCCGACGGCAGCAGCGGCTGGACCCTGTCGCGCGCGGTGCCGATGTTCGACGCCGCCGGCGCGGTCTACGAATGGATCGGGACCGCCAGCGACATCACCGAGCGCAAGGCGGCGGAAGAAAAGCTGCGCGAGGCCGACCGCCGCAAGGATGAATTCCTGGCCATGCTGGCGCACGAGTTGCGCAATCCCCTGGCGCCGATCGGCGCCGCGGCCGAGCTGCTGCAGCGCATGAAGCTGGACGAGGCGATCGTCAAGCGCACCAGCCAGATCATCGGGCGCCAGGTCGGTCACATGACGGCGCTGATCGAAGACTTGCTGGACGTTTCGCGCGTCACGCGCGGCCTCGTCGAGCTGGACACCGCGCCGCTCGACGTCGGCGCCATGCTGCACGAGGCGGTGGAACAGGTCATGCCGCTGATCCAGGCCCGCCGCCACGACCTGACGCTGAACCTGCCGCCGCCGGACACGCAGATTGCCGGCGACCGCAAGCGCCTGGTGCAGGTGGTCGCCAACCTGCTGGACAACGCCGCCAAGTACACGCCGGAAGCCGGGCGTCTCGAGGTCGCATCGAACATCGATGCCGAACGGCGCCTGTGCATCGACGTGCGCGACAACGGCATCGGCATGGCGCCCGAGCTGGCGGCGCGCGCCTTCGAGCTGTTCGCCCAGGCCGAACGCTCATCCGACCGCGCCTCGGGCGGCCTGGGGCTGGGCCTGGCGCTGGTGAAGAACCTGGTCGAACTGCATGGCGGCGAGGTCGCCTGCGACAGCGCCGGCCCGGGCCTCGGCAGCCGGTTCACGGTGTGCCTGCCGCTGCTGGAACGCCGGGTCGACGCCGCCCCGCCACGAGAAGAATTGCGCGGCGCCGCACAGTCTGGATCGCTGCGCGTGATGATCGTGGACGACAACGTCGATGCGGCCGTCACCCTGTCGATGCTGCTGGAGTCGGGCGGCCATCGGGTCGCGGTGGAGCACGACGCCTTGCGGGCGCTGGAGTGCGCGCGCGGTTTCAGGCCCCACGCCTGCCTGCTCGACATCGGCCTGCCCGGGATCGACGGGCTGGAACTCGCGCGCCGCCTGCGCGGGCTGCCGGAAACGAGGGGCGCGATGCTGGTCGCGGTCACCGGCTACGGCCAGGCGCGCGACCGCGACCAGATTCTCGGCGCCGGCTTCGACCACCACCTGGTCAAGCCGATCGACACCGGGCGTCTGTATGCGGTGCTCGACGAGCGCTGCGACACGGCGGCCTAGCGGCGCGGCGCAACCCGGCGCAACCCCGCGCAACGCGGCGCCCTGCACGAAGCGCGCCAGATCCCGCGCGAAACGCTGGCACCGCGGACGGCTGGCACGATCGGCGCCGGGCGGCGATAATGCCGCCAACCTTTTTCCGGCATCGACATCATGCAAGCACACAAAGCCCATTACCTGCAACTGCGTCCCCACGACGCCCTGCCCGACCTGAAGCACCTGGCCCCGTTCATGGCCGTGGTCGTGATCGACGACGACAGCGACGAAATGTGGCGCTGGGACGTCGCGCGCTGGCTGGTCGATTCCGGCTGCCGCTACATGCTGGCCTGGGGCAAGGAGTGCGCGAGCTGGAACGAGGCAGTCGAGGATGCCGCCTTGGAAGCGTTCGACTACGAAGACGTCGCGCCGGAACAGGCAGTGCTGACGACGGCGCACGAGGATGACGACCTGGACGAAGCGTTCTGGTTCGCCCGCCACCGCGCCAGCCATCCGGCGCTGCGCTTTTCCACCGCGGTGATCCTGCACGTGGCCATGCGCGGCCGGCCGGACGAATTGCTGGCGCAGTTCGCCGACGCCTGAACCGGCGTTTTTCAGCACCTTACAGTCGCGCGAGCGTTTCCGGGTCGGCCTCGCCGTCGAAATACTTGTCGATACAGGCCTGGAACACGGCCTCGTCCGGCGCCACCTCGGCGAACAGGGTCATCGACGAGCGGAATTTCAGCTCGTCCGGGTGGCCGAAGATCTCGTGCGCCGACGGCCCGTCGAGCGCGGCGACGATGCCCGCGCATTCGCGCAGGCGCTGCCCCAGGACCGGATGGGCCAGGTAGGCGGCCGCCTCGTCCTCGGAGCCGATGGCATACCGCCGCGCCATTTCGCTGCTGCCCAACCCCTTGAACTGCGGAAAGACAAACCACATCCAGTGGCTGCGCTTGTGCCCGGCCCGCAATTCAGCCAGCACGCCGGCGTAGATTGGCTCCTGCGCCTCGACGAAGCGCGCCAGGTTGAAGTCATCCATCATGTTTCCTCCCCTTGTCACCGAAATGCTACAACGCCATCGTTGTTTGCTAAAGTGCCGCACGATGAACGCTGAACACCTCTCCCTCCTCCTCGTCCGCGAAATGCCGTACGGGAAATATAAAGGCCGCAAGCTGGCCGACCTGCCCGGCCACTACCTGGGCTGGTTCGCGCGCGAAGGCTTCCCACGCGGCGAGCTGGGCCAGTTGCTGGCCCTGATGTATGAACTCGACCACAATGATTTGCGCGGCCTGCTCGATCCGCTGCGTCGGCCATCGGCCAGGTGATACTTAGAACCTATCCCGGTAGGTGAGGGGAAGTTCATGTCGATGCATGGCGAGTGTGAGCAAGGCGCGAGGAGGCCGCATGGCGAGCCATGCAACGACGAGCAACGCAGCGCACGCTTGCCAGGCGCGGCAGGAACGACCCTCACCTACCGGGATAGGTTCTTAGCAACAACCACGCCAATATCCGCGCAGGCATCGGTATAATCGAATATTCAACGAAGAATTCACCATGCTCAACGAACACGTTCCCGCACCCCTGGTGCTGGTGGTCGAGGATGACGACCACATCGCCCAGGTATTGCGCTTCATGCTCGAACGCCAGGGCTACCGCGTCCTGCACCTGGCAGACGGCCGCGCCGCGAGCGAGTACGTCGCCGCCAGTCCCGAGATCCCCGACCTGGTGCTGATGGACGTGATGCTGCCCCATCTCGACGGCTACGAGATCGTCGTCCTGGCCCGTGCGCGCGCCGATTGGGCGGCGGTGCCGATCCTCATGCTGACCGCCAAGAACACCGAGCGCGACACCGTGCGCGCGCTCGACGCCGGCGCCAACGACTTCGTCGGCAAGCCGTTCCAGCCCAACGAACTGCTGGCGCGCGTGCGGCGCCTGCTGCTGCCGGCCGCCTGAACCGGGCGCTACGAATCGCCCGGCTCGCTTACACTCGGGGCATGTCGCGCTCCATTTTCCTGCTCCCGCTCCTGCTGTCCTTGCCGGCCCAGGCCGCCACCTTGCTGCTGTGCCCCGGCACCCCGCTCGCCTCGCCCGGCGCCGTGACCGAGGACTACACCACCGCCAGGGGCGCGCGCATGCGCGCCATCGTCACCGAGGCGCCGGGCAAGCCCGATCCCGGCTGCCGCGCCGTGCCGCTCAAGGTGGCCGCCAGCGGCGTCCAGGCCCTGCACTTCCTGCCGCCGGACGCGGCGCCGGGCGACACGATCCTGCTGCACGGCGAACAACGGGGCAAGGAATTCACCGTCACCGGCCACACGCTGGGCGCACAGCCGCCGCCGCCCGCGCCGCAGCCGGGCCTGTCCACCCGACAACCGCTCGACGCCGCCGAGGTGCGCCGGCGCGCGCCGCGCGCCGCCTGGGCCTGGAGCCCGAACGCCTGGCGCGAACGCGCCGACGCCATGCTCGACTGGGCCGCCGGCCAAGGCATGGGAGAGTTGTTCATCAATGTGCCGGTGCGCGCCGGCGAGGTCGCCGAGCCGCAGGCGCTGGCGGCCTTCGTGCGCCAGGCGCACGGCCGCGGCATCGCGCTGACCGCCTTCGAGGACGGGCCCGACCTGATCCTGCCGACCGCGCGCGCCGACGCCGTCGGCCGCATGCGCGCCTATGCCGCCTACAACGCGCGGGCGGGCGCCGGGGAAAGCCTGAAGGGGGTCCAGTTCGACGTCCAGCCCCAGCTGCTCGATCCCGACAAGCTGCCGAAGGCGGCGCGCGACGGCCATTACCTCGACCTGCTCGCCGCGCTGCGCGAGGCCGCCGGCAAGATGCGGCTCGAGGTCGTGGCGCCGGCCGCCTGGAGCCAGGAGGACGCGCTGCTGCGCGGCCTGGCGCGCCATGTCGACGTGCTGACGGTGCGCAACTACCGCACCGACCCCGATGAGATACGGCGCCATGCGGCGCCCTTCCTGGACTGGGGCGTCAGGCACGGCAAGCGGGTGCGCATCGCGCTCGAGGCCGGACCGGCCGGCGCCGGCGTGGAACGCCACTACCGGCGCCTGGGGCCGGACGCCAAGGGCGACCTCCTGATGTTCGACCTGGACGGGCAGAAGGTGCTGATGCTGCTGAAGGTGCCCGCGGCGCAGGATGAGGCGCAGGCGTATGCGCTGGCCGACCGGCGCGGCATCGCCGGCTCGGACACCACCTTCCACTTCGACAAGCCCGCGCTGATGCGCCTGCTGCCGCAGCTGGAAAGCGGCTTCGGCGCGTGGAAGAGCTTTGGCGGAATGGCGGTGCACGCGCTGCGCTAGAACTACCGTGGAGCCGGTTACCCCAGCGGCAGCTCCACCGTAAACCGCGTTCCCATCCCGGCCCGGGTCTCGAAACCGATCGTGCCGCCGTGCTCCTCGACGATCGCCTTGCTGATGCTCAGCCCCAGCCCGGTGCCGCCGCGCTGGCGCGTGTCGTGGGCATCGGCCTGGGCGAAGCGCTCGAACATGCGGCCCTCGAATGCGGGCGGGATGCCCGGGCCCTCGTCGGTCACGCTCAGGCGCGCCCAACCCGGCCGCTGCGCCAGGCCCACCGTCACCGCCTTGCCGGACGGCGTGAACTTGATCGCGTTCGACAGCAGGTTGCTCAGCACCTGCACCACGCGGTCGTGGTCGATCGCGGCCCGCACCGCTTCGGCGCCCGGCGCCAGGTCGAGACGCAGCGCGACGCCGGCCTGGCGCGCCTGGCCCTGCATCGCCTCGGTCGCGTGCCGCACTACCGGCGCCAGCGGCTGCACGCTGCGCCGGTATTCCATCTGGCCCGCCTCGATCTTCTGGATGTCGAGCACGTCGTTTACCATCCGCATCAGGCGATCGCAACTCTGGTTGGCGATGTGGATCAGCTCGGCCACGTCCGGCGGCAATGCGCCGGCCATGCCGGTGTCGAGCAGCGAGAGCGAGGCGTGGATCGACGTGAGCGGCGTGCGCAGTTCGTGCGAGACGGTGGACACGAATTCGCTCTTCATGCGGTCGATCTTCTTGCGCTCGGAAATGTCGTGCAGGAAGATACTGAAGAAGGCGTCCTCGCCCTCGCCCGCGAGCGCCACCGTGGTCTCGACCATGAATTCCGTGCCCTGGCGGTTGACCACGATCCGCTCCAGGCGCCGGCCATACGAAAACTCACCACCCTGATGAAAGCCGCGCAGCGCCTTGGCGATGCTGGCGCGGTAGCGCTCGGGCAGGATCATCTCGGCCAGCGGCCAGCCTACCGCCTCGTGGCGGCTCCAGCCGAACATGCGTTCGGCGGCCGGATTCCAGTCGAGGATCATGCCGCGCTGGTCGACCGCCATGAAGGCGTCCTGCGCCGCCCCGACGATGGCGGCGATGCGCTGCTCGCTGGCGCGCACCGAGGCCAGCGCGCGTTCCAGTTCCAGGGTGCGCTGCTCGACCCTTAGCTCGAGGGTGTCGTTCAGCACCTGCAGCTCGGCGCGCCGGTGCACCAGCGCCGTCACCAGCGCATTGAGCGCGCCCGACAGCTGGCGCACCTCGGTATAGCCGCGCTGCGCCGGCACCAGCTCCTGGCTGTCGCCGCGGCGCAGGCGGTCGGCCGACGCCGCCAGGGCCTGCAGGGGCCGCGTGATGCGGCGCGCCAGCAGCAGGCCGGCCAGCGAGAACAGCAGCGCCAGCACGGCGCCGCTCCACAGCGTGCGCGCGCGCAGCTCGCGCACCGGGCGGTAGGCGTCCTCGAGTTCCTGGCGCACCAGCACGTGCCAGCCGAGGCCCGGATAATCGCCCACCGGGTGCGTGGCGGCGTAGCCGACCAGGTAGTCGCGTCCGTCGGGCCAGCGCTCGGCCACGTAGCCGGTGCGCTTCTTGCGCGCGTGGTCCAGGCTGGACAGGTTGACCGTGGTGTCCTGCAAACCGTCGGGACCCAGCAGCACCACGCCTTCGGCGCTGACGATCAGGGCCTGTACCTGGTGGCGCGTCTCCACCGGCGCGATGATCGAGCGCTCGACGTCGCGCGCCCATTCCCACGACAGGTGGGTGCCCAGCACCCCGGCCGGCTTGCCGTTCGCGTCCATCCAGGGAAAGGCCACGTCCACGAAGCGGCGCGGCTCGCCCTTTTGCACCGGCAGCAGCTTGGCCAGCAGCACCGCCTCGTGCACGTCGCCGACGTAGGTGCCCTTGAGGGCATTGATGAACCACGGCCGCTCGGCCACGTTGTTCCCTTCCAGCAGGCCGCGCGCCTCGGCCAGCACCGTGCCGTCCAGGCCAGCCATGCCGATCCATTCGTAATAACCGTAGGTCGACTGCATGTCGCTCAGGATGCGGCGGCGCTCGGCGCGCGTCGCCGACGGCCCCACCAGCTCGCCGCGGCGCGCCATCAGCCGCACCTCGCGATAGCGCTCGTACATGCCGCGATCGAGCTTGTCGGCGGTCTGCATCGCCATCTCGCCCAGCCCGTTGCCGATGCTGCTCTTGACCTGGTCGGTGGCGGCGCGCTCGACCACTTCGACCAGCAGCAGGGTCAGGACCACGGTCAGCACCGAGAATGCGAGCGCGAGCCAGGCCCCGAGACCGCGCGGGCTCAAGCGATGCAGGAAAGGGCGGGAATGCGGCATGGAGGCCTCTAGAACGGTCGTGGAGACGGAGCGTACCACGGTGACATTAATACTCGGCAATACACACGGCAATACGCAACCTGGTCATTTGCCGAACCCGACCGTTCGCCGGGCGCTCGCGCCGCCTGGCACAGCCGCCGCGCGGGACCGGCGAAATGCGGGTGATTCCGCACGGCCATGCCCGATTTCCGGTAAACTTCACCGCTGTAAGAACATCGATATCGATTGGAAACACCGTCATGCAAGCCACCGCCCCTGCCCTTTCCGCGCCGCCTTCCCTGCTGGACTATGCCACTTCGTGCGCGCTGCCGACGCCGTGGGCCCAGTTCACGCTGCACGCCTGGGTCGAGCCGGCCACCGGCAAGGAACACCTGGCGATGGCCCTGGGCGACCTGTCGACCGGCGAGCCAGTGCTGGCGCGGGTGCACTCCGAATGCCTCACCGGCGACGTGATGTTCTCGCAGCGGTGCGACTGCGGCGCCCAGCTGGAGGGCGCGCTGCAGCGCATCGCCGAGGAAGGACGCGGCATCCTGCTGTACCTGCGTCAAGAGGGCCGCGGGATCGGCCTGGTCAACAAGATCCGCGCCTACCGCCTGCAGGAAGCCGGCGCCGACACGGTCGAGGCCAACCTGCAGCTGGGCTTTCATGCCGATGCCCGCAACTACGAGCTGTGCCGTCCGATGCTCGCGCAGTTCGGCATCAAGTCGGTGCGCCTGATGACCAACAACCCGCGCAAGATCGACGCCCTGAACCGCATCGGCGTCGCGGTCGCCGAGCGCGTGCCGCTGCTGGTGAACCGCAATGTCTACAACAACAGCTACCTGAACACCAAGCAGGCCAAGCTGGGCCACATGATGGCGCCGCTGACCGCCGTCGAGCAGGGAGAACAGGCCCTGGTCGAACCGGCCGACGCAGCGCCGTCGGCGTCGGCTTCGCCCTCCTCATTGCCCCCGAACGTGCGCTAACGCGCGCAACGCTCGTTGATCCGGTGGCAAGATAGCAACTCATACTGCCATCAAACTATTGCATGAAACGAGCTGTCCTCGCATCTCTGCTGACCTGCATCGCCATCGGCGCCGCCCTCGAGGCGACGTCGCCGCCGGCCGCTGCCCAGCCCTCGCCGCAGAATCTGGCGCAACCCGCGCCGCGCGCGACCCAGAACACGGCCGGGGCCGGGGCAGCCGCCGGCGTGCCCCAGATGCCGGTCGACACCGCGCCCGCAGCCACCCCGAACGCGCCGTTGCCCGGCGAGACCGAGGCCCAGGACGCCCTGCCCGAACCTTCGCTGGCGGCCCAGGACCTGTACGACTCGGCGCGCGGCGACCTGCTGCAGATCCGCATGCTGCTCAAGAACGGCCGCACCCAGTCGACGGTCGGCTCGGGCTTCCTGGTGGGCACCAGCAACCTGGCGCTGACCAATTACCACGTGGTGTCGCAGATGGCGCTCGACCCCGCCATCTATACGGCCGAATACATCGATACCGACGGCAATACCGGCCCGGTCGAGCTAATGGCGGTCGACGTGCTGCACGACCTGGCCGTGGTGCGCATCAACCGCAACGGCAGCGGCTTCTTCAAGGTGCCCGAACAGCCGGTGCGGCTGCGCCAGGGCCAGCGCCTGTACTCGCTCGGCAATCCGCTCGACCTGGGCTTTGCGATCTCGGAAGGGGCCTATAACGGCGTGCTCACGCGCAGCTTCTACGACCGCCTGATCTTTTCCGGCCCGATCAACTCGGGCATGAGCGGCGGGCCGAGCGTGACCGCCAGCGGCACGGTAGCCGGCATCAACGTCTCGCGCCGGCGCGACGGCGAATCGGTCAGTTTCCTGGTGCCGGTCAGGCATGCGCAGGAGCTGCTGCGCAAGGTGGCCGAGCAGGCCGCTCCGCCGGCCGACTTCAATCCGCTGATCGGCAAACAGCTGCTGGCGCACCAGGGCAATATGGTCGACAAGCTGCTCGAGGAACCCCTCACGCTCAAGGGCATGGGCCAGTACCTGGTGCCGGTGCGCGAATCGGGCGAGGTGCGCTGCTGGGGACGTTCGAATGCCCGCGGCGCGGTCTACAGCACCGACTCGATGAGCTGCGTGATGCAGTCGGCGGTGTTCGTGTCGGACGTGCAGCAGACCGGCAACGTGGCCATGACCCACCAGTACATCCGCAGCGGCACCATGGATCCGATGCGCTTCGCGGCGCTGGCCAGCGACACCTTCCAGGTCAACAACCTGGGCAGCACGGGCGACCCGCGCCTGACCAAGCCGTTCTGCACCGAGCGCTTCGTGCATACCCGCAGCCTGCCGATGCGCGCCGTGACCTGCGTGCGCGCCTACCGCAAGTTCGAGGGCCTGTACAACTTCACCCTGCTCACCGCCAGCACGGACGCCTCGCAATCGAGCCTGCAAAGCCGCCTGGACGTGTCCGGCGTCTCCTACGAAAACGGCCTGCGCGTCACGCGCGCCTACCTGGGCGCCTTCGGGCGCAGTGGACGGCGATGAGCGAGCACGCCAGCCAGCCATTGGACACGGCGGCGAGCACGCCGGCGAGCGCGCCGGCGGGCTTTGATCCGCTGCGCGGCCCATGGAGCATCGAGACGCTGGCCCGCAACGGCGAGGTGCTGCACCGCCATCGCGTGGCGGCGCTGCCGATCCGCATGGGCCGCGCCTATGACAACGACTTCATCGTCGACGACGATTATGCGGCCGCCCACCACGCCGTGGTCGAGGCCGGGCCGGACGGGCGCCTGCGGCTGCGCGACCTCGGCAGCCGCAACGGCATCGTGCACAAGAGCCGGCGCATCAAGGACGAACTGGCGATCGACGGCGACACCGTGGTGCGCATGGGCCATACGTCGCTGCGCATCCGCGGCGCCGCGCACCGGGTCGCGCCGGAGCTGGTCGACCGCACCATGCACGGCTGGGAAGGCATGCTGCCGGGCGGCGCCGGCATCGTGCTGGCCGTGCTGGCGGCGCTGCTGGTGGCCTGGCTGACCGACGCCAGCAACGACCTGGAGCGCTATGCCCTGTTCCCGGCCGCGGCCGGCGGCGCCGGCCTGGCGTGGGCCGGCCTGTGGGCCTTCGGCAACCGCCTGTTCGGCCGCCGCGCGCGCCTCGGGCGCCACCTGTTCATCTATGGCTGCGCGCTGGCGGCGCTGGTGGGCGTGCGCCTGCTGGCCAGCGTCGTGGCCTATGCCTGGTCGCTCGAATGGCTGACCGCCTATGCCTCGCACGCGGCGGTGGCGACGGCGGCGGTGGCGGTCTACTTCCACCTCGCCACCGTGACGCCGCAGTACCGGCGCCGCCTGCGCCCGGTCTGCGCCGCGCTGGCGGTGCTGGCGTCGAGCCTGATCCTGGCCGGGAACATGCAGCGCCACGGCCGCACCGCCGACGAGCTGTACATGCCGGTGCTGCTGCCGCCCGAGCTGCGCGCCAGCCCGGACGTGCCGGTGGCCGATTACATCGACCAGGTCGGGGCGATGAAGAAGGAGATCGACGCCGAGCGCGGTGGGGGCAACTGAGGGGCAACTGCGCCGCGACTGCGCTGCAACCGGGCGCAACCGGGCGCGCTAGCCGAGCCCGCCCAGCAGGCGGCTCACCGTCTCGGCCGCGATCGGTTTGGTGAAGTGGTGGTCGAAACCGGCCTCGCGCGCGCGCCGCTGGTCTTCTTCCGCGCCCCAGCCGGTCACGGCGACGATGACCGTACGCGCCAGCGCCGGCATGGCGCGCAGCCGCGCCGCGAGCTCGTAGCCGGTCATGCCCGGCATGCCGATGTCGAGGAAAGCGATGTCGGGCGTGAAGTCGGAGACCAGCGCCAGTGCGTCGCGGCCGTTGGTCGCGACGCGGATCTCGTGGGCGTTTATCTGCAGCAGCAGCGACAGGCTTTCGGCGGCATCGGTATTGTCGTCCACCACCAGGATGCGCAAGCTCCGGCGCGGGAGCGCGCGCTGCTCCTGCCGCGGCGCCTGCGCCGCGTCGCCCTGCCCGGCGTCGGGCCGCGCGAGCGGCAGGCGCACGGTGAAGACGCTGCCCTGGCCGGCGCCGGCGCTGTGCACCTCGACGCCGCCGCCGTGCAGCGCCACCAGCTGGCGCACCAGCGACAGGCCGATGCCCAGCCCGCCCTGGGCCAGGCCGCCATGGTTGCCGACCTGGCTGAACATCTCGAAGATCGCTTCCTGGTGTTCCGGCAGGATGCCGACGCCGCTGTCGCTCACCGCAATCACCGCCTCACCCGCCCCCGTGCCCGCGCCCTGGCGCGCTGCCCGGCTCACGTCGAGGCGGATGTCGCCGCCGGGCGGGGTGTACTTGGCGGCATTGGTCAGGAGATTGCTCACCACCTGGGCGACGCGGGTCGGGTCGATGTCCAGCAACAGCGGCTCATGCCAGAGCCTGACGTCGAGCCGGTGGCGCGCGCCCTGGATGACCGCCGTGCTGGTCTCCACCGCGCTCGTCACCACCAGGTTGAGGTCGACCAGCTGCTTGCGGATCTCGATCTTGCCGCTGCTGACGCGGGCGACGTCGAGCAGGTCGTCGACCAGGTGCGACAGCTGGTGGGTCTGGCGTTCGAGCATCTCGCGCACGCGCGCCATGGTGTCCGGGCTGTCGGCGCGCAGGCGCATGATCTCGAGGCCGGTGCGGATGGTCGCCATCGGGTTGCGCAACTCGTGCGCCAGCACCGCCAGGAACTCGCTCTTGCGCCGGCTCGCCTCCGAGGCCTCGCGCGCCAGGCGTCGCATGTCTTCCTCGATGCGCTTGCGTTCGCTCGTATCGCGAAACACCAGCGCCACCTGGCACGCCTCGGGCGCGCCGATACGCGAGGCATTGACCTCGAACCAGCGTTCGAGCTTGGGCGAATATTCCTCGAACATGATCGATTCGCCGGTGCGCGCCACCGCGCCGTAGCGCTCCAGCCAGACCGATTCGAGGCCCGGCGCCAGCTCGTGCACCGAGCGCCCCCTGGCATCGGCAATCCCGCTCTGGATCGTGAACATCGGGTTCACTTCGAGGAACACCAGGTCGCACGGCGCGCCGCCGGCGTCGAACTTCACTTCCAGGATGCAGAAGGCCTCGTCGACCTCTTCGAACAGCTTGCGGTATTTTTCTTCGGACTCGCGCAAGGCCGCCTCGGTGCGCTTGACGCGGTCGATGTCGGTCACCACCGAGACCTGGCCGGTGACCTGTCCGTCGGCATCGCGGATCGGCACCGAACTGACGTGGGTCCAGACCTCGCGCCGGTCCTCGCCCTCGCGGTACAGCGCCTCCATGCCCGGCACGACACGCTCGCCGCGCAGGGCGCGGGCGCCGGGGAAATCGTCGCGCGCCACCGGCACGCCATCGTCACCGAATATCGTCCAGCGCGCGGAGCCCTGTTCATCGCGGGACGGCATGAGGCCCGTCGGCAGGTAGCGCGCCATGGCGTCGTTCGCGAGCACGATCATGCCGTTGATGTCGGTGACGCCAACCCCGACCGGCAGGCTGTCGAACAGGGCCGACAGGCGCGCATCGCTCGCCCGCCGCGCCAGGTCGGCGCGGCGCGCCTCGAGCACGCGGTCGGTGGTCTCGAACGCGGTATGGACGAAGCCCCCGACCGCGCCATGCAGGCCGCGCAAGGGCACATAGGACGCGCTGAACCAGCGCTGGCATGGCTCGTCTCCCGGCGGCAGCGTCACGCACAGGTGCTCGACGTGGCCGGGCCGCCCCGCCATCGCGGCGTCGGCCAGCGGTTTTACCTCGGGCCACATGGCGGGCATGACCTCGTTCAGTGGCCTGCCGAGCGCGCCAGGATGGGCCGGGCCGAGCAGCGTCGCGAAGGCGTCGTTGTACAGCATCAGGTAGCGCCCGCTCCAGCACACCATGGTCGGATGGGGCGCATCGAGCATCAGGTCGAGCGCCACCCGCAATTCCACCGGCCAGCCGTCCGGCGCTCCCATGGGGGAGGACGACCAGTCGTGGGCGGCAAGCAGGCTCCGCATCGGCTGCCGGTGATCGGAATCGTCGCTGTGGTGACCAGGAGTGTTCATGCCGCATTGTCGCACGATGAGCTTGCAGGGACGGCAATGCTCACCAATTGTCACCTCCGCCATGGCGCCATTTTGACAATCGCAGGCCGATGCACGATGATCGGGTCTTTCTCAGATGGAACGACTTCCGTGCCCTTCTCTTCAGCGCGCGCAGACCGCAGCCTCGCCGTCGCCGGCATCGCCTGGATCCTGTTCTGGACCTTGATGGTCTTGGTCGCGCTCGAAGACTACCGGCGCGACGGCGGCGCGGCCCCTTGGCAACCGGTGCTGTGGGAGACCTCGTCCGCGCTGGTGGCCACGCTCCTGTTCCTGTTCCAGCGGCGCTTGAGCAGCGGCGACGATGCGCTGGTCGCCACGCCCCGGCGCTGGTTCGGCCGGCAGCTGCGCTGGCTGCCGCTGTACTGATTGGGCTTCACGCCCATGGTGTTCGCGCTCCGCCACGGCGTCTATGCGCTGGCCGGCGCCCGCTACGAGCACCCACCCTGGACCGACCGACCAAGCCCGCCTGCACCGGGCGCTCGAACGGCTGCGCGCGCGCCTGGCCGCGCCCGTGCAGGGGGCGGCGGCGGCGCCCGGTCCGCCGCGCCAGCTCCTGGTAAGCGAACGCGGCGCGACGCGCGTGGTGCAGGTGGCCGACATCGAGTGGCTCGAGACGGCCGACAACTACGTGGCGCTGCACACGTCCGCCGGCGCCCCGCTGCTGCGCCAGAGCCTGGGCGCCCTGCTCGGCCAGCTGGAAACCGCCTTCGCGCGCTGCCACCGGCGCGCGGCGGTGCGCCTGTCGGCCATCGTGCGCATCGAGCCGCTCGACAAGGGTGATTGCGAACTGGTGCTGCGCAGCGGCGCGCGGGTGCCGTGCAGCCGCCAGTACCGTCCCTCCCTGCTCGCACGCCTGGCGCCGGCTCGCCCCACGTAAGCCCCGGTTCGCCCCCTGGCGCTGGCCGCCTGCCCTGGTGCGCGCGATGCTGGCGTCTCCGTCATCACCAGAGCGCGCCATGCAGCCACACACTTCCACCGGCAATCAACGCCTGTATTTCCTCGACTGGGTCCGCATCCTGGCCTTCTTCGTGCTGATCGCCTATCACGTGGGGATGGTTTACGTGAGCTGGGGCTGGCACGTGAAGAGTCCGCACGCCGGCAGCGGCCCGGAACCGTTCATGCTGCTGTCCTCGCCGTGGCGCCTGAGCCTGCTGTTCTTCGTGGCCGGCGCGGCCTCGCATTTCTTGCTGCGCAAGATGGCGCCTGGCGCCTTCGTGCGCCGCCGCAGCCTGCGCCTGCTGCTGCCGCTGCTGTTCGGCATGCTGGTCGTCGTGCCGCCGCAGCCGTGGCTGGAAGTGGTCGAGAAACTCGGCTATGCCGACGGCTTCATGGCCTTCATGCGGCTGTATGTGTCCGGCTATGGCGGCTTCTGCCAGGACGGCTGCCTGATCCTGCCGACCTGGAACCACCTGTGGTTCGTTGCCTACCTGTGGGTCTACACGCTGGTGCTGGCCGCCTGCGCGGCCTTGCTCGGCCATGCCCGCATCGAGGCGCTGGCCGCGCGCGGCGCCGCCGCCCTGGGCGGCTGGAAGCTGCTGGCGCTGCCGGCGCTGTTCTTGGCCGCGGTGCGCATCCTGCTGGCCGACCGCTTCCCGACCACCCACGCCCTGGTCGACGACTGGTTCAACCACGCCACCTACCTGCCGCTGTTCCTGCTGGGCGCCGTGGTGGCGCGCAGCCGTCCGGTGTGGGACCGCATGGAGAGCGTGCGCTGGATCGCGCTTGGCAGCGCGCTGGCCGGCTGGGCCGCGCTCGTGGCATGGTACGCCGCGCCCCACCATGCGCACAGCGCGCAGATGATGGCGACCTGGGCGCCGATCATGCGCTGCGTGTACGCGCTGTGCGCCTGGAGCGCCATCGTCGCGGCCTGCGGTTTCGCGCGCCGCCACCTGGACCGCGACGGACCGGCGCGCCGCTACCTCACCGATGCGGTGTTCCCGGTCTATATTGCTCACCAGACCTTGATTGTCATGATGGCGCATGCCTTCAAGCCGTTGAACCTGGCGCCCGGCATCGAAGCCCTGCTGCTGATGGTCTTGACCGCGACCGGCAGCTTCGCGCTGTACGAAGCCGTGCGCCGGCTGCGCCCGATGCGCCCGCTGTTCGGCCTGGCGCCGCAGGCGGGCGCGGTGAGCACCGCGGCCACGGCGCCACGCGCGGCGCCGTGGCCGCACTGAACCTGCCGGCCTAGTGCGTCGCGCCAGCTTGACGCACCTGCTGGCTGGCCTGGGCCACCTGCTGGCCCACCTGCTGGGCCACCTGCTCGCCGGCCTGCTGCAGCGACTGGGCCGGCTGCGCCGCGCCATCGCCGCGCGCGTGCATCGCACCATCGGCGCGCGTGAACGGGTCGGCCATGGTGCGCAGCGCCTCCTGCTGGCCACGGATGCCGCGCTCGGCTTCCTCGGCCGAGGTGCGCGCCACTTCGTCGACCACGGCGCGTGCGGTGCGGGTGGTGTTCTGCACGTGCTGCTCGGTCACGCGCGCCAGCTCGACCTGGGCGTCGGTGGCCAGGCGCGAGACGTGCTGCTGGTAGGCGCGCAGCTTCTCGGTCGCCGGCTGGGCCCGCGCCGACGCCGCATCCAGCAGTTCGGATTGGCGGTCGACGCTCAACACGTGCCGGCTGGCCAGCGTGGTTTCCTCGAGCATGCTCTGGGCCAGCTGGATGTTGAGCTCACACATCTGCTGGAAAGAACGGAACAGGGATTTGGACATGTCGTTGACGAAGGCGGTCTGGGCGTCCATATGGGTGCGCACGGCCGGAGTCACGGATTGGGGAAACGGATACATGCAGGCCTCTCTTTGAATAAATGGAATCGAACGTGAAATGAATACGTGGCGTGCCTGGGCACGAACAACGAAGACTAAAGCGCTCCCACACCCGCACGGTTGAGGTGCACCAAACGTGCAGGCTCACGCGCATCCGGGCTGGCCCGATCCTTGCATGTCAGAAAGCACCCTGGATTCCGAGGCTTTATGGGAGGTAGAGAGATGATTGGACCGAACGATGTAGTCGAATTCGCAGGCACGCCCGGGCGCACCGTCCGCGTGCTGTGGATCGACCAGGCGCTGGCCTGGACTTATCAACTGGGCGGCCATGCGGTCATGCCCGAGCCGGTGCGGGTGGCGGCGCTGGAAGAAGCGCTGACGTCCGGCCAGGCGCGGCGCCTGCTGGTCGATCCGTTCGCCGCGCCGCCGCCGCGCGAACCGGTGCCGCAGGGCTACCTGAACCTGCAGGCCAAGGCCTGGTCGGCCGTGCGCGCCCTGCATGCCGACCGCCAGGCGCTGGTCGATCCGCGCCAGCGCACCACGCTGATGGCCGGCTACGCCGCCGCCCACGGCATGTCGAAATCGAGCATCCTGCGCTACCTGCGCCGTTACTGGGAGCGCGGCCAGACGCCCGACGCCCTGCTGCCGGACTACGGCAATTCGGGCGCGCCGGGGCGCACCCGCGCCGTCACCGCCGGCATCAAGCGCGGACGTCCGCGCAAGGGCGCGGGCACTGGCACCAATGCCGACGAGCGGATGCGCGCGATCTTCCACGCCGCCGCCGCGCGCTATGCGGCCAGCCACGACGGCTTTTCGCGCCGCGCCGCCTACCGCCAGATGCTGGAGGACTTCTTCCAGGACGTCGACGCCGGCGCGCTGCCCAGCTTCGGCCAGTTCAATTACTGGCTCGAGCGCGATGCCGCCATGCCGCCGCCGGTCACGCTGGCGCGCCCGGCGCCGCCGCGTGCGCCGCTCAGTGGGCAAGTGGATGGGCAAGTGGATGGCCAAGTGAGTGGGCCAGTGAATAGGCCAGTGCATGCACCTTCGCGGTTCACGCGGCACGCGGCCATGGCCTGACCGGTCGCGGTGCGCTGCCTGCCATCGTGGTGCGCGGCGTGCGCCGCGCCCTATTCCCTGGCCGGCGCCAGCGGCGCGCCGCAGTCCTTGCAGAAGTGGGCGCGCGGGTCATGGTCGCCACTGCCGCAGGCGCCGCATTCGCGCGGCGCGCCGCGCGGGGCGTGGCGCGACATCTTTTGCGACGTCATCTCGGCCGAGACGATTCCCGTGGGCACCGCCAGGATGCCCCAGCCCAGCAGCACCATGAACGAGGCGATCGCCTTGCCCACCGGCGTGTGCGGCACGATGTCGCCGTAGCCGACGGTGGTGATGGTCACCGTGGCCCAGTACATCGACATCGGGATGCTGGTGAAGCCGTTTTCCGGTCCCTCGACCACGTACATCACGGTGCCGAGGATCAGGATCAGCATCAGCACCACCGACAGGAACACCATGATCTTGCGCCGGCTGGAGACCAGGGCTTCGCCCAGGCGGGTGTATTCCTCGATGTACAAGGTCAGCTTGAAGATGCGGAACACGCGCAGCAGGCGCAGGATGCGCACGTCCAGGAACACCTGGCTGCCGGGCAGCAGCAGCGACAGGTAGGTCGGCAGCACCGACACCAGGTCGATGATCCCGTAGAAGCTGCGCGCATAGCGCACCGGGCGCTGCACGCACACCAGGCGCGCGATGTATTCGATCGTAAACAGCAGGGTGAAGCCCCATTCGAGCACCGAGGTGATGCCGGAGTACTGGCTGTAGATGGACGGCACGCTGTCGAGGATCACGACCAGGATGCTGAGCAGGATCAGGATCACCAGCACGATGTCGAAGCGGCGGCCGGCCGGCGTGTCGGTGCCGAAGATGACGTCGAACATGCGCGCGCGCCAGCCGTCCGGCGGGCGGCCCAGCAGCGTGGGCAGGTCGCGCGGCGGCGTCGGCAGGATCCTGCTGTCGGTCGCGCGGATCATCGGCAGCGTGGCTCCGCCGGCGCCCGCGAACGCAGGCCCTTATCTGGCATGCTGCTCCACCCAGGCGCCGAAGGCGGCCATGAATTTCCCGAAGAACGCGCGCGACGATTCGTCGACCAGCCGGTCCTCTTCGTACTTGGCGGCGACGCCGCCGACATAGGCTTCCGGCGCCGGCATGGCCGGCATGTTCAGGAACGGCAGCATCTGGCGCAGGTGGTGGTTGGCGCCGAAGCCGCCCAGCGCGCCCGGCGAGACGCTGACGATGGCGCACGGCTTGTCGGCGAACGCCGCCTTGCCGTAGGGGCGCGAGCCGACGTCGATCGCGTTCTTCAGCGCACCCGGCACCGAGCGGTTGTATTCCGGGGTGCAGAACAGGATACCGTCGGCCTCGCGGATGGCGGCGCGAAAGGCCGCGAACGCGCCTGGGGGCGGATCGGTCTCGTCGTCCTCGTTATACAGCGGCAGGTCGCGCAGTTCGACGATCGCGAGCTCCAGTCCTTCCGGCGCCAGCGCGATCAGGCTATGGGCGACGCGGCGGGTGTACGAGTCCTTGCGCAGGCTGCCGACGAGGACGGCGATCTTTTTCGAGGCCATGGTATTCCTTGGTGGGTGAGGTCGTTTTGCCAACCCCCGATGATAGCGGCTTTCGCCCGCCGGGTGCGTCGGGGAAGGAAAATACCTGTCAATACCCTCGTAAGCGACCCGCGTCAGCGCCGCAACTGCATTGCAACGGCGCGCAAATGCACGGTTGGCAACAGGTTCATATCCAGTTAGAATCGGGCCCAACTTCGCCCGTCTGCGCCGCATCCGATGCCGGACCAGCGCGGCGCGACGTTCCAGGACCACCGCACCACCGACTTTATCAACCCACGCGCCTGACCGCGCAGCAGAACCATGAACCTCGAAGAATACTTCCCCGTCCTCATGTTCATCATCATCGGCATCCTGGTCGGTGTCGCGCCCCAGGTGCTGGGCCGTGTCCTGGGCCCGCATCGCCCCGATGAACAGAAGCTGTCCCCCTACGAGTGCGGTTTCGAGGCCTTCGGCGACGCGCGCATGCAGTTCGACGTGCGGTTCTACCTGGTCGCGATCCTGTTCATCCTGTTCGATCTCGAAGTGGCCTTCCTGGTGCCGTGGGCAGTGGTCGTCACCGACATCGGCTCGACCGGATTCTGGGCCATGATGGTGTTCCTGGGCCTGTTGACGATCGGCCTGGCCTACGAGTGGAAAAAGGGCGCGCTGGACTGGGACTGATTCGCAATGGACGCCATGCTGTTCGTGAACCTGGTGATCGGCATCGGCCTGCTCGATGCCGCCTGGCGCTCGCACAAGAACGCCAAGCCGCGCACGGCGGCGCTGCTGGCGACCATCGCCGGCGCCGGGATCTCCCTGAGCCTGTTCGTGCTGGCCGCCGGGGCCGGCGTCCCTCCTCCCGGCGTCGACTGACTATCCAGGGCCGCGACCAGCGGCCTTTTTTTCGTCCACCCTACAGGCGCAAGCGCCGGTACATCTGCAAGAAGCGCGTTACCTTCGCCTTGCTCATGACGACCACCGGGTCGCCATGCCACGCATACAGAAACGGCGCGCCGCCCTGGCGGTCGGTGATCCGCACCGACAGCAGGAAGCGCGTGCCCACCGGATAGCGCGCCGTATCGAGCAGGCTGCGCGAACACTGCACCCGCATATCGCTCGCAAAGGCTTGTCCCGACACCGGCCGGATGCGCGGCTTGCCGGTGCGCGCATCGAACGCCGATTCGACCGCCACCTCGCGGTAAGCCCAGGCGTCGCGCGCCACCCCTAGGCTCCCGCCAGACCTGGCGCACGCACCACGGCCGCTTCGCGGATCGGCAGGTTCACCAGGGCCGCCGCCAGCGCCAGCACCATGTCGGCATACCACATCCAGCTGTAGTCGCCCGTGTGCACCACGGCCAGGCCGCCCAGCCAGGCGCCGAGGAAGCCGCCGATCTGGTGCGACAGCAGGGTCATGCCGAACAGCGTGGCCAGGTAGCGCACGCCGAACAGCTTGCCGACCAGGCCGGCGGTCGGCGGCACGGTGGCCAGCCAGGTGGCGCCGAGCGCGGCCGCGAACAGGTAGAAAGTCCATTCGGTCTTCGGCGCCAGCAGGTACACGCCGACCAGCACGGCGCGGCTGGCATAGATCCAGAACAGCAGCGACTTCATGCGGTAGCGCGAGGCCAGCATCCCGGCGCCCAGGCTGCCGGCGATGTTGAACAGGCCGATCAGCGCCAGCGCGGTGGCCGAGACGCTGGTCGGCAGGCCGCACAGCGCGACCTCGCCCGGCAGGTGGGTGACCAGGAAGGCGATGTGGAAGCCGCAGGTGAAAAATCCCAGGTGCAGGCAGATATAGCTGCGGTCGCGCATGGCCTGGCCCAGCTGCTGGCCGAGCGAGATCGCGGCTGGAGCGGGCGCGGCGGCGCTTGGGGCGGTGGCAGGAGCGGCAGCCGGAGCGGTGGCAGAAGCGGCGGCAGGCACGGTGGCAGAAGCGGCGGCGGCTTTCCTGCCGCGCAGCGGCCAGGCCAGCGGAATGGTCAGCAAGGTGGCGGCGGCCATGGTGAGCATGGCCCAGATCCAGCCGGCGCCGGCGATGATGGCGCCCATCAGCGGCGCGAACACGAACTGGCCGAACGAGCCGCCGGCGTTAATGAACCCCGAGGCAAAGGCGCGCCGCTCGACGGGCAGGCGCTGGGCGGTGGCGCCGATCAGGATCGAGAAACTGCCGGCGCCGGCGCCGGCCGCCGACAGAAAGCCCATCGTGAGCAGCAGCGCCCACTGCGAATCGACGAAGGGCGTGGCGGCGGTGCCCACCGCCAGCATCAGGCCGCCGAGGGCGATCACCCTGCCCGGCCCGTATTTGTCGGCGACGGCGCCGAAGACCGGCTGGGCCGCGCCCCACATCAGCTGGGCCACCGCCATCACGAAGCTGATGCTGGCCACGCCGAGCCCGGTCGCCGTGTTCAGCGGCGACAGGAACAGGCCGCTGGTCAGCCGCGCGCCCATCGTGATCATCATGACGGCGCTGGCGACCAGGATCAGGGTCCAGGCCGCGCGCGCGGATAGTGTCGGGGTGGCGTCGGTCATCCGGCAATTATAGATTGCCTTTTCGACCTTTGCCGAAGCCCGTCAGGGCACCTCGAAAAACCGTCGCGAGCGGCAGCAGTTTCGGTCGGGCCGCGCAGGTCGGGCCGCGCAGGTTGGGCCGCGCAGGTCGAGAAGCGCAGCTGTACTAGAGTACAGCGAGCATCGCCGACCGAAAATGCAACGCGCAGCAGGTTTTTCGATGTGCCCGTCAGTCCGTTGCGGCGCGGATCAGCAGCGCGGTCGATTGCGCCGCCATGCCTTCCTCGCGGCCCAGGTAGCCGAGCTTCTCGTTGGTCTTGGCCTTGATGTTCACCTGCTGCGGCGACACCCCAAGGTCCTCGGCGATGCGCGAGACCATCAGCGGGATATGCGGCGCCATCTTCGGCTGCTGGGCGATGATGGTGGCGTCGATATTGCCGATGGTGTAGCCCGAGTTCAGCACCCGGTGCGCGACTTCGCGCAGCAGGGTGCGCGAATCGGCGCCGGCGAACATGGGGTCGGTGTCCGGGAAATGCTTGCCGATGTCGCCCAGCGCGGCCGCGCCGAGCAGCGAATCGATGATCGCATGCAGCAGCACGTCGGCGTCGGAATGGCCCTGGAGACCCAGGCGGTGCGGAATGGTGACGCCGCCGACGATCAGCTTGCGACCTTCGACCAGCGCGTGGTTGTCGTAGCCGGTGCCGATGCGAAACGGAGGATGGGGATTATAGGATGCGAGTGCCATGATGTGGAATTCGTGTCGTTCAAATGGTGGAATCGAGCGCCAGGTACATCTCGGCGATGCGGATGTCGGATGGCAGCGTGACTTTCAGGTTGCGCGGATGGCCTTCGACCAGTCTCGGGGCCAGGCCCAGCGCCTCGACCGCGCTGGCGTCGTCGGTGATCGCGGCCGGATCGAGTGCCGCATCGAGTGCGCGGCATAGCAGCGCGTAGGAAAACATCTGCGGGGTCTGGGCCAGCCACAGCCCGTCGCGCGCAACGGTGGCGACGCTGCCCCCGCTCGCCGCGTCCCCGCGCTTGACGGTATCGACCACCGGTAGCGCCAGCAGGCCGCCGGCCGCGTGGTCGCCGGTTTCGACGATCAGGCGCTCGATCAGCGCGGCGTTCAGTCCGGGCCGCGCGGCGTCGTGGACCAGCACGCGGTCTTGCGCGCCGAGCGCGCCGGACAGCGCATAGAGGCCGTTGCGGATCGATTCCATGCGCGTGGCGCCGCCGCAGCGCAGCACGGTGACGCGGCCCGCCGGCTCCCCCGCGTCGGGCAGCACGCCGTCGATGAAGGGGTCGTCGGCGCTGACCACTACGTAGGTGTGGGCGATCAGCGGGCTGGATAGAAACGCGTCGACCGTGTGGCGCAGCATGGGCTTGGCGCCGATGGCCAGGTATTGCTTGGGGCTGCCGGCCGCCATGCGGGCGCCGACGCCGGCCGCCGGAATGAGGGCGACATGCTGCGGCGCTGCCGTATTCGTCTCGTTTGCTTGTTCGGTGGTCATGAACTGCTTCGTGGTGCCTGTCTAAGCAAAGACTGTACCTCACCTGCGCAAACCTTGCCCAGGCGGGCGTATTCCTGCGGCGTATCAATGGCTGCCTGCAAGACTTCGACCTTTTCCATCTCACGTTTAATGTAGGGCATCCAGCTGCGGTCCACTTCGCGCTGGAGCAGGGATCTTGCCTGGCCGATGGGCGCATACAACGGCGTGCCGGCGAAGCGCGCCGCCAGGCGCGCGCGCACGATGGCTTCGGCCTGCGGCAGGAACGCCTGGTAGGTCTGCAGGTGGCGCATCTCATGGGCCAGCACTTCCCGGTAAGAACACGATCCCGGCGGGAATTCGCGGCTGACATAGATCACGATCGGCGCGTAATACAGGTTGACGTCAATGCGCGGCGCCACGCATTCATAGCCGCTGGCCCGGTCCGTCAGCATGCGCCCGCCGACCTTGATGCTGACCCGCGCCTCGGTATGCGTCAGTCCCAGCACCCAGGAACCGCGGCGCACGCTGCCCTTCAGGCGCGTCAGGTCGAAGTACGAGCGCGTGTTGTCGATGCGGTAGCCGTCGCTGCGGCTGGACAGCACCGAAATCGTCTCGCCGATGGTGTCCTCGCACGACGCCTGGAACGGGGTGCGGGCCTGGGCCGCGGCCGGGGCGGCCACGACGATTGCAAGGGCCGCCGCCAGCGCGGTCGCCGGCGCAACCAGGCTCCGACGCGGCCGCATGATGGTCAGGCAGGCGTCCAGTCGCCGGCCAGGATCTTCTCGAGCCAGAAGGCGCCGATGATGGTCTTGACGTCGGTGATCTCGCCCTTGCGCACCATGTCGAGCAGCTCGGGCACGGTGACGCTGAAGAGTTCCAGGAACTCGCCGGCGTCGAGCTGCTGCTCGCCGGCGCTCAGGCCTTCGGCCAGGAAGATCTCGAGGTGCTCGTCGGAATAGGCGATCGCGTTATGGATGGTGCAGACGAAGCGCCAGCGCTCGGCCGTGTATCCGGTCTCTTCCCTGAGTTCGCGCCTGGCGCATTCCAGGTGGTCTTCGCCCGGGTCGATCTTCCCGGCAGGGAACTCGATGAACACTTGCGCGTTCGGATAGCGGAACTGGCGCTCGAGCAGCACGCGGCCGTCGGGCAGCAGCGGCAGGATCACGACCGCGCCCGGATGGCGGAAGAATTCGCGCTGGCTTTCCGTACCATCTGGCAGGCGGATGCGGTCTTTCTCGACCTTCAGGAAATGGCCATCGTAGACGACGCCGCCGTCGATGCGGGTTTCTTTGAGTTCCGACACTGTGGGCTCCATTCTCGTTACGCAGGTAGAAATATCATAAGCCAAACGCGTCGGCGGCGGAGCCGGCGCATGGCATTTTCGTTGGCTCCAAAAACGTCGTTCCCGCGGAGGCGGGAACCCAAGTTCGCATGCGTCATCGATACGCTGAGAAACTTTGGTTCCCGCCTGCGCGGGAACGACGTGCTTGCTCTAACTTTATTGGCTTAACGCCGCTTGCGCAGGTACCGCATCACGAAGCCCGGAAACGCCAGCACCAGGAACATGCAGCCGGTGACCGCGTAGAACTCCCAGGTCTGCGCGAAGACCGAACCGATGCGCGATTCGAGCAGCCGCGCGACCAGCCCGACCACGAAGTACAGCACCACCAGTTCGAGCAGGCGCAGCGCGAGGGCCTTGTTGCGCGGCTCCCCCACCACCGCCTTGCCGGGGACCGGCACCAGAGCGAACAGGCGCTCGTTGACGAACGGCAGATTGGCCCCCGCCAGCGCGAGGGCAATCACCAGCGATGCGGCCAGCGAGCTGTCCATGGCTTAATTGGCCAGGGTCGCCTGCATGGCGCTGTAGCAGACCGCCAGCAGGCCGCTCGGGAGCATGCCCAGCACGAAGATGGCGACGCCGTTGAGCGACATGATGACGCGCATGTCCGTCGGGGTCGCGATGACGTTCGTGTCCTCCGCCTCGTCGAACCAGATGGTCTTGACGATGCGCAGGTAGTAGAACGCGCCGATCAGCGAGAACATCACGGCCACGACGGCCAGCCACACCATGCCGGCCTGGGCGACGGCCTGGATCACGGCATACTTGGCAATGAAGCCCACCATCGGCGGCACGCCGGCCAGCGAGAACATCAGGATCGTGGCGACGACCGCGAACCATGGGCTGCGCTTGCCGAGTCCCTTGAAGTCGCTGATCAGTTCGGCCTCATGGCCGACGCGCGCCAGCATCATGATCAGGCCGAACGTGCCCACCGTGGTCAGCACGTAGATGATGGTGTAGTACATCGCGGCGCTGTAGGCGGAGGCGGCATTGGTGGTGTCGCCGTCGACGTTGCCGACCACCAGGGCCAGCACCACGAAGCCCATCTGCGCGATTGTGGAATACGCCAGCATGCGTTTGATATTGGTCTGCGCGATCGCGGTGACGTTGCCGAAGGCCAGCGACAGCACGGCGACCACCAGCAGCATCTGCTGCCAGTCGAAGGCCATCGACGGCAGCGCCTCGGCCAGCAGGCGGATCACGATGGCGAAGGTGGCGATCTTCGGCGCGCCGCCCAGCAACAGGGTCACGGCGGTCGGCGCGCCCTGCACCACGTCCGGCACCCACATGTGGAACGGCACCACGCCCAGCTTGAACGCGAGGCCCGCCACCACGAACACCAGGCCGAACACCAGGATGGTGCGGTTCGCACCCTCGGCGGCGGTCACCTGGGCGATGGTGGTGATGTCGAGCGAACCGGTCGCGCCATAGATCATCGAGATGCCGTACAGCAGGAAGCCCGACGCCAGGGCGCCCAGGATGAAGTACTTCATCGCTGCCTCGGTCGAGATCGCGTGGTCGCGGCGCAGCGCAACGAGGGCGTACAGCGACAGCGACATCAGCTCGAGACCCAGGTAGATCGACAGCATGCTGTTACCCGAGATCATGATCATCTGGCCCATCATCGAGAACAGCGCGAGCGTGTAGAACTCGCCGCCCAGGTTGCCCGACATCATGCCGCGGTCGCCCGCGTACTGGCGCGAGTAGACGATGGTCATGGCCGTGGCCAGGTAGGTGAACAGCTTGAGCAGGTTCGACATCGGATCCGACACGTACATGCCGCTGAACGTGTACACGGTCGTGCCGGTGTTGAAGTCGATGAAGGAAAAGATCGCGCAGCCGCCGATCGCCAGCAGCGACAGGCCATAGGTCAGGTTGCGCTTGCCTTCCTTCAGGAACAGATCGATCAGCAGGATCGCCGAGGTCGCGATCAAGAGGAAGATTTCGGCATACACCGGCGCCAGATTGGTGTCGGCGGCCGATAACAGGGTCGAGTTCATTTCATTCATGGCGTTTTATTGAGGCACTTTGCTGACTGCGACGTGCTGAAGCAGGTCGGTGACCGACACTTGCAGGGTCTCGGCGATCGGCGCCGGGTACAGGCCCATCGCCAGGGTGGCGATCGCCAGCACCGACAGGATGGCGAACTCGCGGCCGTTCAGGTCGGTCAGCGCGGCAACGTTCTTGTTGGCCACTGGCCCGAACACGACGCGCTTGACCATCCACAGCGAGTAGGCCGCGCCCAGGATCAGGGCGGTACCCGATGCGACACCGGTCCAGAAGTTGAATTCGACCGCGCCCAGGATCACCATGAACTCGCCGATGAAGCCCGAGGTCGCCGGCAGGCCGGCATTGGCCATCGAGAACAGCACGACGAAGGCGGCGAACTTCGGCATGGTGTTGACCACGCCGCCGTAGTCGGCGATTTCACGCGAGTGCATGCGGTCGTACAGCACGCCGATGCACAGGAACATCGCGCCCGACACGAAGCCGTGCGAGATCGCCTGCATCAGGCCGCCCTGCACGCCCAGGTCGTTGAACATGAAGAAGCCCAGGGTCACGAAGCCCATGTGCGCGATCGACGAATAGGCGACCAGTTTCTTCATGTCCTTCTGGACCAGGGCCACCAGGCCGATGTAGATCACGGCGACCAGCGACAGTCCGATCACGACCGGGGCCAGGTACTGGCTCGCGTCCGGGGTGATCGGCAGCGAGAAGCGCAGGAAACCGTAGGCGCCCAGCTTGAGCATGATCGCGGCCAGCACGACCGAGCCGCCGGTCGGCGCTTCGACGTGGGCGTCCGGCAGCCAGGTGTGCACCGGCCACATCGGCACTTTCACGGCGAAGGCCATGAAGAAGGCGATGAAGATCAGGATCTGTTCCTTCATCGTCAGCGGCAGGTCGTGCCAGACCAGGATGTCGAACGAACCCGACTTGTTGTACAGGTAGACGATCGCGACCAGGGTCAGCAGCGAACCCAAGAAGGTGTACAGGAAGAATTTAAAGGCCGCGTACACCCGGTTCGGGCCGCCGAACACGCCGATGATGATGAACATCGGGATCAGGGTGGCTTCGAAGAAGAAGTAGAACAGCAGGCCGTCCAGCGCGACGAACACGCCGATCATCAGGCCCGACAGGATCAGGAACGAGCCCATGTACTGGGCGACGCGCTCCTCGATCACCTGCCACGCCGCCAGCACCACGATGATGGTGATGAAGGCGGTCAGCGGCACGAACCACAGCGACAGGCCGTCCACGCCGAGGCGGTAGAAGATGCTGAAGCGCTCGATCCAGGCCGCCTGTTCATAGAACTGCATGCCGACCGTGGTGTTGTCGAAGTTGGCGATCAGCGGGATCGTCGGCAGCAGGCTGACGACGGCGCCGGCCAGCGACAGCAAGCGCACCATGCCGGCGTTCTTGTCGCGGCCCACGGCCAGCACCAGCACGCCGAACAGGATCGGGAGCCAGATCGCCAGGCTCAGATACGGTGGAAACGTAGAAATTGTTGACTGCATCATTTTTCTTTATCTCTGCCTGTGATTAACCGCGCCAGAACGGGAAGAAGTACAGCATCGCCGCCAGCACGCCGACGATCATCACGAACGCATAGTGATAGATGTAACCGGTCTGCGCGCGCTTGGTGACGGTCGAGAACCAACCCACCACCTTGGCGCTGCCATTGACGACCAGGCCGTCGATCAGGCCGCGGTCGCCGATATTCCACAGGCCCTTGCCCACGCCGAGTGCGCCGCCAGCGAAGAACTTCTGGTTGAACGCATCCATGTAGTACTTGTTGTCCAGCAGGGTGTGCAGCGGCTTGAACTTGGCGTAGAACCAGGCCGGCACGCGCGGATTGACCATATAGCAGTAGTAGGCGGCAACGACGCCTGCCAGCGCCAGCCAGAACGGTGCGGTCTGCAGGCCGTGCAGGGCCATCGCGCCGGCGCCATGGAACATCGCGTTCAGTTCCGCCATCGCAGGGTGCGCAGGATTGACCGTGATCACGCCGTCGAAGAAATCACCGTGCAACATAGGACCGATGGCCAGGTAGCCGACGATCACCGACGGGATCGCCAGCAGGATCAGCGGCAGGGTTACCACCCAGGGCGACTCGTGCGGCTTCTGGCCCGGGGCCAGGCCATGGTGGCCGTGGTCGTCATGCGCTTCCTCTTCGTGGTGCGCGTCCGATTCGTGCAGTGCGAGGGGATCGTCGTGACCGTGGCCGGCGGCCGCGGTCTTGTGGTGCGCGTGATCGTCATGATGATCATGCGCATGTGCCTTGCCGAAACGCTCTTCGCCATGGAACACCAGGAAATACATACGGAACGAGTAGAACGCCGTGACGAACACGCCGGCCAGCACCGCGAAGTTGGCGAAGCCCGAACCCGGCAGGTTACTTGCGTGCACCGCCTCGATGATCGAATCCTTCGAGTAGAAGCCCGAGAACAATGGGGTACCGATCAGGGCCAGCGAACCGATCAGCGACGTGATCCAGGTGATCGGCATGTACTTGCGCAGGCCGCCCATGTTGCGCATGTCCTGGTCGTGGTGCATGCCGATGATGACCGAACCGGCGCCCAGGAACAGCAGCGCCTTGAAGAACGCGTGGGTCATCAGGTGGAAGGCGGCGACCGAGTAGGCCGACACGCCCAGTGCGACGGTCATGTAACCGAGCTGCGACAGGGTCGAGTAAGCGACCACGCGCTTGATGTCGTTCTGGATGATGCCCAAAAAGCCCATGAACAGCGCGGTGATCGAACCGATGACGATGATGAACGACAGCGCGCCATCCGACAGTTCGAACAGCGGCGACATGCGCGACACCATGAAGATGCCGGCGGTAACCATCGTCGCGGCGTGGATCAGCGCCGAGATCGGGGTCGGGCCTTCCATCGAATCGGGCAGCCACACGTGCAGCGGGAACTGCGCCGACTTGCCCATCGCGCCGATGAACAGGCAGATGCAGGCCGCGGTCAGCAGTGGCCAGTCGGTGCCTGGCACGGTCATCAGGGCCAGCTCGTCGGCCTTGGCGAACACTTCGGCGTAGTTCATCGAACCCGACGCGGCCAGCAGCAGGCCGATGCCGAGGATGAAGCCGAAGTCGCCCACGCGGTTGACCAGGAAGGCCTTCATGTTGGCGAAGATCGCGGTCGGGCGGGTGTACCAGAAGCCGATCAGGAGGTACGACACCAGGCCCACCGCTTCCCAGCCGAAGAACAGCTGCAGGAAGTTGTTGGACATGACCAGCATCAGCATCGCGAACGTGAACAGCGAGATGTACGAGAAGAAGCGGTTGTAGCCGTCGTCTTCCGCCATGTAGCCGATCGTGTAGATGTGGACCATCAGCGACACCGAGGTCACGACGCACATCATCATCGCGGTCAGGGTGTCGATCTGGAAGCCGACCGCCAGCTTGAGCGTGCCGACCGTCATCCAGGTGTAGATATCTTCATTCAGCTTGAAGCCGTCGAGCGTGGCCATCAGGGTTTGCACCGAGATGACCAGCGCGATCAGCACGCCCAGGATGGTCGCCGTATGCGACACCTTGCGACCGACCACATTGCCCAGGAACTTGGTACCGAGCAGACCGGCGATCGCCGAGCCCGCCAACGGCGCCAGAGGCACCGCCAGTAAGAGTGAGGTTGAAATTTGCCCCGCCATTGTTGAACCTTTTCGTTTTTGTTTATCTAGCCGAGACCGTCAGCCCTTGAGGCGATCGAGGTCTTCCACGTTGATCGTGTCCAGGTTACGGAACAGGACCACCAGGATTGCCAGGCCGATTGCGGATTCGGCGGCAGCGACGGTCAGGATGAAGAACACGAAGATCTGCCCCGCCGCGTCGCCCAGGTAATGGGAAAACGCGATGAAGTTCAGGTTCACCGCCAGCAGCATCAGTTCGATGGCCATCAGCAGGATGATGATGTTCTTCCGGTTCAGGAAGATGCCGACCACCGAGATCGCGAACAGGATCGCGCCCAGGATCAGGTAGTGTGCGAGCGTCAACGTCATTTTGGCTCCTTGGAATCGGTAGGCGTCGCTGCTGGCGCGGCTGCCGCCGCCGCAGCAGCGGCCTTTTCGACGTTCGCTGCGTCGATGGCGCGCTGGTTGACCGTCTCGACCTTGACGATCTTGAGGCGGTCGTTACGCTTGACGCGAACCGCGAGGCCCGGGTCGATGGCTTTGGTGTCCTTGCGGCGGCGCAGGGTCAGGGCGACGGCGGCGATGATCGCCACCAGCAGCACCACGGCGGCGATCTCGAAGCCGTAGATGTAGCGGGTATAGATCTGCAGGCCGAGTTCCTTGGTGCCGCCGATGTTCAATGCGGCGGCTTCGGGGCTTTGCTGGAAGTTGCCGTAGCCGTGCCACAGGACGACGCCCATCTCGAGCACGATCAGGCCGCCGACGCCGGCCGCCACCGGCAGGTAGCCCCAGAAGCCTTCGCGCATGCGGTCGATATTAATGTCGAGCATCATGACGACGAAGAGGAACAGCACCATGACGGCGCCCACATAGACCAGCACCAGCACGATGGCGAGGAATTCGGCTTTCAGCAGCAGCCAGATGCCGGCCGCGTTGAAGAAGGCCAGCACCAGGAACAGCGCGGCGTGGACCGGATTCTTGGCGGTGATGACGCGCAGGCTGGCCAGCACCATGATGGCCGCGAACACGTAGAACAGAACAGTTGTAAATGTCATGACTTACCCAGGACCCTTTGTGATTAGCGGTACTTCGCGTCCGCCTCGCGGGCGGCGGCAATGTCGGCCTCGTAGCGGTCGCCCACGGCGAGCAGCATCTCTTTGGTGTAGTAGAGATCGCCGCGTTTTTCGCCGTGATACTCGAAGATGCTGGTTTCCACGATCGAGTCGACCGGGCACGATTCTTCGCAGAAGCCGCAGAAGATGCACTTGGTCAGGTCGATGTCGTAGCGCGTGGTGCGGCGGGTGCCGTCATCGCGCTGCGCCGACTCGATCGTGATGGCCATGGCCGGGCACACCGCTTCGCACAGCTTGCAGGCGATGCAGCGCTCTTCCCCGTTGGGGTAGCGACGCAACGCGTGCAGGCCGCGGAAGCGGTTCGACATGGGGGTCTTTTCTTCCGGGTACTGGACCGTGATCTTGCGCGACAGCGCATATTTCCCGGTCAGGGCAAGGCCCTTGATCAACTCGGTCAGCATGAGGCTGCCGAGGATTTCTTTCATTCTGGACATTGTGTGTTCCTTACTTCCAAATATTCCACGGCGTCTGCATCCAGACGGCGACGACGACCAGCCAGATCAGGGTCAGCGGGATGAACACTTTCCAGCCCAGGCGCATGATCTGGTCATAGCGGTAGCGCGGGAAGGTGCCGCGGACCCAGATGAAGAAGGTCACGAACAGGAAAGCCTTCAGGAACAGCCAGAAGAAGCCGATGAAGCCGCCCAGGGTGCCGCCCACTTCGAGGAAGGCGAACGGCGCCGACCAGCCGCCCATGAAGAACAGCGAAGCCAGAGTGCCGATCAGGATCATGTTGCCGTACTCGGCCAGCATGAACATGGCGTACGACATGCCCGAGTACTCGACCATGTGGCCGGCCACGATCTCGGATTCGCCTTCGATCACGTCGAACGGGTGACGACCGCACTCGGCCAGGCCCGACACCAGGTAGATGATGAACAGCGGGAACAGCGGCAGCCAGTTCCACGACAGGAAGTTCAGCCCCATGTCGGCGAACATGCCCACCTGCTGGCCGGCGACGATGCCCGACAGGTTCAGGGTGCCCGACACCATCAGCACGACCACCAGCACGAAGCCCATCGGGATTTCGTACGAGATCATCTGGGCCGAGGCGCGCATCGCGCCCATGAACGAGTACTTCGAGTTCGAGGCCCAGCCGGCGATGATGATGCCGTAGACTTCGACCGAGGTGATCGCCAGCAGCAGCAGCACGCCGGCGTTGACGTCGGCCAGCGCGAACTGCGGGCCGAACGGCACCACCGACCAGGCGGCCAGCGCCGGCATGATGGTCATGATCGGGCCGATGACGAACAGGTTGCGGTTCGCCTTGGCCGGAATCACGATCTCCTTGATCAGGAGCTTCAGGCCGTCGGCCATCGGCTGCAGCAGGCCGCCGGGACCGACGCGGTTCGGGCCGATGCGGATCTGGATCCAGCCGATGAATTTACGTTCCCACAGGGTGGCGTAGGCGATCGCGATCATCAGCGGCGCGACGACGGCCATGATCTTGATGATGGTCCAGACCAGCGGCCAGACCGGGCCGAGCAGGTCGGCGCCGCCGGCGTTGAATGAATCGATGTAACCGGGCGTTGCCATTACTTGCCCTCCCCTGCTTTTTCAACGTGGATGGAACCGAACATGGCGCCCAGGCCGGCGACCGCCGGGTGGCCGGCGGCGACGCGCACCGCGTTCGACGGCAGGCTCTTGTCGACGTTGGCGACCAGTACGGCCGAGCCTGCTCCTTGCGTGACCTTGACCTGGTCGCCGGCCTTGACGCCGATCGATTCGGCGACCGCTTTCGACAGGGTCACCAGCGGCGCGTTGGCGTCGGCGGTGCGCTGCAGCGGCTCGGAACGGCGCGCCAGCGCGTCGGTGAAGTACACCGGCACGTCGGTCAGGCGCTCGAGCTGGCCGGCCGGCGCGTACGCACCGGCGCTCGGGGCCAGGCTCGCCACGTTGTTGAGCTTGCTCGACAGGTCGACGTTGCCCTTGCCGAGCGCTTCGTCGCGGATTGCTTCCGAGGTCTCGTAGTCGAAACCTTGCAGGCCCAGCAGGTTGCCCAGCACGCGCAGCACTTTCCAGGCCGGACGCGCGTCGCCCAGCGGGCGCACGGTGCCGTTGAAGCTCTGTGCACGACCTTCGCAATTGACGAACGTGCCCGAGGTTTCCGAGAACGGCGCGATCGGCAGCAGCACGTCGGCATAATCCATGCCGTGCTTGAAGGCCGACATCGCCACCACCATCTCGGCCTGCTTGAGCGCGGCGACGGCTTGCTGCGGGTTGGCCGCATCCAGTTCCGGTTCGGCGTTGAGCAGCACGTAGGCTTTTTTCGGCGTGGCGAACAGCGACTCCCGCTTGCCCGAGACCGCGCCGACCAGGTGGCCGCCGACCGCGTTGGCGGCGTCGACCAGGTAGCCGAAGCTGCAGCCGGTCTGCTCGGCGATCCACTGGGCGCACGCGTGGATTTTCGATGCTTGCGGGTGTTGCGCGGCGGCGTTGCCGAGCAGGATGGCGCCCGGCACCTCGACGTCGCCGACGACGACCAGCGAGGCGGCGATGGCTTTCGCGATGCTCGACGCTTCGACGTGCTCGAAGCCGGCCGGGACGGCGATGTTCTTGTCGGCGGCGATGGCGACCATGATTTCCGACAGCGCGACCAGCCAGTCGCTCGGCGCGGCGATCAGCTTGTGGGCGGTCTTCATCAGGAGCTCGTCGTCGCTGCCGGCCACCAGCGACAGGCGCAGGCCCGACTTGGTGGCGGCGCGCAGGCGGGTCGCCACCAGCGGGTGATCCTTGCGCAGGAACGAGCCGATGACCAATGCACGCTTGAGCTTGCTGATGTCGGCGATCGGCATGCCGAGCCACGGGGCCACCTGGCCGTCGAGCGCGAAGTCGCTCTGGCGCAGGCGGAAGTCGACGTTCTCCGAACCGAAGCCGCGGAACGCCTTGTTCAGCAGGTACAGTTCTTCCACGGTCGAGTGGGCGGTGGCGACGGCCGCGAGGCTGTCGGCGCCGTGCTCGTGGCGGATATTGCGCAGGCCGTGGGCGATGTATTCCAGGGCGGTCGACCATTCGGTCTCGATCCACTGGTTGTCCTGCTTGATCATCGGCTTCGTCAGGCGGTCGGCATTGTCCAGCGCCTCGTACGAGAAGCGCTCCTTGTCGGACAGCCAGCACTCGTTGACCGCTTCGTTCTCGAGCGGCAGCACGCGCATGACCTTGCCGCCCTTGACCTGGACGATCAGGTTGGCGCCCAGCGAATCGTGCGGCGACACCGACTTGCGGCGCTGCAGTTCCCATGGGCGTGCCGAGTAGCGGAACGGCTTGCTGGTCAGCGCGCCGACCGGGCACAGGTCGATCATGTTGCCCGAGACTTCCGAGTCGACGGTCTTGCCGACAAACGTCGTGATCTCGGAGTGCTCGCCCCTGCCCAGCATGCCGAATTCCATGACGCCGGCCACTTCCTGGCCGAAGCGCACGCAACGGGTGCACTGGATGCAGCGCGACATCTCTTCCATCGAGATCAGGGGGCCGGCCTCTTTCGGGGCCACCACGCGCTTTTCTTCCTGGTAGCGCGAGCCGCTCTTGCCGTAGCCGACGGCCAGATCCTGCAGCTGGCATTCGCCGCCCTGGTCGCAGATCGGGCAATCCAGCGGGTGGTTAATGAGCAGGAATTCCATCACCGACTTCTGCGCCTGCACCGCCTTGTCGCTGTGGCTGCGCACGACCATGCCCGGCGAGACCGGCGTGGCGCAGGCGGGCAAGGGCTTGGGCGCCTTTTCCACTTCGACCAGGCACATGCGGCAGTTCGCGGCGATCGACAATTTCTTGTGATAGCAGAAGTGCGGGATATAGGTGCCGAGTTTGTTTGCGGCGTCCATCACCATGGAACCTGGCGGGACTTCGACTTTCTTGCCGTCTAATTCGATTTCAACCATTTGATCGTTACCTGACCTGGTTTAAAGGTATGCGGGCACGAGGCAATGCTTGTGCTCGATGTGATATTCAAATTCCTGGCGGAAGTGCTTGATCATCGCCTGGACCGGCATCGCTGCCGCATCGCCGAGCGCGCAGATGGTGCGGCCCTTGATGTTGTCGGCGATATTGTTCAGCAGGTCCATGTCGTCCGGACGGCCCTGGCCGTGCTCGATGCGGTGGACCATGCGGTACATCCAGCCGGTGCCTTCGCGGCACGGGGTGCACTGGCCGCACGATTCCTCATAGTAGAAGTACGACAGGCGCAGCAGCGACTTGACCATGCAGCGGGTCTCGTCCATGACGATGACGGCGCCCGAACCTAGCATCGAACCGGCCTTGGCGATCGAATCGTAGTCGAGGTCGGTCTGCATCATGATGTCGCCCGGGACCACCGGGGCCGACGATCCGCCGGGAATGACGGCCTTGATCTTCTTGCCGCCGCGCATGCCGCCGGCCAGTTCCATCAGGGTCGCGAACGGCGTGCCCAGCGGGACTTCGTAGTTGCCCGGACGCTCGACGTCGCCCGAGATCGAGAAGATCTTGGTGCCGCCGTTGTTCGGTTTGCCCAGCGCCATGTAGTTCTCGGCGCCGATGTTCAGGATGAACGGGACGGCCGCGAACGTTTCGGTATTGTTGATGGTGGTCGGCTTGCCATACAGGCCGAACGAGGCCGGGAATGGCGGCTTGAAGCGCGGCTGGCCCTTCTTGCCTTCGAGCGACTCGAGCAGCGCCGTTTCTTCGCCGCAGATGTAGGCGCCGTAGCCGTGGTGCGCGTGCAGCTGGAAGCTGAACTCGCTGCCCATGATGTTATTGCCCAGGAAGCCCGCCGCGCGCGCTTCTTCCAGCGCTTCCTCGAAGCGCAGGTAGTCCTGGAAGATCTCGCCGTGGATGTAGTTGTAGCCCACCGTGATGCCCATCGCGTAGGCGCCGATGGCCATGCCTTCGATCAGCGCATGCGGGTTGTAGCGGATGATGTCGCGGTCCTTGAACGTGCCCGGCTCGCCTTCGTCGGTATTGCAGACGAGGTATTTCTGGCCCGGGAACTGGCGCGGCATGAAGCTCCACTTGAGGCCGGTCGGGAAACCGGCGCCGCCGCGGCCGCGCAGGCCCGAGGCCTTCATGTCGGCGATGATCTGTTCCGGCGTGATCTTTTCTTCGATGATGCGGCGCAGCGCCGAATAGCCGCCACGATTGACGTAGTCGGCCAGGTGCCAGTTCTCACCGTTCAGGTTGGCGAGGATCAGCGGTTTGATGTGACGGTCGTGCAGGCTGGTCATTTGTTCAGTTCCTCAAGCAGGGCGTCGATCTTGGCGTCGCTCATGAACGAACACATGCGGTGGTTGTTCACCAGCATGACCGGTGCGTCGCCGCAGGCGCCCATGCACTCGCCTTCCAGCAGCGTGAATTTGCCGTCGGCGGTGGTGTCGCGGTAGTCGATGCCGAGCGCGTCCTTGATGCGCTGGCCGGCACGTTCGCCGCCCGACAGCGCGCATGGCAGGTTGGTGCACACGGTGATCTTGTGCTTGCCGACCGGCTTGATGTTGAACATATTGTAGAAAGTCGCCACTTCCTGCACGGCGATGGCCGGCATGCCGATGTAGTCGGCAATCTCTTGCATGGTTTCAGGCGACAGCCAGCCCAGTTCGACCTGGGCGTGGGCCAGCGAAGCCATCACGGCCGACTGGCGTTGATCGGCTGGGTACTTGGCCAGCTCGCGATCGATTTTTTGATAGCACTGCGCGGATAACATAGTCTTCTCTCTGCCCTTTTCTTATCGAACGTGAGCCTTACCTGTCGATACTGCCGAACACGATGTCCTGGGTACCGATGATGGCCACCGCGTCAGCGATCATGTGGCCGCGTGCCATCTCGTCGAGGCTCTGCAGGTGGACATAGTCCGGCGTGCGGATTTTCAGGCGGTATGGCTTGTTGGCGCCGTCGGAGACGATATAGATGCCGAACTCGCCCTTCGGGTGCTCGATCGCGGCATAGGCCTCGCCCGCGGGGACGTGGAAGCCTTCGGTGAACAGCTTGAAATGGTGGATCAGCGATTCCATATTGGACTTCATGTCCATCCGGCTCGGCGGCGCGATCTTGTTGTTGTCGATCATCACCGGACCCGGGTTGGCGCGCAGCCAGGCCAGGCACTGCTTGATGATGCGGTTCGACTGGCGCAGCTCTTCCACCCGCACCAGGTAGCGGTCGTAGGAATCGCCGTTGGTGCCGACCGGGATGTCGAACTCGACCTTGTCGTAGGCGGCATACGGCTGGTGCTTGCGCAGGTCCCAGGCGATGCCCGAGCCGCGCAGCATGGCGCCGGTGAAGCCCATCGCCTTCGCGTCTTCCGGGCTGACCACGCCGATGCCGACGGTACGCTGCTTCCAGATGCGGTTATCGGTCAGCAGGGTCTCGTACTCGTCGACATAGCCGTCGAAGCGCTTGGTGAAGGCGTCGAGGAAGTCGATGACCGAGCCCTGGCGGTGCTCGTTGAGTTCGGCGATCGCCTTGGCGCTGCGGATCGGCGACTGCTTGTGCTGCGGCATGGTGTCCGGCAGGTCGCGGTACACGCCGCCCGGACGGTAGTAGGCCGCGTGCATGCGCGCGCCCGACACCGCCTCGTAGACGTCGAACAGGTCTTCGCGGTCGCGGAAGCAGTACAGGAACGGGCCCATGGCGCCGATGTCCAGTGCGTGCGCGCCCAGCCACATCAGGTGGTTCAGGATGCGGGTGATCTCGTCGAACATGGTGCGGATGTACTGGGCGCGGATCGGCGCTTCGATGCCGAGCAGCTTTTCGATCGCCAGCACGTAGCCGTGTTCGTTGCACATCATCGACACGTAGTCGAGACGGTCCATATAGGGAACCGACTGGAGATAGGTGCGGGTTTCCGCCAGCTTCTCGGTTCCACGGTGCAGCAGGCCGATGTGCGGGTCGGCGCGCTGGATCACTTCGCCGTCCAGCTCCAGCACCAGGCGCAGCACGCCGTGCGCTGCCGGGTGTTGCGGACCAAAGTTCAGGGTGTAGTTCTTAAGCTCAGCCATTATTTCGTCCCGTAGGTCTCTTCGCGAATCACGCGCGGGATGTTCTCGCGCGGCTCGATCGTGACGGGTTGGTAGATCACGCGTTTCTGTTCCGGGTCGTAGCGCATTTCGACGTAGCCCGAGATCGGGAAGTCCTTGCGGAACGGGTGGCCGATGAAGCCGTAGTCGGTCAGGATGCGGCGCAGGTCGCCGTGGCCGTCGAACAGGATGCCGAACATGTCGAACGCTTCGCGCTCGAACCAGTTGGCGGCGCGCCAGATCGGGGTGATCGATTCGACCAGCGGCATGTCGTCGTCCGGGCAGAACACGCGCACGCGGACGCGCCAGTTCTTCGCCAGGGAAAGCAGGTGCACGACCACCGCGAAGCGTGGACCTTCGTAGCTGCCTTCGCCATAGGTCGAATAGTCGACGCCGCACAGGTCGATCATCTGTTCGAATGCCAGGGTGGGGTCGTCGCGCAGGGTGGTCATGGTCCTGATGTAATCAGATGCCTTGACCACCACCGTCACTTCGCCCAGCGCCGCGGAAATGGCGGCGCCCTCCCCCAATGCATTTTTCAGGGCGAGTTCAAGGGTCTCGAGTTTTGTCGTCATGGGTACGCCGTCCGTTTTTAGCGCGCGATGGTATTGGTGCGCTTGATCTTGTTCTGGAGCTGCATGATGCCGTAGAGCAGCGCTTCGGCAGTCGGCGGGCAGCCCGGCACGTACACATCGACCGGAACGATGCGATCGCAGCCGCGCACCACCGAGTACGAGTAGTGGTAGTAGCCGCCGCCGTTGGCACAGGACCCCATCGAGATCACCCAGCGCGGCTCGGCCATCTGGTCGTAGACCTTGCGCAGCGCCGGCGCCATCTTGTTGCACAGGGTGCCGGCGACGATCATCACGTCGGACTGACGCGGCGATGGACGAAACACGATACCGAAGCGGTCCATGTCGTAACGGGCCGCGCCCACATGCATCATCTCGACCGCGCAGCAGGCCAGACCGAACGTCATCGGGAACATCGACCCGGTGCGCGCCCAGTTGATCAGCTTGTCGGCTGTGGTGGTGATGAAACCTTCGTTTAATACGCCTTCAATTGCCATGGCTTATTCCCAATCAAGGGCACCTTTCTTCCAGATGTACCAGAAACCGACCACGAACTCGGCGATGAACACCATCATCGTGATGAAACCGGTCCAACCCAGCTCGCGCATCGAGACGCCCCATGGGAAGAAGAATGCCGTTTCCAGATCAAACAAAATGAACAAGATCGCGACCAGGTAGTACCGGACGTCGAACTTCATGCGCGCGTCTTCGAAGGCTTCGAAGCCGCACTCATACGGGGACAGCTTGGCATCGTCCGGCTTGTGGGGCCCCAGCAGGCGGCCGAGCACCTGAGGGGCGACACCGACGCCGATGCCAACCAGGATAAAGAGAAGAACGGGGAGATAACTTTCGAGGTTCACAGCTGAAGCTTCCTGAACGATCGGTTAAAGACATGCTGCGGGGATGCAGCACCGAATCGTGCGAACCTGGCTTAAAGCCTGCCACCAGGACCGGACGACGATCCTCGTAAAAAAGCCAGCTCAGGCATGAGGAAACTCGTGCGCCCTTGCTGGCTCTCTTTCTAAATTTTGGTGCCGACGGCGAGACTCGAACTCGCACAGCTTGCGCCACTACCCCCTCAAGATAGCGTGTCTACCAATTTCACCACGTCGGCTGGAGACCAGTATTTTACCCTGCCTTAGCATTACTTATCAATGCTCAAATTGCGCAATCACAAGGATATTTGCAATTTTTTTGAATCACGTCGCCGTTTATTCGATGCCCCGGCAATTACTTACCCAAGCCTGACGACATTCTTCCTGCAGGTGCGCGATCAATGTCCTAGCCACACTAACCAGCAGATCTCGCAAGTTCATTCACGCGCCGCAATATTCTACGCCTAAAAACACAAACGCGCCGATAAAACGGCGCGCTTGCATGTTGTTATTGTGGCGCGTTAGCCGCGCCGGGTGACGCTTACTGCGCCGGGGCTGCCGGCGCCGGGGCTGCCGGGACCTCGGTCGGGGCAGCAGCCGGGGCCGGGGTGGCCGGAACGGTCGTGGCCGGCGCGGCATTGCTGCCCGGCAGTGTCGGCACGTCGGCCGGTGCGGTCTGGGCTGGCGCGCCGCCCGGGATGCCGGACGCTGGCGCCTGGCTCGACGGCACGGTCACACGGCCCATGACGCCGCCGCCGCTCTCGCCGCCGCCGCTGTTGCCGATATAGGCCAGGGCCAGGGTCGAGCCGAAGAAGATGGCGGCCGCCACGGCGGTGGACTTCGACAGGAAGTTCGACGACCCCGAGGCGCCGAACAGGCTGCCCGACGAGCCCGAACCAAAGGCGGCGCCCATGTCGGCGCCCTTACCGTGCTGCATCAGCACCAGGCCAATAATGGCCAGGGCCGAAATAACCTGCACGACGATAATCAAGTTGAACCAGATCATTGCAATTCCATTCCAAGTTTAAAACAACGTTTTTAAATTTCTTATATTTTCAAAAGATTCGAAAATTCGTAACGCTTCAAGACCGAATCTTATACAGACCGCTTGGCCGCCCCGATAATCCCGAGAAAATCACTCGACTTCAACGCCGCTCCACCGATCAACCCGCCATCGATATCCGGCTGCGCCATCAGATCGCCAGCATTTTCCGGCTTCATGCTGCCGCCGTAAAGGATTTGTACGCTTTCAGCGGCCTCGGCGTTGCAGTTGCGCAGCTTGTCGCGCAAGAAGGCGTGCACCTCCTGGGCCATCGCCGGCGTCGCCGTCTTGCCGGTGCCGATCGCCCACACCGGCTCGTAGGCCAGCACCAGCTTCGGCACGGCATCGGCACCCACCAGTTCCAGCACCGCATCGAGCTGGGCGCCGACCACTTCCTGCGTGGCGAGCGCCTCGCGCTCGGCCAGCGTTTCGCCGACGCACACGATCGGGGTCAGGCCGGCATCCAGCGCCGCCTTGGCCTTGCGCGCCACCAGCGCATTCGATTCGCCATGGTAGGCGCGGCGCTCGGAGTGGCCGACGATCACGTAGCGGCAGCCGAAATCCTGCAGCATCGACGAACAGACTTCGCCGGTGAAGGCGCCGCACGGCTCGGTCGCGACGTCTTGCGCGCCCCAGGCCATCGCACTGCCTGCGAGAAGTTGTTCACACTGGAACAGATAGGGAGCGGGAACGCACACGGCGCTCGCGGCGCCTGCATCGTCCAATCCAGCGAGAATGCCTTGCAGCAGCTCTGCATTGGCTGCACGGCTGCCGTTCATCTTCCAGTTACCTACGACGAGTTTGGGACGCATACTACCCCATGTCAAATAACCCGCTATTCTAGCGGTCGATCATATGGCGGTCAAACAAAGGCTCAGCTGCCCGGCTCGCTGATTTTTGCCTGGAAACCGCCGCTACTACGCGCCGCAAGGCCGTCCTGGCCCCGCCGGCGCACCCTTTATCCCGCTGTCTCAGCCCGGCTGCACCTGCAGCACGATCTTGCCGACGTGCGTGCTCGACTCCATCAGGGCATGCGCCTGCGCCGCCTGCTCCAGGGGGAAGACCTGGTGGATCACGGGCTTGATCTTGCCCTGGGCGAACAGCGGCCAGGCATGCTCGCGCAGCTGGCGCGCGATCGCGGCCTTGAACGCCACCGGCCGCGGACGCAGGGTAGAGCCGGTGACGGTCAGGCGGCGCCGCAGCACCTGCCCCATGTCGAGGTCGGCACGCGCGCCGCCCAGCAGCGCGATCACCACCAGGCGGCCGTCGTCGGCCAGGCAATCGATCTCGCGCGCCACGTAGCTGCCCGCGACCATGTCCAGGATAACGTCGACACCTTTACCGTTCGTGAGTTCCTTGACCACGGCGACGAAATCCTCGTCGCGGTAATTGATGCCGCGTTCGGCGCCGAGCGCCTCGACGGCGCGGCATTTTTCCGCGCTGCCGGCGGTGGCGAACACGCGGTGGCCCAGCGCCCTGGCCAGCTGGATCGCGGTGACGCCGATGCCCGAGCTGCCACCCTGCACCAGCAGGCTCTCGCCCTCGGCCAAGCGGGCGCGGTCGAACACATTGCTCCACACCGTGAAATACGTTTCGGGCAAGGTGGCCGCTTCGAGCGCGCTCAGGCCTTGCGGCACCGGCAGGCACTGCGCCAGCGGCGCGGCGCAGTATTCGGCATAGCCGCCGCCCTGCACCAGTGCGCACACCAGGTCGCCTTTCCGGAAATCGCTGCCGTCCAGGTCGCCGTCGACGATCTCGCCCGCCACTTCCAGGCCCGGCAGATCGGAGGCGCCGGGCGGCACCGGGTATTTACCCAGGCGCTGCAGCACGTCGGGCCGGTTGATGCCGGCGGCGTGGACCTTGATGAGCACTTCGCCGGGCATCAAGGCCGGCGTCGGACGCTCGCACAGTTGCAGGACTTCCGGCTTGCCGGGCTGGGTGATCTCGATGGCGCGCATGGTTGATTGCTCCCGTGTTAGCAAAACCGTAATTGTACGGGACTCGGCGTCAGCTTGCGCGCCGCTGTGCGCGCTCCCTGGGGTCGGCGGCTCAGCCGCCGACCTGCGCCGACCCTACCGCCGCCAGCGCCTGGCGCGCCATGCTGAGCACGCCGGCATAGCTCCGGGCGGCGGCGATGAAGCGGCCGGTGTGGCAGAACACGGCGTCCTCGACCCCGGTAACGGCCGCCAGCTCGGCTTCGCGCAGCCCGGCCCAGGCTTCCGGCAGGTCGGCTCTGGCGTCGAAGCTCTCGGTGTCGACCGACACCGTGTGCAGCATGTAGCGCCCCTCGGTCAGGCTGTGGCTGATGACGAACAGGACCTTCGGCATTTCCTTGCGCACCACACTGCTCCAGGGCAGCGCGGCGTTCTTCAGGAACAACAGCTTGCCGTCTTCGAGCACGTCGGCCTGGCGCACCTGGGTCACGGCCAGCATCGCGCCGACGCGGTAGCGCACGGCATTGCCCATGATGTCGGTCAGGAACTCGACGACGCGCATGAACTGGCCCATGCGGTAGGCGTCCACCGCCTCGCCATAGCCCAGGCGCTGCTCGTCGAGCCAGCCTGGATTGAAGCCGGACACCACTGCCGACAAGCCATAGCTGCCCGGCGCACTCTTGGCCACGCCGACGTCCGACAGGTCGAGATATTGCACGATGTCGGCGTCGATGGCGTAGGCGATCTGCTGGGCCGTGTCGTCCGCCAGCCGCTCGCCGGTCTGGCGCTCTGCCAGGGCAACGACGCAGCGCGCGCCATACTCGCGCCAGACCAGGCCGGCGCTGGCATACGGCACGCCGGACACGCGGGTGGCGTCGAATTCCTTCTGGTGGTGGTCGAAGCGGCCGGTGGCCGGGTCCCAGACCCCGCCGACGTCGATCGCGAAGTCGGCGGCATCGATCCTGGCCTGTTCGCGCGTTCGAATGATGTCCGCCGCGGGGAACAGCACCTTCAGGACGGCGACCGCCCACGCATCATCCGCGTGGAATTTGCCGCCGTGAGTGGCAATCAACATACATGCTCCAAATGGTCGCCGCGCCATTGTCATGGTATTGACAGGCGCGCGCGCGTGAGTCGAAGCCGAAGCCTACCACGCGGACCTGTCCCGGCGCGCTCTGCCATCTCTGTTTTGGGCAATTTCCTGGCTGGATGCGCCGAGCGCGCGCGCCAGCATCTTGTGACGGTGCGCGAACAGCAGCTTGACCATGGCGCGCACCACCGGCGTGGCGAAACGGGGCGCGAACGCCAGGCGATCGGTAATCAGGGCGCCGCGGCCGTCGGCGGCCGGCGTGATCACGCGCTCATGCCGCCAGGCGTGCATCGAGAGCAGTTGCGACTGCTCGACGAAGCGGTGGCCCGGCACGATCTCGGTAAACGTCAACTTCGACATATCGACCGGAAACAAGCCGAACAGCAAGAACTGACACCGGCCCAGCGACGTGCCGAGCATCGTGTTGGCGCCGATATCCGTCATCCCTTTCGGAAAAACGAGCTTCAGCAAGGGCCGCATCTCGGCGCGCACGCTCTCGAGCGAGGTCGACCAGGCCCAGGCCTCCTGCGTCGAGACCGGCACCTGGGTCGTCATCGTCAATTCAACATCCGCCATCGTCATCTCCTCGTCGGTGGTTCGAGCATCATGCTGGACCGCATCGGCGTTCTGCTCAGTTCGCCAGATCGCTTAGCGCCAACTTTAGAGGACTATAATTTTCTTGTTGGAATCGCAATCAAAATGCCCTTCGATATCGCGCAACGATCCCGCGGCTTGCCATCTTTTTCACATCCATATCGCTGCTAGATTGTCATTACGAACTCATGCTTATTGCATGGGCGTCCGATGGAGCAGCACATGAACCGTTTCCTGTCCTTCCTGATCGCGGCCGCGCGCCGGTTGTTGCCGCAGTTTTATTTTTCACCACGCACTCTGACGCCGGCCCGGCGCCGCCTGCTGCTGGCCAGCGCCATGCTGGCCGCCGCCATCACGCTGGCCGGCCCGCCGGCCGTGGCCCAGTCATGGGACACCGCCAGTCACTGGACCGCGAGCTGGGGCGCGGCGCCGGCCGCGCCGCCCCCGGACGCCAGCCCGTATGCCTTCAACAACCAGACCCTGCGCCTGATCGTCCAGTCGAGCGTGGGCGGCAACCGCGTGCGCATCCGCCTGTCGAACGAGCTGGGCGCGACGCCGCTGCGGATCGGCGCGGCGCGCATCGGCCTGCGCGCGCAGGGGTCGGACGTGGCGCCGGGCACCGACCGCGCCCTGACCTTCGGCGGGCGCGCCGGCGTGACGATCCCGGCCGGCGCGCCGGCGCTGTCCGACCCGGTCGAACTGAACCTGCCGCCGCTGGCGCAGGTGGCGGTCAGCCTGTACCTGCCGGGCGCCGTGCAGGCGGCCACCCTGCACGCCCAGGCGCGCCAGACCGGCTATGTCTCGCCCGCCGGCGACCATGCCGCCAGCGCCAGCCTGCCGGTCCAGCGCACGATCGCGGCCTGGCCGTTCCTGACGGCGCTGGAAGTGGACGGCATGAAAGGCGCCGTCGTCGTGCTGGGCGACGCCCTCGTCGACGGCGCGCGCAGCACGGGTGACGCCAACCGGCGCTGGACCGACGTGCTGGCGCGGCGCCTGCAGGCCGGGCGCGACGCCGGTGCGCGTCCCGGCGTGATCAACCGCGGCATCGGCGGCAACCGCCTGCTCGGCAACGACCCGGCCAACCCGCTGGCTGGACAGAGCGCCCTGGCGCGCTTCGAGCGCGACGTGCTGGCCACGAGCGGCGTGCGCCAGTTGGTGTTAATGATTGGAATCGAGGATATCGGCAACAGTTCGGCGGCCAATCCGGTCACGCTGGACGACATGGTGGCCGGCTATCGCCAGCTGATCGCCCGCGCCCGCGCCGCGCGCATCGCGGTGATCGGCGCCACGCTGGCGCCGTTCGAAGGCGCGGCGCTGTACGCGACCGAGAAGGAAACGCTGCGCCAGGCGGTAAACGCCTGGATCCGCACCAGCGGCGAGTTCGATGCGGTGTTCGACGCCGACCGCGTGCTGCGCGATCCGGTGCGCCCGAGCCGGCTGTTGCCGGCGTATGACAGCGGCGACCACCTGCATCCGAACGACCGCGGCTACGCGGCGCTGGGCGAGGCGATGCCGCTGGCGCTGCCGGCGATCCGCTGAATATCCGCTGAATATCCGCTGAATATCCGCTGAAATTCCGTGGACTGCTACGGATTGGCGCCGGTCTTCGACGCCGCCGGCAGGGCCTTGCCCACCTTCCAGGTGCGCGACAGGGCCTGCGCTTCTTCAACCTGTTCCTGCGTCATTTTCTTGGCGATCGCGGCGCGCTGTTCGATGGCGTTGCGGTGGCCGCCGGCCGCGGCCAGGTTGTACAGCATATAGGCCAGCACCGCATCCTGCGGCACGCCCGCCACGCTATAGCGGTACATCAGCCCGAGCGCGTGCTGGGCGTCGGGGTTGCCCTGCTCGGCCGCCCTGCGGAACCAGCCGACGGCATGTTTCTGGTCCTGCGGCACCGCATTGCCGGTGTAATACATGGCGCCGACCACGTACTGGGCATCGGCCTTGCCCTGCTCGGCCGCCTTCAGGTGCCAGGCGAAGGCCTGCTTGTAGTCGCGCGTGACGCCGCGGCCCATGTAGTACATCAGGCCCAGCAGGTGCTGGGCGTCGGGATTGCCGGCCCGGGCCAGCGGACTGATTTCTTTCAATGCCAGCGCATAGTTGCGGGCGTTGTAGGCGCTCGCGCCCTCGGCAAAGCCGGCCCGGGCGCTCGTCTGCGGACCGAATTGCAGCCCGATGGCAAGCAGCGTCACAAGGAGTATTTTTTTCATGTCTCGTGCACAGAATCTGGATCGTTCCGGAATTTGAGCAATTGCCGCGAATCCCACCGAGGTGGCCATGTGTGTGGCGCTGCCAGGACCATGGAAGGCGCGCCTGTCATTTCCAGTTGACCTTGCCCAGGCCGTCGAGGGCGACCTTGCGATTGGCCGGCTTGCCGAACACCGTCACCGATCCCATGCCCGACAGCGCGAGATTGGCGCTCTTTTGCACGTTGACGGTGGCGTTGCCCAGGCCCGACAAGTCCAGCGTGACCGAGTCGGCCGTGCAGTCCCGGGCGTCGAGTCCGCCCAGTCCGCCGAGCTCGGCACTGATGTGCTTGCTGCGTCCGCTCAGGGTCACGTAGCCGGCCCCGCCCAGGCTCAGGTCGACGTGCTCGCTGTTCACGCCCTGGATCTTGAGATTGCCGACCCCGCCCAGGCTGGCCGTGATGGTGCGGTAGTCCGACGATGATACATACATCGAGCCGGCGCCATCGAGGTTGATGTCCAGCGTTTCCCCGGCGAACCCGCTCACGGTGGTGGAACCGATGCTTTCGGACGACACCGCCTGCAGGTTCGGCAGCACCAGTTCGGCCTGCAGGCCGGACGAACGGCCGAAGCGCAAGCCCGCATTGCGGCCTTCGGTCTCGATGTTCAGGGTGTCCCCATTCTGCGACGTCGTGGTCCGCGACAGCAGGCGCGCGTCGCCGGTGAGCACCAGGGCCGGCGTCGCCCCCTGGCGGATCTTGAGGTCACCCACTCCTTCAAGCTTGACACGCACCACGCGCGCATCGATCTGGCGGGTCTCGGTGCTCGTCTCCGGCGCGCCCCCGGCGACGCCGGGCGCCGCCCAGAACAAGGCGAACGGCACGGCGATGGCGGCGCCCAGCTTGGTCAGGTGGTTCATCCATTCTCTCCAATAAATTCTTGCGCCGGCATCGCGCCGGTACTTGTCATGTTGCAACTATATCCCGAAAGCCGGGCCGGTCGCGGCCCCATGCGACGAACTGCATGAATCGCCACCCGAAATGCACACGCCGGCGATGGATGCCGTCTGCATGACATCGGCATGGCATGCGCTGGAACAATAAAAAGAATACTTATCAACATGCCATTGCGCTAAGATAGGCCGCCGATGGCCGCCCCTTCCCGGCCGGCGGGAGTCGCTCCCGCCGGGGGATGGCGCTGGCAAATCGCCCCACCATTCTTCATGAGGTTCCCATGCGCATGCGCCAATTACCTGTCCTGCTGGCCGGGCTCACCCTGTCGATATCGGCGTTCGCCGCCCCGAGCGACCAGTGGAGCCTGCCGGTCAACACCAAGAAACTCGACAACGGACTGACCGTCATCGTGTCGGAAGACCGCAGCTCGCCGACCGTCGGCGTCTCGGTCGTCTACCACGTCGGCATGCGCCTCGAGCCCCGGAACCGCACCGGCTTCGCCCACCTGTTCGAACACCTGATGTTCCAGGGCACGCCGAACGCGCCGAAGGGCGTGTTCGACACCACCATCACCGCCGGCGGCGGCTGGAACAACGGCTCGACCCGTCCCGACTTCACCAACTACATCGAGACCGCGCCGGCATCGAGCCTGGAGCCGATCCTGTGGCTGGAAGCGGACCGCATGAAGACCCTGGACTTCAATCCGGCCACCCTGAAGAACCAGCAGGACGTCGTCAAGGAAGAGATCCGCGTCAACGTCAAGAACCAGCCCTACGGCGGTTTCATGTGGATCGACATCAGCCAGCACGCGTTCCAGAAATGGGAGAACAACCACGACGGCTACGGCAGCTTCGAAGACCTGGAAAACGCCAGCCTGGACGACGTGCGCGCCTTCCACCGCGACTACTACGGCCCGAACAACGCGGTGCTGGCGATCGCCGGCGACATCACGCCGCAGCAGGGCTTCGCGCTGGCCGAGAAATACTTCGGCGCAATTGCGGCGCGCCCGGTACCGAAGGGCACCGACTTCTCGGAGCCTCTCAACACCGCCGAAAAACGGCTGGAGCAAAGTGACGCGCTGGCCCAGGTGCCGGCCATCGCGGCGGCCTGGAAGGCGCCGGAACGCGGCAGCCGCGACCAGGCGCCGATCGCGGTGCTGGCCGAGCTGCTGGGCGGCGGCGACGCCTCGCTGTTCTACCAGGGCCTGGTGAAGGGCCGCGAGATCGCCCTCAACGTCGACACCATGTTCGGCCTGACCAGCCCGTGGGAATACAACGGCCCGACCCTGATGACCGTGTTCGCACTGTACAAGCCGGACAGCAGCGCCGACGCCGTGCTCAAGGCGATGGACGAAGAGATCGCGAAGATCGCGAAGGACGGCGTCGACGACGCGACCTTGAAGCGCGTCAAGACGCGCATGCTGGCCGACTGGAACAACAAGCTGGAGAGCTTCGTGAACCGCGCCGACACCCTGGCCAAGCTGCAGACCCTGTGGGGCGACGCCAACGTGGTCAACAAGATCCCGGGCTGGATCGAGGGCGTGACCTCGGGCGACATCCAGCGCGCGGCCAGGACCTATCTGGTGCCGACCAACCGCACCGTCATCGACCGCAAGCCGGCCGCCATGATCGAAGCGGCCAAGACTGCGTCGGCCCCCGCCAACACCCAATAAGGAGCGCGTCATGAAAAAACTGATGCTCGCACTTGCCATCTCGTTCGCATTCGGACCAGGCGCTTACGCCGCCGAGGCCAAGGCGCCGTCCGGCATGCCCGCCTATGGCCAGGAGAAATCGATCCCGGCGCCGAAGATCGCCAGGCAGACCCTGCCCAACGGCCTGACCGTGTGGGTCGTGCCGCGCCAGGGCCTGCCGCGCGTGGACTACGTGCTGGCGCTGCGCGGCGCCGGCTTCGCGGCCGACGCGCCGAACCAGAGCGGCTTTGCCGCCATGCTGGCCGGCATGCTCAATGAAGGAACAGCCAAGCGCGATTCGCGCGCGATCGCCGAAGCGGCCCAGGGCATGGGCGGCGAAGTGGCGGCCAGCCCGGCCGCCGACGGCATCATCGTCTCGGGCAACGCCCTGGCCTCGCAGGCGAGCGGCATGCTGAACCTGATGGCCGAGATCGTGCGCCAGCCTTCCTTCCCCGAGAACGAAGTGGCGCTGGCCAAGGCCAATGCGCTGCAGTCGCTGCGCGTGTCCGAGACCCAGCCGGCGTTTCGCGCCGAGCGCGCGATCAAGAAGGCCGTGTATGGCGAGCACCCGTATGGCCGCACCGACCCGACGGTCGAGTCGATCGACGCCGTCAGCGCCGCGATGCTGCGCGCCGAGCACGCGAAACGCTTCCGTCCCGACCGCGCCTTGCTGGTGGTCACCGGCCGCATCACCGAGGCTGAGGCCATGAAGCTTGCCAGGGCCGCCTTCGGCGACTGGAAGGCGAGCGGCGCGGCCCTGCCCGACACCCCGCCCGCCGCCACCGGCGTGAAGCCGGCGCGCATCCTGCTCAAGCGCGACGGCAGCGTGCAGTCGACCTTGCGCCTGGGCAGCCCCGGCATCGCGGCCAGCGCGGCGGACCAGATCCCGCTGCGCCTGACCAGCACCATCCTGGGCGGCGGTTTTTCGAGCCGCATCAACACCAATCTGCGCGAGGAAAAAGGCTATACCTATGGCGCCTCGGCCGGCGCGCGCATGAGCCGCGCGGGCGGCATGATGGTGGGCGGCGCCGACGTGCGCAACGAAGTCACCGGCGCTTCGCTCGAAGAATACTTCAAGGAATACAAGCGCCTGGGCGCGGAGCTGGTGCCGGCCAGCGAAATGGACATGAACAAGCGCTACGTCGCGGGCGGCTACCTGCTCAGCAACCAACTGCAGCGTTCGGTCGCCAATACCCTGGCCGCCAACTGGCTGGTCGGCCTGCCGCCGGAATTCTTGGGCGAATACGTGCCGAAGATCCAGAAGGTCACGCCGGAGCAGGTGCGCACCGTGGCGCGCAAGTATTTCGCGCCCGCGAACCAGTCGATCGTGGTGGTCGGCGATCCATCGAAGCTCGAGGAACAGCTCAAGCCGTATGGCGCGTTTACCGTGACCGACAAGTAAGCCGGCGCCGCCTTGCCGTCACCCAGCCCCGCCCGGATTGGCGGGGCTTTTTCATGACTAGGGGACGAATCGGCTTATGGCCGCTCAAGGCCCGGCGGCGGCGGCCTGCCTATCCTGTGGTTTTGCGATCGATGGGAGGCCGCCATGGCAACGCGCTACTACATCACGCTGGGCGCATCGACGACCGCCGGCGGCACGGTGACCACAGCCAGTTCGCTGCTCGCGCTCGACGGCGTGAAGGTCGCGCTCGAAGGCGACCAGGTGTCCTGCCCCGCCTGCGGGTCGACCGGCACCATCGGCCTGGACGGTCCGCGGCTGCCGGCGCGCCACGACGGCCGCCAGTATGCGCTCGATGGCGACCTGTGCCTGTGCCGCTGCGATCCGCCGCCGCGGCTCGTCGCGGTCCAGCATCTGTCCGGGCAGACGATCGGTTAGGCCGGCTAGGCCGGCACGCCCAGGATCACGCTCGAGGCCTTGAACAGCGCGGTCGCCGCCGCGCCTTCGGCCAGTCCCAGCGCGTCCACGCTGTCGTTGGTGATCGTGGCGGCCACGCTGCCCCCGCCCGCCAGCGCGATCACCACCTCGGCATTGACCGCGCCGCGCATCAGGCGCGAGACCTGGCCCGTCAGCCGATTGCGGGCCGACAGCCGCGCGCCATCGTCATCCGTCATCACGATCACCGACGACGATTTGATCAGCGCAAAGGCCTGCCGCCCCGGCGCAAGTCCGAGGCTTTCCGAACTCTCGCGCGTGACGATGGCGACGATCGCCTGCCCGCCGGCGATCGCGAGCTCGACTTCGTCGTTCACCGCGCCCGGCGTCACCCGGGTCACGGTGCCGAAGAACTGGTTGCGCGCGCTGGTCCTCATCCTGAACCTCGCGAAAAGCGCCAGATCGTCGGCCACGTCGCCGGCCTGGCGGTTGAGTCGTTCGAGAAAATCATCGTGCACCCGTTCGATCGTCCTGAAGTTGTCCACCAGCTGCTGGCCGCGCGCCGTGAGCCGCGTGCCGCCGCCGCCCTTGCCGCCGGCGACGCGCTCGACCAGCGCCTCGCCCGCGAGATTGTTCATCGTGTCGATCGCATCCCAGGCGGCCTTGTAGCTCAGGCCGACCGCCTTGGCGGCGCCGGTGATGGAACCGAGCCGCCCGATCGCCGCCAGCAGTTCGATCCGGTTGCCGCCGCCGAGGTTCTCGCCGCCGACCGTCATCCAGACCCTGCCATCGAGGGCGATGCGCTTGTCTTCTGTGCTCATCCCGTGCTCATCCCATGCTGATCCATGCCCACCTGCGATTCTCGCCGGCTGCTTTTCGCTATATACTTGAGTATACAGCGCTTGCTCATCCATCCGACCGGCAGGCTACCACGATGTTCCCATCCCGATCCGGAGAAAAACCGATGATACGCCTGGCCAGCCTGCTCGCCATATTGACCACCATGGGGACGGCGCATGCCGGCGAGGTCCAGGTCGCGGTCGCCGCCAACTTCGCCGGCCCGATGGAAAAGCTGGCCGAGCAATTCCAGCGCGACACCGGCCACAAGGCCGTGCTCGCCAGCGGCGCCACCGGCAAGTTCTACGCCCAGATCCGCAACGGGGCGCCGTTCGAGGTGCTGCTGGCGGCCGACGACGCCACCCCGGCCAGACTGGAAACCGAAGGTCACGTCGTGGCCGGCAGCCGCTTCACCTATGCGGTCGGCCGCCTGGTGCTGTGGTCGGCCAGGGACGGCGTCGTCGACGCCGGGGGCAAGGTCCTGAACACCGCCAGCTACCGCCACCTGGCGATCGCCAACCCGAAAACCGCGCCGTATGGCGCCGCCGCCATCGCCACCCTGCAAAAGCTCGGCCTGGTCGAGGCCGTGCGGCCGCGCATCGTCCAGGGCGAGAACATCGCCCAGGCCTGGCAGTTCACCAGCACCGGCAACGCCGAACTGGGCTTCGTGGCCCAGGCTCAGGTCTGGCGCGACGGCAAGTTCACGGCGGGTTCGGGCTGGATCGTCCCGGCCAATATGCACGCCCCGATCCGCCAGGACGCGGCGCTGCTGGCCAAGGGCGAGCGCAACCCGGCGGCCCGGGCGCTGCTGCACTACCTGCGCACCGACAAGGCCAAAGCGCTGATCCGCAGCTTCGGCTACGAAGCCTGACGATGCTCGATTCGTCCGACTTTTCCGCGATCTGGCTGACCCTCAGGCTGGCCACCGTCGTCACCCTGCTGCTGCTGGTATTGGGCACGCCGCTGGCCTGGTGGCTGGCGCGCACGCATTCGAGGCTGCGCCACGCGGTCGGGGCGGTGGTGGCCCTGCCGCTGGTGCTGCCGCCGACCGTGATCGGCTTTTACCTGCTGCTGGCGATGGGCCCCGACGGCCCGCTCGGCCGCCTGACCACGGCGCTGGGCCTGGGCACGCTGTCCTTCACCTTCAGCGGCCTGGTGATCGGCTCGGTCTTCTATTCGCTGCCCTTCGTGGTGCAGCCGCTGCAGAACGCCTTCGAGGCGGTCGGCACGCGGCCGCTGGAAGTGGCGGCCACCCTGCGCGCCAGTCCATGGGACACGTTCTGGTCGGTGGTGGTGCCGCTGGCCCGGCCCGGCTTCGTGACCGGCGCCATCCTCGGCTTCGCCCACACCATCGGCGAGTTCGGCGTGGTGCTCATGATCGGCGGGAACATCCCCGACAAGACGCGCGTGGTCTCGACCCAGATCTACGACCACGTGGAAGCGATGGAATACGCGCAGGCCCACTGGCTGGCCGGCGGCATGCTGGTGTTCTCGTTCGTGGTGCTGCTGGTGCTGTACACGCTGTATCCGCAATCGGCCAGGGGGACGCGGCGATGAGCGGCATACGCATCAAGGTACGACTCGACCGCGGCGCATTCGCCCTCGACGCCGACCTCGACCTGCCCGGCCACGGCGTGAGCGCCCTGTTCGGCCATTCCGGGTCGGGCAAGACCACGCTGCTGCGCATCCTCGCCGGGCTGGAGCGCGCACCGGGCGCCGTCGTCGCCGTGGGCGGCGAAACCTGGCAGGACGATGCGCGCGGCGTGTACGTGCCGACCTACCGGCGCGGCATCGGCTACGTGTTCCAGGAGGCGAGCCTGTTCGACCATCTCGACGTGCGCGCCAACCTGGAGTTCGGCCTCAAGCGCCTGCCGCCGGGCGCGCGCCGCTTCGAGATCGGGCCCGTGACCGAACTGCTCGGCATCGCGCACCTGCTGGCGCAGCGCCCAGGCACCCTGTCGGGCGGCGAACGCCAGCGCGTCGCGATCGCGCGCACGCTGCTCGCGGCGCCGCGCCTGCTGCTGATGGACGAGCCGCTGGCGGCGCTCGACATGAAGCGCAAGCAGGAAATCCTCCCCTATCTCGAGCGCCTGCACGACGAGCTGGCGCTGCCGGTGGTCTACGTCAGCCACGCGGCCGACGAGGTGGCGCGCCTGGCCGACTACCTGGTGGTGCTGGAACAGGGACGCGTGCTGGCCGGCGGTCCGCTGGCCGACACGCTGGCGCGGCTCGACCTGGCGGCGAACTTCGAGGACGACGCCGGCGTGATGATCGAGACCGTGCTCGCCGGGCGCGACGCCGACGGCCTGTCGCACCTGGCCTTTCCCGGCGGCGTGCTGCTGGTCGGTCTGCGCGACGGCGTCAAGAGCCGCGTGCGCTGCCGCATCCATGCGCGCGACGTCAGCCTGGCGCTCGAGCGAGCGCGCGGCAGCAGCATCGCCAACATCCTGCCGGCCGTCGTCGATGCGGTGGGTCCGGCGGCGGCGCCGGGCCAGGTGCTGGTGCGTTTGAAGATCGGGGAGACCGCGCTGCTGGCGCGCATCACCGAGCGCTCGCGGCGCGAGTTGGCGATCGAACCGGGGTGCGCGCTCTGGGCGCAGGTGAAGGCGGTGGCGCTGCTGGCGTGAGCGTGGCGGATCATCCGCCCCGCAGCGCCGCCTCCAGGTCCGACAACTCGGCCGGCTTGACCAGGTGCGCGTCGAAACCCGCCTCTTGCGCGCGGCGCCGGTCCTCGGGCGAGCCGTAGCCGGTGTGCGCCACCAGGCGCACGTGCGCCAGGTCTGGATTACCCTTGATGCGGCGCGCGACCTGGTAGCCGTCCACGCCCGGCAGGCCGATGTCGAGCACGATCACCTGCGGCTTGTGGCGCAGCGCCAGCGCCTCGATCTCGCTGGCGTCGGCCGTGGTCACCGGCTGGTAGCCCATCTCGGCCAGCAAAAAGCCCATCATCTCCATGGCGTCGACGTTGTCGTCCACCAGCAGCACGCGCATGCCGCCGGATTCGTTGGCGTCCGCGGCTTCCTGCTGCGCGGCCGCGGGCGCGCCGGACCCCGCGCGCAGCAGCGGCAGTTCGATCGTGAAGATGCTGCCCTGGCCGATGCCGGAGCTGGCCGCTTCCAGCCGGCCGCCATGCAGCTCGGCCAGGTGCGACACCAGCGACAGGCCGATGCCCAGCCCTTCCGGCGCGCGGTCCGGCGGCACCGCGGCCTGGGCGAACATGCCGAAGATGTGCGGCAGATTGTCGGCATCGATGCCGATCCCGTTGTCGCGCACCGAGATGCGCACGCGCCGCTGGCCGCCGTCATGCGCAAGCTCGCCGCTCACTTCCACTCCCAGCGTGATCGCGCCGCCGGCCGGCGTGAACTTGGCCGCGTTGTGCAGCAGGTTGCCGACCGACTGGGCCAGGCGCACCGGGTCGCCCGTCACCCACAGGTCTTCCAGCGGCTGGCGCACGTCCAGGCGGTGCGCGCAGGCGGCGATCAGCGGCGCCGCGGTCTCGATCGCCTGCGCGATCACGCCCTTCAGGTCGACTTCTTCGTTGCGCAGCACGATCTTGCCTTCGGAGATGCGCGCCACGTCCAGCAAGTCGTCCACCAGGTGGGCCAGGTGGTCGACCTGGCGCGTGATCACCTCGCGCGCGCGCGCCTGGCGCTCGGCCGCGCCCTCCCCGCTGGCGCCCAGCAGGGCCGCCGCGTTGCGGATCGGGCTCAGGGGATTGCGCAACTCGTGCGCCAGCGTGGCCAGGAACTGGTTCTTGTTGCTGTCGGCGGTGCGCAGCAGCGCCTCCATCTCCCTGCGCGCCGTGATGTCGCTGGTCACGCGCGCCACCCGGTACACCTCTCCACGCGCGCCACGCACCGGGAACAGGCGGTCGCGCACCCAGCGCACCTGGCCGTCGGCGCCGTGGATGCGGAACTCTTCGTCGTAATGCGGCTCCTGGGGCACGCGTTCCCAGCGCTGCGCCACGCGCGCGCGGTCGTCGAGGTGCACGGCGTCGAGCCAGCCGGCCGGTTCCTGGCCGAGCGATTCGGCGTCGCGGCCCCAGACCGTGGTGTAGGCCGGGCTGACGTAGACCAGCCGGCGGCCCGGCACCGAGAACATCCAGAACACGTCGTCGATATTGTCGGTCAGCTGGCGAAAGCGTTCTTCGCTGTCGCGCAGGTCGACCTGGATGCGGCGCATGCGCAGCAGCGCATTGACGTTGGCGATCAGTTCGTCGGCCTCGATCGGGGCCGCCAGGTAGTTGTCGGCGCCGCCCTCCAGGCCGCGGATCTTGTCGGCGCGGCCGGTCAGCGCGGCCGAGGTCTGCAACACGAGCACGCTGCTGCTGTCCGATTCGGCCTTGATGCGGCGGCAGACCTCGATGCCGTTGATGTCTGGAAGCTTGACGTCGAGCAGCACCAGCGCCGGCAGGTGGCGCCTGACCATCTCGAGCGCATCGGTGCCGTTGGCGGCCTCGATGACGTCGAAGCCGGCGCTCTGCAGGATGCGGGTCTTGGCGTAGCGGGCACCGTCGTTGTCGTCGACGTTGAGAATCTGGGTCGGATGACTATTCATGATGCGGTTCCAGCAGGATCAATGGTCGCATGCGGCCATGTGTTTGGCGAAGTGTTTGTCGGCGTGCGCGGCAGCGTCAGTGTAAACGTCGAGCCCACGCCCACCGTGCTCGATACGTCGACCCGGCCGCCGAGCAGTTCGGCCAGCTTGCGGCACAGCGGCAGGCCGAGTCCGGTGCCCTTGCTGCGGCGCTGCAAGGGGTGCTCGATCTGGCTGAACTCCTCGAAGATCAGCTGCAGGTTGTCGGAACTGATGCCGATCCCGGTGTCGGCCACCGCGAAGGCGATGGTATCGGCTTCCGTGTCGTGCGCGGCGAACACCAGCACCGAGCCCTGCTCGGTGAATTTCAGGGCGTTGGAGATGAAGTTGCGCAGGATCTGCGAGATCTTTCCTTCGTCCGAACAAAAGGGCTTCCCGATGCCGGACGGCTCGAAGATCAGTTCCACCCGCGCCTCGTCCACCAGCGGGCGCAGCATGCCCTTGAGCGCGCGGAACAGGTTCTCGACCACCACCGGCTCGACGTGGGTCTCGACCCGCCCGGCCTCGATCTTGGCCAGGTCGAGCAGGTCGTTGACCAGTTCCGACAGGTCGCTGGCGGCCTTGGCGATGAACGTCACCTGCCGTTCCTGCTCGTCGGTCAGGTCGCCGTCCATGCGGTCCAGCAGCAGCTGGGCCAGCGCGCGGATCGACGACAGGGGCGTCCTCAATTCGTGGCTGGTGTTGGACAGGAAGCGCGACTTCATCTCGTCGGCGAGGCGCAGGCGCTCGGCCTTGTCCTCGATCTCGGCGTACAGCGCCACGATGCCGCGGTTGGTGTCTTCGAGCTCGCGCGTCAGCGACAGCAGGTCGTCCTGGCGTTCGCGCAGCTCGGCCAGGGTGGCCAGCAATTCCTGGTTCTGCAGCTGCAGCTCGTGCGCCGGGTTCGACACCGGGCTGTCGGCCAGGCGCGCGCCGATCTCGGCCAGCCTGGCGGAAGTGACGTGCTCATGGCGCGGCAGCGCCTTGCGCACCGTGACGGTGGAGGCGCCGGCCTCGCCCGGATCGACCTCGCAGGCGTCCACCAGGCGGTGCGCGGTGACGATCGCCAGCTCGCGCAGCGATTCGGTCTCGGGGTCGCCGGCGCGCGCGCCGGCGCCGCTGACCAGCACCTCGAAGTGCTGGCGGCCCTCGTTCTCGCGCAGCTGGAACAGCGCGCGTCCGCCCGGGCCCTGGTGGCATGCGCCGCGCGCCACTTCCGACACGGCGGTGCCGATGCGCACCTGGTCCTGCTGCGAAAAGCCCAGCAGCGCCGAGATCTGGCGCGCGCGCTGGCGCACCAGCACCACGTCCTGGTCGCTGTCCAGGCCGATGCTCAGGATGCGCCGGGCGGTGCTCATGCCGCCCCCGCCAGGCGGCGCACCACCAGCACCATGGCGTCGTCGCGGCCACGGATGTGGTCGCGCATCAGGACCGCCGCGACCAGGGCCGGGCTGCGGCCCTGCAGGCCCGGGTACTTGTCCAGGTCCCAGCGGGTCTCGATGCCGTCCGAATGCAGGATGCACAGCGCGCCGGGGCCGAACGGCACCGTGAACTCCTGCACCTTGCGCATGTTGTGGCCCACGATGCCGTTGTGCGACACCAGCGCGCGGCGCGTCCCGTCGATCGCGACCGCGCCGATATTGCCGACGCCGGCGAAGCGCAGCTCGTCGACCGCGAAATCGATGCGCGCGACCGCCAGCGCCGCTCCGCGCGTGGGGCGCAAGGCCTCGTGCGCCGCATGCACCATCTCGCCCGCCGCGACCGGACCGCGCTCCTCCAGCGCCCGGATCGCCGCGTTCGCCGCGCGCGCCGCCTCCGGGCCGTGGCCCAGGCCGTCGGCCGCGAGCACGGTCGCGCCGCCGCCGGCGCAGGCGACCGCCCAGCCGTCGCCGCAGACTTCCTCGCCATTGATCGGACTCCACAGGGCGCCCACCTCGACCCCGCACGGACCGGGCCCCGGCACGTCGCGCCACAGGCGCATGAAGAAGGCGGCCCCGTCGCCTGCGGTCGAATACACGTCGAACTCGTCCGACAGGCGGCGCAGCGCGCCCAGTCCGGTGCCGGCGGTGCCGGCGGTCGACACGCCGTCGACCAGGCTGCCGGCCAGGTCGGCGATGCCCGGGCCCCGGTCGAGCGCCAGCACGTCGACGCCGATGCCGCCAGGGGACTGCGCCGGGACGATGTGGATCTGGCCTTCGCCGGCGTGCTTGAGGATATTGGTGGCCGCCTCGGTGATGATCAGGGCCAGCTGGCCGGCGCGGGTCTCGGTAAAGCCCAGCGACTCGGCCAGTTTCTGGCCGGCGCGGCGCACGGCGGCGACGTCGCTGGCATGGGAAACGGCGAACACGTACTGCGCAGACTGTGAACTGATCAGCGCTTCCATTTGATGATCAGCACCGCGGTGCCCTCCTTTGCACGGCTGTCGATGTCGAACTCGTCGACCAGGCGCTTGGAGCCGCCCAGGCCCAGGCCCAGCCCGCCGCCGGTGGTGAAACCATCGCGCAGGGCGCTGTCGATATCGGGAATGCCTTGCCCGGCATCGACGAACAGCAGGCCAATGCCCTTGCGCAGGCCGTCGTCGAGCGCGTCGAGATGGACTTCGCCGCCGCCGCCGTACTTGATCGTGTTGCGCGCCAGTTCGCTGGCGGCCGTCACCAGCTTGGTCTGGTCGACCAGCGACAGCGCGAGCGCCACGGCGCGCTCGCGCACCTGCTTGCGCAGGCCCACGACGTCCTCGTCCGAACGTAGCGGCAGCGTCACCCGGCCGCTGCGGTGCTGGCGGTGATGGTCGAGCAGATGCGTCTCGAACAGGACGGCATCGGTAAGCGCGTCGACCATTATCTGTAACTCTTTCCGAGCAGGGCCATGCCCTTCTCGACGTTCAGCGCGGTCTTCACGCCATGCAGGGTCAGGCCCAGCTCGACCAGGGTGATCGCCACCGCCGGCTGCATGCCCACCACCACGGTGCGGGCGTCGAGCACGCGCGCCATGGCGGCGGTATTGCTGATCATGCGGCCGATGAAGGAGTCCACCAGGTCGAGCGCCGAGATGTCGATCAGGACGCCCTTGGCGCCGTCGCTCACGATGCGCTCGGTCAGGTCGTCCTGCAGCTGCATGGCGAGACGGTCATGCATGTCGACCTGGATCGTCACCAGGAGCAGGTCGCCCATGCGCAGGATCGGGATGCGTTCCATATGCCTCGCCTCAGGCCTGCTTGATGGTGATCGAGGCGCCGGTGCGCTCGAGCGCGACCAGGAAGGCGTCGGCCAGGGTGGCCTTGGTGATCACGTCTTCCAGGTTCACCCCCAGGTGCACGATGGTCTGCGCGATCTGTGGCCGGATGCCGCTGATGATGCAGTCGGCGCCCATCAGGCGCGCGGCCGCGATGGTCTTCATCAGGTGCTGCGCCACCAGGGTGTCGACGGTCGGCACGCCGGTGATGTCGATGATGGCGATCATGGCGCCGGTGTCGACGATCTTCTGCAGGATGTTCTCCATCACCACCTGGGTGCGCGCCGAGTCCAGGGTGCCGATCAGCGGCAGCGCCAGGATGCCGTTCCACAGCTTGACCACCGGCGTGGACAGCTCGAGCAGTTCCTGCTGCTGGCGCACGATGATCTGGTCCTTGGTCTTCTGGAACACCTCGATGGTGTACAGGCCCATCTTGTCGAGCAGGGTCGTGATGGTCCACGACGCCACGGCGAGGCCTTCGGCGTCGCCGGCAAAGCTGTCGCGCAGCCGCGCGAACAGCGGCTGCTTGAGCGAGAACACGAAGGTGGCGGTCTCGCTCGGGGTCGAGCCCGACCTGGCGCGGCTCGACGAGATTTCACCCAGCAGGTCGCGCACTTCATCCCACGAACGGTGCTCGACGTTGTCGAGTTCACCGGCCCGGGTGGCGGCGCCGAAGGCTTTCAGGAACTGGTTGCAGTGCGAGCGCAGTTGTTCACGCGCCGCGGCGTTGCTGCGCAGGTTCAGCGCCTCGAGCTGGGCGAGCCATTCGGCGGCGATGGCGGCCTCCTGGTCCAGGATTGTCTGGCTGATACGATCCGCGTAATCCTTCATGCTCATCTGGCTTATCCCTTGAATGGTTATTGGCGCCGCGCCGGGCGGCAAGCTGTCGCCGGCGCGGTCAGATTTCTGTTAAACATCCAACTATACCATTTTCATATAGGGCAATATGTGGCGCACGGTTGTCTGTTGGATATTTTCACTGTCTCATCGAAAAAAGCGCACGTAAAGACGGCCGGGAGGCGCGCGCGGGTCGATCCCGATGCGTCCATTCATACAAAACCGGCAACAAAAGCAGCGTCAGGAAGGTCGACGACAACACCCCGCCGATCACCACCGTGGCCAGCGGCCGCTGGACTTCGGCCCCGGTGCCGACCGCCAGCGCCATCGGCACGAAGCCGAGCGAGGCGACCAGCGCCGTCATCAAGACCGGCCGCAGGCGCGCCAGCGCGCCCTGGCGCACCGCGTCCGACAGCGCCATGCCATCCTGGCGCAGGCTGCGGATGAACGAAATCAGGACCAGGCCATTGAGCACCGCCACACCGGACAGGGCGATGAAGCCGACCGCCGCCGACATCGACAGCGGAATGCCGCGCAGCCACAGGGCGGCCACGCCGCCGGCCAGGGCGAACGGGATCCCGGTGAACACCAGCAAGCCGTCGCGCACGTTGTCGAAGACCAGGTAGAGCAGGACGAAGACCAGCAGCAGCGAGGCCGGCACGATCAGGCGCAGGCGCTCGGCCGCCCTGGCCAGGTGCTCGAACTGGCCGCCCCAGGCGATCCAGTAGCCGGGCGCGATGCGCACCTCCTCGTCGATGCGCGCGCGCGCCTCGGCGACGAAGGAACCGATGTCGCGCCCGCGCACGTTGGCGCTGACCACCACCCGGCGCTTGCCCTGCTCGCGACTGAGCTGGTTGGGGCCGGGCGCCACCTCGAAGCTGGCGATCTCGCCCAGGGCGATGAAGCTGCGCGTGCCCTCCCCGCCGCCCGGCAGCGCCACCGGCAGCCGGCGCAGCGCGTCGATGTCGCCGCGCACCGGGTCCGGCAGGCGCACCACGATATCGAAGCGGCGGTCGCCCTCGAACAGGGTGCCGGCGGCGCGGCCGGCGGTGGCGGTGGCGATCATTTCCTGCACGTCGCCGATGTTCAGCCCCATGCGCGCGGCACGCTCGCGGTCGACCCGGATCTGCAGCATGGGCAGGCCGCTGGTCTGCTCCACCTGCACTTCGCTGGCGCCCGGCACCCGCCGCACGACGGCGGCGATCTCGCTGGCGGTGGCGCCAAGCACGTCCAGGTCGTCGCCGAACAGCTTCACGGCGACGTCGCTGCGCACGCCCGAGATCAGTTCGTTCACGCGCAGCTGGATCGGCTGGCTGAATTCATACTGGTTGCCGGGCAGGCCCTCGAGCGTGGCGCGAATCGCGCTTTCCACCTCGGCGCGCGAACGGCGGCGGCCGGAATCACTGCGCGGCCACTCCTTCTGGGGCTTGAAGATGATGTAGCTGTCGGCCACGCTGGGCGGCATCGGGTCGGACGCGATCTCGGCCGTGCCGATGCGGGCGAACACGCGCGCGATCTCGGGGAACTCGCGCATCAAGGTGGTCTCGATCTGCTGCTGCATCTTGACCGACTGCGACAGGCTCGTGCCGGGCACGCGCATCGTCAGCACCGCCATGTCGCCCTCGTCGAGATTCGGCGCGAACTCGACGCCCAGGCGCGTGGCCATCAGGGCGGCGAGCGCGATCACCAGCGCCGCGAGCACCAGCATCACGGCGCGGTTGGCCAGCGCGTAGTCGAGCGCCGGCGCGTACCAGCGCCGCGCCGCGCCCATCACCCGGCTTTCCTTTTCCTCGACCGAGCGGCCGATGAACAGCGCCACAGCGGCCGGCACGAAGGTCACCGACAGGATCATCGCGCCCAGCAGCGCGAACACGACGGTGAAGGCCATCGGGTGGAACATCTTGCCCTCGATGCCGGTCAGGGCGAAGATCGGCAGGTAGACGATCATGATGATCAGCTGGCCGTAGACGAGCGGCCGGCGCGCCTCGCGCGCGGCCTCGAACACCTCTGCAAAGCGCTCCTCGCGCGTGAGGATCCGCCCCAGCCGATGCTGGGCGGCGGCCAGGCGCCGCACGCAATTCTCGACGATCACCACGGCGCCGTCGACGATGATGCCGAAGTCCAGCGCTCCCAGGCTGAGCAGGTTGGCGCTGACATGGTTTGCCACCATGCCGCTGAAGGTGAACAGCATCGACAAGGGGATCACCATGGCGGTGAGCAGCGCCGCGCGCAAATTCCCGAGGAAGAAGAACAGCACCGCCACCACCAGGATCGCGCCTTCGATCAGGTTCTTGCGCACCGTGGCGATGGCTCGCTCGACCAGCACGGTGCGGTCGTAGACCGTGACGGCCTTGACGCCCCGTGGCAGGCTGCGGTTGATCTCCAGCATGCGCGCGTCGACCGCTTTCGACACCGCGCGGCTGTTCTCGCCAATCAGCATCACCACGGTGCCGAGCACCACCTCGACCCCGTTCTCGGTGGCGGCGCCGGTGCGCAACTCCTGCCCGATCGTCACCTCGGCCACGTCGCGCACGCGCACCGGGATGCCGCGAATGCTGGAGACGACGATATTGCCGATGTCGTCGATCGACGCGGCCTGGCCCGGCGCGCGCACCAGGTACTGCTCGCCTGCGCGTTCGATGTAGCCGGCGCCGACGTTGCTGTTGTTGCGCTCCAGCGCAAGGACGACATCGAGCAATTGCAGGCCATACGACGACAGCGTGGCCGTGTTCGGGGCCACCAGATATTCCTTGTCGAAGCCGCCGATCGAGTTGATCTCGGTGACGCCCGGCACGGTGCGCAGCTGCGGCTTGATGATCCAGTCCTGGATTTCGCGCAGGTCGGTCGGCGTGTAGGGCGTGCCGTCAAGCTTCTTCGCGCCCGGTTCCGTCTCCACCGTCCACTGGTAGACCTCGGACAGGCCGGTGGCGATCGGGCCCAGGGTCGGGATCACGCCGGCGGGCAGCGCCGCGCGCGCGTCCTGCAGGCGCTGGCTGACCAGCTGGCGCGCGAAGTGGATGTCGGTGCCTTCCTCGAACACCACCGTCACCTGCGACAGGCCGTAGCGCGACAGAGAGCGGAACTGCTCCAGGTGCGGCAGGCCCGACAGCACCGCCTCGACCGGATAGGTGATGCGCTGCTCGATTTCAAGCGGAGAATAGCCCGGCGCCGCGGTGTTGATCTGCACCTGGACGTTGGTCACGTCCGGCACCGCGTCGATCGGCAGGCGGCCATAGTTGTAGACGCCGACGGCGGCCATCGCCAGCACGGCCAGCATCACCAGCCAGCGGCGCGCGATGGCGGTGGCGATCAGGCGGTCGAACAGGGTCGACGGTTTGGACGACGATGTGGTCAACGGTTTGGTCGAGGTCTCAATGTTCATGGCTGCCCTGCCCCTTGCCCTGCTCCGCCTTGACCGCGAAGCTGCCGGCGCCGGCATAGGCTTCGCCCGCGCGCAGGCCAGCCGTGATCTCGACGAAGCGCCCGTCGGAGCGGCCGGTGGCGACCGGCTGCGCGACAAAACCTTCCTTGACCCGCTTGTAGACGACTTGCCGCCCGTGGGCCGTCTGGATCGCCTCGACCGCCACCGCCACCGGCACGTCGCTCGAACCGGTGACGATGTCGATGTTCACCGCCAGCCCCGGGCGCCAGGCCGCGCCCGGATTGTCGAGCACCACCCTCGCCTTGGCCGAGCGCGATTCCTCGCCCACCAGCGAGCTGACGTAGGACACCTTGCCCGGCGCCGTCGTGTTCGAGGCGATCGAGCGAATGACGGCATCGGTGCCGACCCGGACGATGTCCAGGTCGCGCGCCGGCACCACCACGTCGGCCCACACGGTCGACAGGTCGGTCAGGGTGAACACGCGGGTCCCGGCGCCGACGACTTCGCCCATCGTGATGTGCTTTTCGACGATGACGCCGTCGAACGGCGCCCGGATGCGCAGCAGATTGGACGAACCGGCATCGCGTGCGCCGAGCGCCTGCAACTGCTGGCGTGCGCTCTGGACGGCGATCTGCGCCTCGTTCAACCCGTGTTCGGCGCGCAGCAAGTCCTGGCGCGCCGAGATCTGCTCTTCCCACAGCGTCTTCTCGGCCGCATGCACCGTGCGCGCGTAGTCCAGCCGGCGTTCGGCCGCCGCCAGCGCGCCGCGCTGGGCCGCGACTTCGGCGCTCGCGACGCTGGCCAGGACCTGGTCCTTGCGCACCTTTTCGCCAAGGGTGGCATTGACTTCACTGACCGCCCCGGCGGCGCGCGGCGTCACGTGGGCGGTGCGGTCTTCATTGAGCGCGATCTGGCCCGGCATGCGGATGAAGGTGTCCAGGTGGACCGGGCCGGCGGTGGCGACCGTGATGCCGGCCACGCCGACCTGGCGGTCGGTGAAGCGGATCACGCCGTCCTGCGCGTGCTCCTTTTCGCCGTGCTCGTCCGCATGCTCCCGTTGCTCCCCTTGCGCGCGATGAGCGTGTCCTTCCGCACCGCCCGGGGCGCGGTCGCGCACCAGCACGATGGCGGCGAGGAAGACGGCGACCGCCAGCATGATGGCGATGACCTTGCTTTGCTGCTTGTTCATGGATTCTCCTGGACGGCTGCGTGTCCCAGCAGCCGTACGATATCGGCCGCCGCGCGATGAGCGTCGAGCACGGCGTTCAGGTATTGGTTCCTCGACTGGGCCAGCATGCGCTGGGCGTCGAGCACGTCGATCAGTGCGAACTTGCCCAGCTCGAAGCCGCGGCTGGCCGCCCGCTGCGCGTCTTCGGCGCCGGGCAATATCTCGGTCGAGATCAGCGCGCATTCCGCCAGCGCCGCCGTGAGCCGCGCGTGCGCCTGGGCCAGTTCGGCGCGCAGGCGGGCGCGTTCGGCGTCCTGCTGGTCGCGCGCCTTGTCGACCCGGCGCAGCGCATCGAGCACGGCGCCGTCGTTGCGGTTAAACAGCGGCAGCGGCACCGACAGGCCCACCACCGCACGGTTGCGGGCGTCCGGCCCTTCGCGCTGGGCGCCGACGATCAGGTTGACGTCGGGCGTACGGCGCGCGCGCTCGAGCCGGGCCAGCGCCTCGCGCTGGTCCACCTGGGTGCGCGCATGGCGCATCGCCGGCGCTTCGTCGAGTTGCGCCAGGAGCTGGTCCAGCGGCGGCGCCGGGGGCAGCGCCGCGGCCTGCGCCGCATTGATGCTCAGCCGGCGCGCGTCGCCGGCCCACAGGGCGGCCAGGCGGATGCGCGCGCCTTCCAGCTCGCGCCCCGCCTGCAGCGCCTCGATCCGGGCGCCGCCCTGGGCCACGCGGGCGCGGGTCGCTTCGACCGGAGGCAGGGACCCGGCCTCGACCCGCTTGTCGGCGGCGGCCAGCGCGCGGCCGGCGAGCGCCACCAGTTCGCGGGCCATGCGTTCACGCACCTGCGCCGCGACGACGTCGTGGAAGGCGGCGGCGGCATCGGCGCGCACCCTGGCGCGTTCCGCATCCAGCGCGATGGCGGCGAGCCTGCCTTCCTGGCGCGCCGCCTCGACCCGTGCGGCGCGCTTGCCGCCCAGTTCGATGGGAATGTTCAGGGTGGCGGTGGTGGTGCCGTCGCGGCCCCCCTCGCCGCCCGCGCCTTCGCGCAGCAGCTCGAGCTCGGGATTGGGCCGCGCCCCGGCCTGGGTCAGCGCCCCCTGTTGCGCCGCCACTTCGCTGCCGGCCGCGCGCAGGGTGGGATTGGCGCGCAGCGCCAGGTCGATGGCCGCTTCCAGGGTCAATGGCGCCGACGGTTGCGCCCATGCCGCGGCCGAGGCGCTGGCAAACCCGCACGCGCAGGCGAGCGCGAACGCCGCCAGCGGCGGTGTCAAACGATGTTTCATGAAGATGCTCCGAACGGGTGGATGTCCGGCGGGGCATGCGATGCGCCGCGCTTGCGGCGTGATGCGGGTCCCCGCCGCCTTAGCTGCGCAGCAGCCGGTCTGGCGGCGGGATCAGGTCGGCGACGTGGGAGGCATAGCGCCGCAATTCGCCGCGCAGATGCGGGGCGCCCTTGGGCAATGGGAGATTCGGTTGCGCGGACAGGACGGCGCTGGCCGACAGGTGGTGGCAGGCGTCGCAGTCGTCGCAATGCGCGTCGGGAGCGCCATCGTCCTGGTCCTGGCTGCTTGAAGGCGGATGCTTGTGGACGTGGTGACCCGGATGCATGGTCTGTTCGTCATGACTGCAATACGGCGCGCCGGCGGCCCAGGCGGCCTGGAGCGGCATCATGAGCAGCAGGAAGATCAGGATCAGGCGTCGCATCGCGTCAGGGTGGTCGGGTAGCGCAGGGCCGGTCGGCCAATTTTTTGCTACAGCTATTAAATACTCTGTAGCCGCTACAGGGTCAAGCACATTCGTGGCGTTCGCTGCGATTCCCGTACGACGCGTAAGGAATTCGATCCGGAACTCGCGCCGCAGCGTACACCTTTTGCAGCACCTTGATGAAGGCGCGCGGCGCCGCCGGCACGAGGCGATGGCTGGCACCAGTCCTCCAGCAAGGGCGGCTTGCGCAAAAGCAGATTGCCTGCGGTGCGGATTTGACAACCTGCGACACCGGAACGAGGCGCGCGGCCGACGCTAGCCTGCCAACGCCGCCTCGCGCGGCCGCGATCCTGCCTGCAGGTCCACGCCGCCGCCGGGCCGCGGCGCCATCGCATCGAACCGGTAATCGCTGGCGTCATGCAGTTCCCACCCGCCGTCGCCCGTCAACCACAACACATGGGTATGGTGGCGCAGCACGCCGGCGCGGTGGGCGATGCTCACCAGCGTCACGCCCTTGTCGCGCAGGCGCTTGTACAACGACGACTCATTGGCGCTGTCGAGGGCGCTGGTGGCTTCGTCGAGGATGACGATGCGCGGCGCATGCACCAGCACGCGCCCGAACGCCAGCCGCTGCTGCTCGCCGATCGACAGCAGTTTTTCCCAATCCAGCACGGCGTCGAGCCCGCCGACGCGGCCGGCCAGGTAAGGCAGATGCACCTGGTCGAGGATGGCGAGCAGCTGCTCGTCGCTCAGATCGGTACGGTCGCTGGGATAGATGAGCTGGCTGCGCAGGCTGCCCGGCTGCATATAGGGCTGCTGCGGCAAAAAGAAGCATTCCCCGCGCGGAGGATGGTGTATCACGCCGCTGCCCTTGTGCCACAGGCCGGCGATCGCGCGCAGCAGAGAACTTTTCCCGCAGCCGCTGTCGCCCGTGATCAGCAGGGCGTCGCCCGGTTGCAGGGCCAGCGTCAGGTCCTTGATCAAGACTCGTTCCGACTGCGGCGGGCACAGCGTCAGCGACTCGATCCTGAGATGCGAGCACGGCCTGCGTTGCACGCGCGACGCTGGATCACATGCGGGCTCGCCCGCGGACGACGGGTCGGCCAGCACCTGGTTCGACAGTGTCTGCAGGCGCCCGATGCCGGCGACGAAGCGGCTCAGGCTCTCGAAGTTGTCGACGATGACGCCGACCGCCGCCAGAACCGCGGTGAAGGCGCCGGCGGCCTGGACCGCGCGTCCCACCTCCAGCTGGCCCGACAGCACCGCGTCGGCAAGGATGGCGAACGGCAGCACCAGGGTCAGCTGGCTGAAGGTGCGCTGGAACAGGTTGAGCGCACGCTGCTTCTTGATCAGGCGCGAGAAGTTATGGATGACCTTGTTGAACTTGTTGTCGATGCGTGCGCGCTCCTGCGCCTCGCCGCCATAGAAGGCGATCGATTCGGCGTTTTCGCGCACGCGTATCAGGCTGAACCGGAAATCGGCTTCGCGCCGCAGCTGCCAGAAATTCAGGTGGATCAGCGGGTTGCCGAACACGTACAGCGCCACCACCGTACCCACCAATGCGTAGGCGACCAGCACGCCCACCAGCACCTGCGAAATCGACCACAGCACGGCGCTGAAGGCGACCAGCTGCATCAGCGAGCCCAGGAACACCAGCATGAAGTGGATGGAGCGTCCGGTAAACGTGTTCACATCCTCGCTGATGCGCTGGTCCGGGTTGTCGATCTCGCGATTCGATCCGAGCTCGTAGTATTTGCGGCCGTTCAGGTAGCCGTCGAGGAAGCGCCGGGTGAGCCAGCGCCGCCACTGGTTCGCGAACAGGTCGCGCATGTAGTAGTAGAAGGCATAGATCGGCACGGCGAACGCCAGGATGACCAGGCAGGCCTGCACCGAGGTCCAGAACCGCGCGCTGTCCTGGCCGGCCAGCGCCGAGGTCATTTCCCCGGCCTGGTCATTGAGCATGACCGCGAGCTTGGTCTCGACCAGCATCAGCACGATCAGGAGCGTGAGCAGCAGCCACGCCCGGCCCTTCTCGGCGCCCAGCCAGTAAGGTTTGGCAACGCTGACAAACTGCTTCCATGCAGCCATCGACAAGGTCGCGCCGCTGCGTCGCTTTTTTATCGACCCTGGAATGTCGCCAGTGATTCCATCGTTCGACGTCTGCGTAGGGGTCGTCATGATTCGTGTGGTACCCATGCCCGGTCGCATCCGGCCGCAGGACGTGACTGGTCTTGCTATCATCCTTCTGACAGCGGCGCCTTTACTGCCGCGACGCCGCTGTCTGCGGTCCCGTGGCTTGTATGTATCCAAACCACGGACCCAGCATAAAACCGCGAATCGAACCGTTCCGTGCGAAAACATACATTGCAGGAATCTGCCGCAAACGATCAGCGAGCGAAATCCGGGAGCGCCGAACGGAAAAAACCGCCAGGCTCACGCTCTGGCGGTTTTTTCATCGAGCGGCGAACCGCTCACTTGCTTGCAGCGCTATTGCTGCGCCGCGTTTACTGCGCCGCGACTTCGACCGGATCGGCCGCCTTCATCGACAGCTTCAGGCGACCGCGCTCGTCGGTCTCGAGAACCTTGACGCGCACTTGCTGGCCTTCCTTCAGGTAGTCGGCGACGGCGTTGACGCGCTCGTTGGCGATCTGCGAGATGTGCAGCAGGCCATCCTTGCCCGGCATGACTTGCACGATCGCGCCGAAGTCCAGGAGTTTCAGCACGGTGCCGTCGTAGGTCTTGCCCACTTCGACCGATGCGGTCAGCTCTTCGATGCGGCGCTTGGCTTCCTGGCCGGCGGCGGCGTCGACCGAGGCGATGGTCACGATGCCTTCGTCGGTGATGTCGATCTGGGTGCCGGTTTCTTCGGTCAGCGCGCGGATGACGGCGCCGCCCTTGCCGATCACGTCACGGATCTTTTCCGGGTTGATGCGGATGGTGATCAGGCGCGGCGCGAAGTCCGACAGTTCGGTCTTCACGGACGGCATGGCCTTCTGCATCTCGCCCAGGATGTGGTGGCGGGCTTCCTTGGCTTGCGCCAGCGCCACCTGCATGATCTCCTTGGTGATGCCCTGGATCTTGATGTCCATCTGCAGCGCGGTGATGCCCGCCGGGGTGCCGGCCACCTTGAAGTCCATGTCGCCCAGGTGGTCTTCGTCACCCAGGATGTCGGTCAGGACCGCGAACTTGCCGCCTTCCTTGATCAGGCCCATGGCGATGCCGGCCACGTGCGCCTTCATCGGCACGCCGGCGTCCATCAGCGCCAGGCAGCCGCCGCAGACCGAGGCCATCGACGACGAACCGTTCGACTCGGTGATTTCCGAGACCAGGCGCACCGAGTAGCTGAAGTCTTCCGGGTTGGGCAGTGCGGCGACCAGCGCGCGCTTGGCCAGACGGCCGTGGCCGACTTCGCGGCGCTTCGGGGTGCCCACGCGACCGGTTTCGCCGGTGGCGAACGGAGGCATGTTGTAGTGCATCATGAAGTCGTCGGTGTACTCGCCCATCAGCGCGTCGATCTTCTGGCTGTCGCGCGCGGTGCCGAGGGTGGCGACCACCAGTGCCTGGGTTTCGCCGCGGGTGAACAGGGCCGAGCCGTGGGTGCGCGGCAGGACGCTCGAGCGGATCGCGATCGGACGCACGGTGCGGGTGTCGCGGCCGTCGATGCGTGGCTCGCCGTCCAGGATCTGCGAACGCACGACCTTGGCTTCCATGTCGAACAGGATATTGCCGACTTCGCCAGCGTCAGCCGCGATGCCTTGTGCCGACAGCTCGGCCATCACTTCCGACGACAGCGACTTGAGCTTCTGCTGGCGGGCCGATTTTTCGCGGGTCTGGTAGGCGTCGCGGACCTTGGCTCCGGCCAGTTCGGCAACGCGGGCGATCAGCGCTTCATTCTTTGGCGCCGGCGCCCATTCGACTTCCGGCTTGCCGCCTTCGGCGACCAGGTCGTGGATCGCGTCGATCACGGCCTTCATCTGCTCGTGGCCGAACACGACCGCGCCGAGCATGACTTCTTCGGACAGTTGCTTGGCTTCCGATTCCACCATCAGGACGGCGGATTCGGTGCCGGCCACGACCAGGTCCATCTGCGAGGTCTTCAGCTCGGTGGTGGTCGGGTTCAGGATGTACTGGCCGTTCGCGTAGCCGACGCGCGCGGCGCCGATCGGACCGGCGAACGGGATGCCGGCGATGCACAGGGCGGCCGAGGCGCCGATCATCGCCGGGATGTCCGGATCGATTTCAGGATTGACCGACAGCACGTGGATGATCACCTGGACTTCGTTCAGGTAGCCTTCCGGGAACAGCGGGCGGATCGGACGGTCGATCAGGCGCGAGGTCAGCGTTTCTTTTTCGGAAGGACGGCCTTCACGCTTGAAGAAACCGCCAGGGATCTTACCCGCAGCGTACGTTTTCTCCATGTAGTCGACGGTCAGCGGGAAGAAATCCTGGCCCGGCTTGGCGTCTTTCTTGGCCACCACCGTGGCAAGGATGACGGTATCTTCGACCGACACCACGACGGCGCCGCTGGCCTGGCGCGCGATTTCACCCGTCTCCAGGGTGACCGTGTGTTGACCGTACTGGAAGGTTTTCGTAACTTTATTAAACATTGGGTAATCCCTTTCATTTTACCGACAGATTTTCAGGAGCTGTCGTTCACCTCTCACCACGGGCCACCGAGAAGTGGCCTTGCAACAAACAACAAGACGGCCAAAACGAAACATGCCCGCGTCAGACAACTGGCGCAGGCATGTTTGACTAAACCGTCTGAAGCAAGAACTTGCGATTACTTACGCAGGCCCAGCTTGGCGATCAGGTCGCGATAACGATTCAGGTCCTTGTTCTTCAGGTAAGACAGCAGGCTCTTGCGGCGGTTGACCATCATGATCAGGCCACGACGCGAGTGGTGATCCTTCTGGTGCGCCTTGAAGTGGCCGTTCAGTTCGTTGATGCGTGCGGTCAGCAGTGCGACCTGGACTTCCGGCGAACCGGTATCGTTCTGGCCACGTGCGTTGTCCGCGATGATTGCGGCTTTGTTGATGTTTTCAACCGACATGATGTTACCTTTCACATGCGGTGCAAGAGTCGGAACCCCAGGCACCGTGATTTATCAAATAGCTGTCCGGATTGGACAGACCCGCCAGTATAGTGCAAAACGCCGGCTCGAACCAGTGTTTGCTATCCTTCTTGCGCGATTGGACAGGCCGCCACCCCGCTGGCGCGCTCGACCCAGGTGATCAACCATGAACAAGATGAACAAACTTACAACACTGGCCACCGCCCTGCTGGTGGCCGGTTGCGCGCTGCGCACGGCGCCGGATCCCGGCGACCCGCTGGACGTGGTAGAGGCCAAGATGGGCACGCCCACCGCGGTGTACACCGACGGCGCGGCGCGCACCCTCGAATACGCCACCGGCCCGATGGGCCAGTATACCTGGATGGCGCACCTGGGCCCGGATGGCCGCCTGACCTCGTACGAGCAGGTACTGACAAGCGAGAAGTTTGCCACCGTTAAGATTGACCAGGCGACCAAGGACGACGTGCTGCGCACCTTCGGCCATCCGGCTGAGGTCTCGCGCGTCGCCATGCGCGACTATGAGGTATGGTCGTATCGCTACAAGGAAGGCGGCGTGTGGAACTCATTGATGCACGTCCACTTCGACGGGCAAGGCGTGGTGCGCCAGATGATGAATGCGTCGGATCCCATGTATAACCCGCAGGATCGCGGCATCTGGTAACAATAAGGCGCCCGCCCCCGGCGCCAGACCCAGTGCGGCCGACCGGACGGGTGCAGCGCCTTGCCGTGAACGCCGCGACGAGATGAACACGATGATCAAATTAACGCTACCCATTGCCGCCATGCTGCTGACGGCCTGCGCCATGCGCACGCCGCCGAACCCCGGCGACACGCAGGATGTGGTCCAGGCCAAGCTGGGGACGCCAACCGCGGTGTATGCCGACGGCGCGTCTCGCATTCTCGAGTATGCCACCGGCCCGATGGGGCAATTTACCTGGATGGCGCGCCTCGGCCCGGATGGCCGCCTGCACTCATACGAGCAGGTGCTTACGGGCGAGAAATTTGCCACGATTAAAATTGATGGCGCGACCAAGGACCAGGTGCTACGCACCATCGGCCGTCCCGCCGAGCGATCGCAGGTCGCCATGAAGGATTATGAAGTCTGGTCTTATCGCTACAAGGAAGCCGGCGTCTGGAATTCGCTCATGCACGTCCACTTCGACCGGCAAGGCATCGTGCGCCAGATGATGAATGCGCCCGACCCGATGTACGAACCGCGCGACCGCTTCGGTTTCTAAGCGTTACCTTGCCGGAGCGGTGCGGCGACCGCCGTCGCTGCGCACGAAATCCTCGATCGCGTCCAGGCTCGGCGCCAGGCGGCGCAGCGTGGACGAGAGCGTGGCGACCAGGGTGGCGTGGTTGACGTTATCGTAGTATTCCTCGCGCACGGGAACGCCGGCGCTGCGCATGCCGGTCGCAAGCACGCCGGTATTGCGCTCCGGGTTCACCGTCGTGTCGTTGCGAGCGGCGATCAGCAGCGCCGGGGGCGCCGCGACCCTGACGTGCTCGACCGGCTGCGAGTCGCGCGGCGTATCGGGATAGTGGAACACCGGACGGGTGGTCTCATTCTCGACGGGCAAGAAATTATACGGGCCCGCCATGCCGATCCAGCCGCGCAGGATGCCGGGGGTACTACCCTGTTCGCGCAGCCAGCGTGGATCGAGCGCCAGCATCGCCGCGTTGTAGGCGCCCGCGCTATGCCCCATGACGAACAGGCGTTTCGGATCGCCGCCATAGGCCGCGATCCGGCGTTCGGTCCAGACGACGGCGCGCGCGCCATCATGCAGGAAGCCCGGATAGCTTGCCTGCGGATACAGGCGATAGTCGGGAATCACCACCACGAAGCCGCGCTTGGCCAGCGAACGGCCGACGAACGCATAATCATCGCGCTCCCCACTGACCCAATTGCCGCCGTAGAAGAAGACGATCACCGGCGCGTTGCGTGCGCCCGACGCGGGCCGGTAGATGGACAGCACGTGGCGCGGGTCGGGACCGAACGCGGCCGTCGCGACCGAACGCGCCGTTCCACCCGGTGACACCGCGTTGACCAGGGTGAGCGGCGAACAGGCGCTCAGGGCGCCGCCCACGACCAGGACGGCCAGCGCCACCGCGGCGACGCCGGGTGTCTTTGTCGACCGCAAACGGCTACGCACCGGCATCAGCGACGCACGTCGTCCGGCTCGTCGTCGAGCGGAATGATGCTGACCGGCTTGCCCTTCGCCTTGCGCCAGACATACACGGCATAGCCCGACAGCCCATACAGCACGAAGATCGGCCACAGCACCTTGGGCGGATCGATCGCCAGCAGCGCCAGCACCAGCGCGATCAGGAACACCGCGATGAACGGCACCGACTTCTTGAAGTTGATGTCCTTGAAGCTGTAGAACGGCACGTTCGACACCATGGTCAGGCCGGCGAACACGGCGATGCCCCACGACACCCAATCCACCTTGCGCGCGCTGACGCTGATGTCGGGGTCGGTCATCATCATGATGAAGCCGATCACCAGCGCCGCGGCGGCCGGGCTCGGCAAGCCCTGGAAGAAGCGTTTGTCCACCACCTCGCTATTGGTATTGAAGCGCGCCAGGCGCAGCGCCGCGCAGGCGCAATAGATGAAGGCCGCGATCCAGCCCAGCTTGCCCAGCCCGCGCAGCGACCATTCATAGATCACCAGCGCCGGCGCGGCGCCGAACGAGACCATGTCGGCCAGGCTGTCGTACTGCGCGCCGAACTCGGACTGGGTATTGGTCAGACGGGCGATCCGGCCGTCCAGGCCGTCGAGGATCATGGCGATGAACACGGCCCAGCAGGCATGCTCGAAACGCTGGTTCATCGCCATGACGATGGCGTAGAAGCCACAGAACAGGGCCGCGGTGGTGAAGGCGTTGGGCAGCAGGTAGATGCCGCGCCCGCGTTCGCCGACCTGGCGGTCTTCGGCGCGGCGGCCGAAACGCTTTTTCAGGCGGGAGAATCGTGGCCCTTTTGGCGTTGTCCCTGGTGTTCTTCTTCGTGGAAAGGTTGGCATAAGGAATCGTATTCAAGGTAGTCGCCGAGCGACAGTTCCCCCACATTATAGAGGTGGGGACACGTGTTAGCGAAACCCTACGCTAACCCGACTGGCGATTGCCTGGCGCTTACTTGAACACGGCCGTTTTTCGGACCCTATGCAGGCAGCACTTACTTGAACTTGACCTTGCCCACGACGCGCATCTGCAGCGTGGTTTCGCCCGGTTCGAAGCTCGGTTCCGCCATCGCGTCGGCCATCTCGCGCTTGGCGCTGCGCATCATCATGGCCCGCGGCGCCGCGGCATCGCCCGCGTAATTGCCCGAGCCCTCGAAGTCGACCGTATCGAGCACGGCGTCGGTCGGCTGGCGGCCCATGGCCCTGGCGATCGAGACGATGCGCTCGTTCAGGTTCCGGTAGGTCGCGGCGATGCGCTGGTCGTCCAGGCGTTTCTCGAGTTCAGGGCTCAGGCCGAAATTGACGCCATTGATCTGCAGAACCTTCTGGGCGGCGGCGGCGGTTTTCGGCAGCGCCGCCAGGTTGGTGGTCTTGACTTCCAGGTACTGGCCGACGCGCCAGGCGATCGGCACCGGCTTGACCGGCTGCTGCGTGGCGCGGCCGACCGGCTGCGGCGGCACTTCCGGATAGACCGGGTAGGTGTAATAGCCCTGGGTCTTGAGTTCGGCATGCGGATCGGCGCGGCGCACGATCTCGGTGCCCTCTTTCATCTTGCGGTTGACACGGTCGGCGGCGGCGTTCTTGTCCTTGTCGTGCTCTTCGACGGCGAACACGACGGTGGCCTGGTCGTTGGCGTGCTTGACTTCGCCGAAGGCGGGAACCACGACCATGGTGCCGCTGGTGGCCGGCGCCGGCAGGTTTTGCGCCTGGGCGGCGCTGAAAGCCAGGACCAGGGCGGCGACGACGAGGGATTTAGAAACGGCCATTTATTGTTCTCCTATAAGTTGCGACAGATGTCTGACAGCACTTATACGATACCAATCGGCGGGATTCCATCGTGCTTTTGTAATGGACAGTTGCAAATGAGTAGCTTTGGAGGTCGACTCGTCACGGCCGCCGTCCGGCAATCCCGCGCCCTCCCCCTCAAACGACGTCGTCCCCGCACAGGCGGGGACCCAAGTCACACGCAGGCCACATCGTTCGATGGATGTGGCTGCGCGAGCAAACTTGGGTCCCCGCCTGCGCGGGGACGACGTGCGACGGTCGGCTGGAGCGGTGGCGCAATCGCTGCGCCGCCGTTCCACAAACCTTAGTTCTTCGACTGATCCACCAGCTTGTTCTTGGCGATCCACGGCATCATGCCGCGCAGCTTGGCGCCGACTTCTTCGATCTGGTGCTCGGCCGTCAGGCGGCGGCGCGAGATCAGGGTCGGGGCGCCGGCCTTGTTTTCCAGGATGAAGCTCTTGGCGTATTCGCCGGTCTGGATGTCCTTCAGGCACTGACGCATGGCGTTCTTGGTGTCTTCGGTCACGATGCGCGGGCCGGTCACGTACTCGCCGTATTCCGCGTTGTTCGAGATCGAGTAGTTCATGTTGGCGATGCCGCCTTCGTAGATCAGGTCGACGATCAGCTTGAGCTCGTGCAGGCACTCGAAATAGGCCATTTCGGGCGCGTAGCCGGCTTCGGTCAGGGTTTCGAAGCCCGCCTTGATCAGCTCGACGGCGCCGCCGCACAGCACGGCCTGCTCGCCGAACAGGTCGGTCTCGGTTTCTTCACGGAAGTTGGTCTCGATGATGCCGGCGCGGCCGCCGCCATTGGCCATGGCATACGACAGCGCGATGTCGCGCGCCGCGCCCGATTTGTCCTGGTAGACGGCGATCAGGTGCGGCACGCCGCCACCTTGCGCGTAGGTGCCGCGCACGGTGTGGCCCGGGGCCTTCGGCGCGATCATGATCACGTCGAGGTCGGCGCGCGGCACGACCTGGCCGTAGTGCACGTTGAAACCGTGGGCGAAGGCCAGCACGGCGCCCTGCTTGGCGTTCGGTGCGACGTTGTTGTTGTAGACCTCGGCGATGTTTTCGTCCGGCAGCAGGATCATGATGACGTCGGCGGCTTTGACCGCCTCGTCGACTTCGGCGACCTTCAGGCCGGCCTGCTCGACCTTGCCCCACGACGCGCCGCCGCGGCGCAGGCCGACGGTGACGTTGACGCCCGATTCAGACAGATTCTGGGCGTGGGCATGGCCTTGCGAGCCGTAGCCGATGATGGCGACGTTCTTGCCTTTGATGAGGGAGAGGTCGCAGTCTTTATCGTAGAAAACTTTCATTTTGGGTGTCCTGTATTCGTAATGATGTGGGGTATGCGGGCGTTACGCGCCGGCGGCAAAGCCGCCGACGCTACGTCCGTGATTCGTTCAGCGCGTTTCTTCAGACTTTCAGGATGCGTTCGCCGCGCCCGATGCCCGAGCCTCCGGTGCGCACCGTCTCGAGGATGGATGCCCGGTCGATCGAGTCGATGAAGGCGTCCAGCTTCGACTTGGCGCCGGTGAGCTCGATCGTGTAGGTCTTTTCGGTGACATCGATGATGCGGCCGCGGAAGATGTCGGCGGTGCGCTTCATCTCTTCGCGCTCCTTGCCGACCGCGCGCACCTTGATCAGCATGAGCTCGCGCTCGATGTGCTGGCCCTCGGTCAGGTCGACCACCTTCACCACCTCGATCAGGCGGTTCAGGTGCTTGGTGATCTGCTCGATGATGTCGTCCGAACCCGAGGTGACGATCGTCATGCGCGACAGCGTCGCGTCTTCGGTCGGGGCCACGGTCAGGGTCTCGATGTTGTAGCCACGCGCCGAGAACAGGCCGACCACGCGCGACAGCGCGCCGGCTTCGTTCTCCAGGAGGACAGAGATAATGTGTCGCATCACAGGTCCTCCGAGCCGAGCAGCATTTCGTTCAGGCCCTTGCCCGCCTTGACCATCGGCCAGACGTTCTCGTTCTGGTCGGTGATGAAGTTCATGAAGACCAGGCGGTCCTTCATGGCGAACGCTTCGCGCAGCGAACCCTCGACGTCGCCCGGTTTTTCGATGCGCATGCCCACGTGGCCATAGGCCTCGGCCAGCTTCTCGAAATCGGGCAGCGAATCCATGTACGACTCGGAATAGCGCGAACCGTAGTCGATCTGCTGCCACTGGCGCACCATGCCCAGGAAGCGGTTGTTGAGCAGGATGATCTTCGGCGTCAGGTGGTATTGCTTGCAGGTGGCAAGCTCCTGGATGCACATCTGGATCGAGCCTTCGCCGGTGACGCAGGCCACCGTCGCATCCGGATTGGCCATCTGCACGCCCATCGCGAACGGCAGGCCGACGCCCATCGTGCCCAGGCCGCCGGAATTGATCCAGCGCCGCGGCTTGTCGAACGGATAGTATTGCGCGGCCCACATCTGGTGCTGGCCCACGTCGGAGGTGATGAAGGCGTCGCCATCGGTCACCTTGTACAGCTGCTCGATGACGGCTTGCGGCTTGATCACGACGTCGGACGTCGGATACTTGAGGCAGTCGCGGCCGCGCCATTCGGCGATCTGCTTCCACCAGCCCTGCAGCGCATTGCCGTTCGGCTGGACGTTGCCGGCATCGAGTTGCGACAGCAGTTCGACCAGCACGTCCTTGACGTTGCCGACGATCGGAATGTCGACCCGCACCCGTTTCGAGATCGACGACGGGTCGATGTCGATGTGGATGATCTTGCGCGGGCTGGAAGCGAAGTGCTTGGGATTGCCGATCACGCGGTCGTCGAAGCGGGCGCCGATGGCGATCAGGACGTCGCAGTGCTGCATCGCCATGTTCGCTTCATAGGTGCCGTGCATGCCCGGCATGCCGACGAAGTGCGGATCGGTCGAGCGCGAAGCGCCCAGGCCCATCAGCGTATTGGTGACCGGGAAACCGAGCTTCTCGACCATGCGGTTCAGCTCGTTCGAGGCATTGGCCAGGATCACGCCGCCGCCGGCATAGATCATCGGGCGCTCGGCGTTCTGCAGCAGCTGGACCGCCTTGCGGATCTGGCCGGCATGGCCCTTGTCGACCGGACGGTACGAGCGCATCTCGATCTCGCGCGGGTACTCGTACACGCATTTGTTGATCGTGATGTCCTTCGGGATATCGACCAGCACGGGGCCGGGACGGCCGGTGCGGGCGATGAAGAAGGCTTTCTTGATGGTCGAGGCCAGCTCGCGCACGTCCTTGACCAGGAAGTTGTGCTTGACCACCGGACGCGTGATGCCGACGGTGTCGCATTCCTGGAAGGCGTCCTGGCCGATCGCGTGGCTGGGCACCTGGCCCGAGATCACGACCATCGGGATCGAATCCATATAGGCGGTGGACAGCCCGGTGACGGCATTGGTGACGCCGGGGCCGGAAGTGACCAGGGCCACGCCCACGGTGTTCGAGCTGCGCGAATAGGCGTCGGCGGCGTGCACCGCGGCCTGTTCGTGGCGAACGAGGACGTGCTGGAATTTATCCTGGTTGAAGATGGCGTCGTAGATATAGAGGACCGCGCCGCCCGGGTAACCGAAGACGTGCTTGACGCCCTCTTCTGCCAGACAACGGACCACTATCTCAGCGCCCGTGATCGGGACTGCTGAATCGTTACTCATGTACATTCCTTTCAAAACCCAATGGGAGATTGATCGGATGCCCGTTCCTGTCGATATGCGTCTCTGCGCGACAACCCTCAAGCTTGACTACTTTCTGCGTGCACGTCGATGTTTCGGACACCGTAGGGTCCTTACGCACCGGCGCTGGGCGCAACTCGTTGAGCGTGAGTGTCTGTAGCGGTCTTACGCATCTCTCGCGCTTGTGGCGCGGGTCGGAGCAAACTGCCTACAAATGAAAGCGTGTCATAACCGGACTGGGCCTTGTGTGCCGATTCCGGATGACGTCATGCCTTGGGGATGCAAAGCGTGAGGCACACCTTACCGCGCCGCACCATTTTGGTCAAGGAGGAAAGATAAAAATCGCCTCGTGGACGAAAATGGTGCGACTAATTTGGCCGGAAAGGCAAATTGTGCGTGGATTTTGCGTAACACGGCCGGGTATCCCGCCCGCGCATTCAGCGCTGCAGGCACCGGCACCGCGCGGTGACGCGTTCCAGCGCCCCGGTCCACAACGTCATGCAAATGTTGAACATGATGCAAATGACATTGCCGCTTCTTCCCGCTGTGCGATGTCGGTGCAGGCCAGGGCGTTTTTTGCTAGGATGCGAAAGTTTTCCCTAAAGCACGAGCAAGACGAGCGCTTCCTTGAACCCGCATGGCCACAGATAAAGAACTCAACGACTTCCTTGCGAATGTCGAACGGCGTGCATTCAAGCAGGCGGTGTATGCGGTGCGCAAGGACGAGTCGGCGCTCGACATCGTCCAGGACGCCATGATCAAGCTGGCCGAAAAGTATGGCGACAAGCCGGCCGCCGAATTGCCGATGCTGTTCCAGCGCATCCTGCAGACCACCATCCTCGATTACTTCCGCCGCGAAAAAGTGCGCAACACCTGGGTCAGCCTGTTTTCGGGCTTCAGCCGCCGCGAGGGAGATGACGATGACGACTTTGATATACTTGCCTCGTACGAGGCCGAAGCAGGATCGGCCGCCGCGGAGTCGAGTGCGGACCAGCTTGAGCGTGAGCAAACCTTGCGTTTGATCGAAGAAGAAGTACAAAAGCTCCCAACGCGTCAACGGGAAGCCTTCCTCATGCGTTACTGGCAGGATATGGACGTGGCCGAAACGGCCGAAGCAATGGGATGCTCCGAAGGCAGCGTCAAGACGCATTGTTCCCGCGCCACCCACGCCCTCGCCGCAGCGCTCAAGGCCAAGGGAATCACATTATGAATACCGACGACATCAACCTGGCGTACAAAATTCGCCATGCACTGAACGAACAGCTCGACACCTTGCCGGCATCGACCACGGACCGGCTGGCTGCGGCGCGGGCTGCCGCGCTCGCGCGCAAGAAGGCGGACGCGCCGGTCGAGTATTTCAAGCCCGCCCCTTCCGGCTGGCGCCAGATGCTGGCCGGTTTCGGCAATGTGGTGACGGGCCAGGCCATGTCGCGCCTGGCGGTGGCCGTGCCGATCCTGGCGCTGGTGATCGGCATGGGCGGCGTCTACCAGCACGAACGGCAGCAGCAGATCGCCGAGCTGGCCGACATCGACGCGGCCGTGTTGTCCGATGAACTGCCGCTCAACGCGTACCTCGACCCGGGCTTCAGCGCCTATCTGGAGTCGCAGCAGCGCCGGCAATGACGAAGAACGACGCTTCACAGCCTCGCGCATCGAAGCCGGGCGCCGCGAAATCACGGTTCCCCGTCCTGAAAACGGTGGCCGGGGTCCTGGTGGCGGGTGTCATCGCCTGGGTCATCGTCGACCGTTTCGACGCCCCATCCGTCCTGCCCTCGGTGGCCGATGCGGTCGACGGCAAACGTGTCTTGCCCAAAGCCTTCGACAAGCCCCTGTGGAGCGATCTGAGCAGCGCCCAGCAAGTGGCGCTGGCGCCGCTGGAACCCGAATGGAACCAGATGGAAGGACCGCGCAAGCGCAAGTGGATCCAGATGTCGGCCCGCTTCGCGTCGATGTCCGCGTCCGAACAGCAGCGCGTGCACGAACGCATGCGCCAGTGGATGAAGCTCACCCCCGCGCAGCGCGAACTGGCGCGCGAGAACTACAGCAGGGCCAGCCGCCTGGCCCAGGGCGACAAGGTGGCCAACTGGGAAAACTACAAGCAGCTGTCGCCAGACCAGAAACGCAAGCTGGCGAACAGCCCGGCGGCGGCGCGCCACAAGAGCATCCCGGTGGCGCTGCCCGAAGCGCCGATGCTGGTCACCCCGACGCCCTGCCCGCCGAACACCACCCGCCGCGGCGCCGAATGCATCCTGATCGGCACGGATACCGTGGTGCCGTCCGCGACCGCCAGCGTGCAGCCGGCGCCGCCCGGCAGCGCCGGCCCCGGCCCTGCCTCCCCCCCTGCTTCCGCCCCCGCTTCCACCCCTGCCTCCCCCGTGACGCCGGGTCCGGCGGCCAGCGCCCCTGGCGCCGACGCCGGCGCGATCGCCACTCCGGGCGGCCAGCAGGCACCCGCGCAGGCCGCCAATGCAGGCAACTGAGCCGACCGCCGATCCGGGCGCGGGCGCGGCCGATCCGGCGCGCGCGCAGTCCTTCCCGACGCCGACCGTCAAGCGCCGCGTGACGGTGATGATCTATGAATTCTTTTTGCTGTTCGCCGTCGAGATGCTGGCGGTGCTGGTCTACATTCTCCTCACCGGCAACCGCCAGGAAGCGCTGTTCCAGCATGGGCTCAAGCTCTGGCTGTTCCTGGTGACGGGCCTGTACTTCACCTGGTGCTGGCGCGACAGCGGCCACACGCTGGCCATGAAGACCTGGCGCATCAAGGTGTTCCGGGCCGGACACCCACGCTTGCCATGGCGCACGGCCATCGTGCGCTATCTTGCGGCCTGGGGCTGGTTCGCGCCGGCGCTACTGGTGTGCGCCACGTTCGGGCTGCACGCCAAGGGCGAGATCGCCATCGCGCTGGCGGTCGGCATCGTGCTGTGGGCGCTCACCGCCTTCCTCGACAAGGACCGCCAGTTCCTGCACGACCGCCTGGCCGGCACCCGCCTGGCCCAGATGCCGAAGGCGAAGACCAAGACGAAGCGCTAGGATAGCGCGAGCTGGCTGCGCGGCGCTCGGCCGCAGCGGCGCAGCAGCAGCGGCACCGCGACCGTCAGGCCCGCTCGACGGCGCGCTGCATCAGCTTGCCCGACCAGGGCAGCAGCTGGAACAGGATGCCGCAGGCCAGCGCCGGCAGGATGAACAGCTCGATCACCATATAGGCGCGGATGATCTTCCATGGATCGGGGTTGTTCGGATCCATGCCGCCCAGCAGGTCGCCGTAGGAATGGCGCGCGATGTAGAGCGTGAGCGCGGACATCGCCAGAGCGCACAGCAGCGCCGCGCCCGAGCCCAGCAGCACGCGGCGCGGCGTGGTGTGCAGGCGCCGGCGCAGCGGTTCCAGCTTGACGGCCAGCGCCACCAGCATGCCATGCGCCAGGCCAAGCGCGCCCGCGATCAGGGCGCCGAACAGCAGCGCCGCCAGGTAGAACGACGGCATGACCTCGATGCGGCCCTTGGTGAACAGGGTGGCCAGGGTAAATTCGATCACCGGGATCACGGGCCCCAGCAACAGGAAGAACAGGACGCTGGCCGAGACCAGGCGGAACGAACTTGGCATGGCGGTAAAGATCAGAAGCGCTCGACGTCGCGCAGGTAGCGCCAGCCGCCCGGCGGCAGGCTGCCCATGGAAATGCGGCCGATGCGCAGCCGGCGCAGCGCGGTGACCTCCAGGCCGACGTCGGCGCACAGGCGCGCTATCTGGCCGCGCTGGATGTTCTTGCCGGCGATGCGCAGGCGCGCCTCGCTTTGCCAGCTGGCGCGGAACATGCGGCCCAGCTTGTCCAGGCCGCCCTCGGCGATCTGCCCGTCCACCTCGGCCACGTATTCGGCCTCGTTGCGCGGCGCGTCGTCGACCAGTTTGCGCATCACGCGCCAGTCCTGGCTGAACACGACCAGGCCCGAAGCCATCGTCTCGAGCGGCGTCGCCGGCGCCAGCTTGGCCAGGTGGCGGCGCAGGAAAGGCTTGCCGAAGCCATGGTCCAGCACTTGCGTATCGGGCCCGATGGCGGCCAGCGCCGCCTCGAGCTCGACGCCGGCCGGCTTGTGCAACAGGATGGTGACCGGTTCCGGCTCGACCGGGGTGGCGCCGGGCAGCATCACGACCTGTTGCGCGGCCGTGACGCGGGTGGCGGGATCTTCGGCCACCACGCCATCGACGCTGACCCAGCCGCCGGCAATATAGCGTTCGGCGTCGGCGCGCGAGCACCCCGCCACTTCAGCGACGCGTTTCGCGAGGCGGATGCCGTCGTCGGTGTTCGGTGGTGCGATCATGCGTGCCAATCAGAGAAAAACGCGGTGAACACGTCGATCGTGCGCTTGACGTCGGCGTGCGAGATGTCGAGATGGGTCACCAGGCGCATGGTCGGGCCGACCGTGGCGCGGATGCCGGCGCGCGTCAAGGCCTGGCGCAGCGGCGCGCAGGCGCCGGCCGGCACCTCCATCCAGAAGATATTCGTCTGCGGCGTGCCGACGCTGAGCTGTTCGATCCGCGCCAGGCCTTGCGCCAGCTCGGCCGCGTTGTCGTGGTCGTTGGCGAGCAGCGCGACGTTGTTCTCCAGCGCATAGTGGGCCGCGGCGGCGATCACGCCGGCCTGGCGCATGCCGCCGCCCAGCATCTTGCGCCAGCGCTGGCCCTGCTCGATGAAGGACTTCGGTCCCAGCAGCACCGAGCCGACCGGCGCGCCGAGGCCCTTGGACAGGCACACCGAGACGGTATCGAACCCTTTTACCGCGTCGGCCAGGCTGATGGCCTGCTTGACGGCGGCGTTGCAGATGCGCGCGCCGTCGAGGTGGGTCGCCAGGCCTTTGTCGCGCGCGAGCGCGGTCGCGGCCGCGACGTATTCCTGGCTCAGCACGCGGCCGCCGATGGTGTTCTCCAGCGTCAGCAGCCGGGTGCGCGCGAAGTGCATGTCGTGCGGCTTGATGTAGGCCGCGATGTCGGCCAACGCGATACTGCCGTCCGGCTGGTTCGCGATCGGTTGCGGCTGGATGCTGCCCAGCACCGCGGCGCCCCCGCCTTCGTACTTGTAGGTGTGCGCTTCCTGGCCGACCAGGTATTCGTCGCCGCGGCCGCAGTGGGTCATCAAGGCGATCAGGTTGGTCTGGGTGCCGCTGGGGGCGAACATGCCGGCCTCGAAGCCGAACAGCTCGGCCGCATAGTCCTGCAGGCGCTTGACGGTGGGGTCGTCGCCGTAGACGTCGTCGCCGACCGGGGCCGCCACCATGGTGGCGCGCATCGCGGCGCTCGGCTGGGTCACGGTGTCGCTGCGCAGGTCGATCCAGCGCTCGATGCTCATGCTCATGTTCTGCTCACTCCGTCGTGGCGGGTTGCGGCGCGTAGAAACGCTCTCTCATTTCGCTCAGCCCGAGCTCGCCCAGCACCTCGTCCAGGCGCTCGGCCGGCCGGCGGCGCGGCAGGTTTTTATAGGTGGCGACGATCAGCTCGTTCTTCATCGAGTGTTCCCAACCCACCAGTTCGGTGACCGTGACCTGGTAGCCGTGGGCCTCGAGCTGCAGGCAGCGCAGGACGTTGGTCACCTGGCTGCCGAACTCGCGGGTATGGATCGGATGGCGCCAGATCTCGGTGAGCGCGCTGCGCCCCAGATCCTTGCCCTTGTTCTTGCGCAGCACGGACGCGACTTCGGCCTGGCAACACGGCACCAGCACCATGTGCCTGGCCTTCTTCTTGAGGGCGAAGTCGATGGCGTCGTCGGTGGCGGTGTTGCAGGCGTGCAGCGCGGTGACGACGTCGATCGTTTCGGGCAGCTCGCCCGAGGTGGTCGACTCGGCGACCGACAGCGGCAGGAACGACATGCCGGCAAAGCCCAGGCGCGCGGCCAGTTCGGTGGATTTTCCGACCAGCTCGGCGCGGGTCTCGATGCCATAGATATGCGAGCCCTGCTCCTGCCCCTTGACGAACAGGTCGTACAGGATGAAGCCGAGGTAGGACTTGCCGGCGCCGTGGTCGACCAGCGAGACGCTGCCTTTTTCTTCCTTCACCTCGCGCAGCAGCGGCTCGATGAAGTTATATAGATGGTAGACCTGCTTGAGCTTGCGGCGGCTGTCCTGGTTCAACTTGCCGTCGCGGGTCAGGATGTGCAGCTCCTTGAGCAGCTCGATCGACTGGCCGGGACGCACCTCCGGCGGCAGTTCCTGTGGTGCCGGGACTTTCCTGGCTGGCTCAAGACGCTTCATGGACGGCTCAGTGGTTCTTTTCGGCGGCGTGGTTGATCGTGTACTTCGGGATCTCGACCACCAGGTCTTCGTCGGCGACGATTGCCTGGCACGACAGGCGCGAATTCGGCTCCAGGCCCCAGGCCTTGTCGAGCATGTCTTCTTCCTTCTCTTCCTGCTCGTTCAGCGATTCGAAGCCTTCGCGCACGATCACGTGGCAGGTGGTGCAGGCGCAGACGCGGTCGCAGGCGTGCTCGATCTCGATGTCGTTCTCGAGCAGGACGTCGCAGACCGACTTGCCGCTTGGCGCTTCGAGCACGGCGCCGTCGGGGCAGAACACCGGGTGGGGAAGGATGACGATTTGTGGCACTTGGTTACCTCGGTTTGTATGTTGTGTGTGGTGCGTTGCTGTTTATTCTATTCCGCGCCAGCCGCCCTGTCGTTCATTGGGCACGGGTCACCATGGCGGCGCGGTGGTTCAGACCTCGTCCAGCGACTTGCCCGCCAGCGCCTTGCGCACGCTCTTGTCCATGCGGCGCGCGGCGAATTCCTCGGTGTCCCTGGCCAGCGCCTGCACTGCGGCGTGCAGCGCGTCCTGGCGCGGGCCCGCCGCGCTTGACGCGTCGTTCGACGCCGCGAGCGCGTCGCGCACCGCCTGCAGCTGCTGATTGACCACGGCCTGCTCTTGCGGCGCCAGCAGTTCGGCATCCTGGTCCAGCGCCGACTGCGTCGCCAGCAGGATGCGTTCGGCCTCGACCTGTTCTTCGCGCAGCGCGCGCATCTGCATGTCGCTGGAGGCCGAGCTGTACGATTCCTGCAGCATGCGCGCCACGTCGTCATCAGCCAGGCCATAGGATGGCTTGACCGTGATCGACGCTTCCACGCCCGAACGCATTTCGCGCGCCGCCACCGACAGCAGGCCGTCGGCGTCGACCTGATAGGTGACGCGGATGCGCGCAGCGCCGGCCGCCATCGGCGGAATGCCGCGCAGCTCGAAGCGCGCCAGCGAACGGCAGTCCGACACCAGCTCGCGCTCGCCCTGCACCACGTGCACCGCCAGCGCGGTCTGGCCGTCCTTGAAGGTCGTGAATTCCTGGGCGCGCGCGACGGGGATCGTCGAATTGCGCGGGATGATCTTCTCGACCAGGCCGCCCATCGTCTCGATGCCCAGCGACAGCGGGGTCACGTCCAGCAGCAGCCAGTCGTCACCCTCGGCGCGGTTGCCGGCCAGTTGGTCGGCCTGGATCGCGGCGCCCAGCGCCACCACGCGGTCCGGGTCGATGTTGGCGTGCGGGATGGTCTGGAAGAATTCCGACACCGCGCGGCGCACGTGCGGCATGCGCGTCGCGCCGCCGACCATCACGACGCCGTCGACGTCCTCGACGCTCACCTTGGCGTCGCGCATCGCCTTGCGGATCGCGTTCATGGTCTTGCCGACCAGGTGGCTGGTGATCTCGGAGAACACCGCGGCGGTGATCGTGACCTGCACGATCTCGCCCGACTTCAGGATCGCCTCGACCGTCGTTTCCTCGTTGGTCGACAGCAGTTCCTTGGCCTGGCGCGCCTTGACCATCAGGGTCGCGGTGTCGACGTCGGACAGCGGCGCCAGCTTGGCCTGCTCGGTGATCCAGCAAAACAGCCGGTGGTCGAAATCGTCGCCGCCCAGGGCCGAATCGCCCCCGGTCGACAGCACCTCGAACACGCCCTTCGACAGCTTGAGGATCGAGATGTCGAAGGTGCCGCCGCCCAGGTCGTAGACCGCATAGACGCCTTCCTTGCCATGGTCGAGACCATAGGCGATGGCGGCGGCGGTCGGTTCCGACAGCAGGCGCAGCACGTTCAGGCCGGCCAGCTGGGCCGCGTCCTTGGTGGCCTGGCGCTGGGCGTCGTCGAAATACGCCGGCACGGTGATCACGGCGCCGACCAGGTCGTCGCCCAGCGAATCCTCGGCGCGCTGGCGCAGGGTGGCCAGGATCTGGGCCGACACCTCGACCGGGCTTTTCACGCCAGCGACCGTGTTCAGCTGGACCATGCCCTCGCCGTCGACGAAGTCGTAGGGCAGGTTCTCGGCGTGGGCGATGTCCTTGAGGCTGCGGCCCATGAAGCGCTTGACCGAGACGATGGTGTTCTTCGGGTCCGTCGTCTGGTGCACGCGCGCCTTGTGGCCGATGTTGGCGTGACCGTTCGCCAGGTAGCGCACGATCGACGGCAGCAGCGAACGGCCCTCCTCGTCGCTCAGCACTTCGGGGCTGCCGCTACGGACGGTGGCGACGAGCGAGTTGGTGGTGCCCAGGTCGATGCCCACCGCCAGGCGGTGCTGGTGCGGGGCGGTGGACATGCCGGGTTCGGCGATTTGGAGGAGTGCCATAGTCGTGATACCAATATTGTTTTTCTGCGCGGGGGTCGAACGGCCCGGCGGACCGTTCGACAATCGATCCGCAGCGGATCAGGCGTCGATCGCCTCGAAGGCGTACTGCACTTCGTCGCCGAATTTATCGAGGAACATCAGGCCGCGCACGCCTTGCGCGGCGCCAGTGAAGTCGCCCGTGGCCAGCTGGTCTGCAACGGCGGCGAGCATGTTCTTGCGCTCGGCGCGCAGTTGCGCCTCCAGCCGGTCGAGCGCGATGGCGTCCTTGGCCGCGCGCGCGTCCTCGAGCTCCTCGCGCCACTCCATCTGCTGCATCAGGAAGGCCGGGGGCATGGCCGTATTCGACTCGGTCTGCAGGTCGACGCCGTTCAGCTCGCACAAGTACTGCGCGCGCTTTTGCGGGTTGCGCAGCGTTTGATAGGCTTCGTTGGCGCGGGTCGCCCACTGCATCGCCACGCGCTTTTCGGCGTCGGTGGCGTTGACGAAGCGGTCCGGGTGCACGCGGCCCTGGACTTCGCGGTAGGCGGCGTCCAGGGCGGCCTGGTCGACCTCGAAACGGGCCGGCAGCTGGAACAGGTCGAAGTGGTTCTGCATCGGCTTAGATACGGAAGCTTTCGCCGCAGCCGCAGTTGTCCTTGACGTTCGGGTTGTTGAAGCGGAAGCCTTCGTTGAGCCCTTCGCGGGCGAAATCGAGTTCGGTGCCGTCGATGTACGCCAGGCTTTTCGGGTCGACGAAGACCTTCACGCCGTGCGACTCGAACACCGCGTCTTCGGCGGCGCTCTCGTCGACGTACTCGAGCTTGTAGGCCAGGCCGGAGCAGCCGGTGGTGCGCACACCGAAGCGCAAGCCGATGCCCTTGCCCCGGCGTTCGAGGTAACGGTTGACGTGCTTCGCGGCTTTTTCGGTCAGGGTGATTGCCATGTGCTTCTCCAGCTCTGTTCTACTAAAAATGCTTGCGCTGCTGTAATGCGTAGGGCGGACGGCAAAGCCGTCCACCCGACATTCATTACGCTGCTGCCTTCTCGTGCTTCGCCTTGTAGTCGGCGACGGCGGCCTTGATCGCGTCTTCGGCCAGGATCGAGCAGTGAATCTTGACCGGCGGCAGGGCCAGTTCTTCGGCGATCTGGGTGTTCTTGATCGCCAGCGCCTCGTCGAGGCTCTTGCCCTTCACCCATTCGGTGATCAGCGAGCTCGATGCGATGGCCGAACCGCAGCCATAGGTCTTGAACTTCGCGTCTTCGATCAGGCCCTGGTCGTTGACCTTGATCTGCAGTTTCATGACGTCGCCGCAGGCCGGCGCGCCGACCATGCCGGTGCCGACTGCATCGTCGCCCTTGTCGAAGGCGCCGACGTTGCGCGGGTTTTCGTAGTGGTCCAGTACTTTGTCCGAATATGCCATGGTAGTGCTCCTTAATCTTGATTTAGTGGGCTGCCCATTGGATCGAATTCAAATCGATCCCCTCTTTGAACATGTCCCACAGCGGCGACAGTTCGCGCAGTTTGCCAACCTTTGCCTTGAGCAGGTTGACGGCGAAGTCGATCTCTTCCTCGGTCGTGAAGCGGCCGATGGTGAAGCGGATCGAGCTGTGCGCCAGTTCGTCGCTGCGGCCCAGGGCGCGCAGCACGTACGACGGTTCCAGGCTGGCCGAGGTGCAGGCCGAACCGGACGACACGGCGATGTCCTTGACCGCCATGATCAGCGACTCGCCTTCGACATAGTTGAACGAGACGTTCAGGTTGTGCGGCACGCGGTGGTCCATGTCGCCGTTGATGTAGACCTCTTCGATCTCCATCAGGCCCTTGGCCAGGCGGTCGCGCAGTGCGCGCACCTTCACCAGTTCGCTCTCCATCTCTTCTTTCGCGATGCGGAAGGCTTCGCCCATGCCCACCAGCTGGTGGGTCGGCAGGGTGCCCGAACGCAGGCCGCGCTCGTGGCCGCCGCCGTGCATCTGCGCCTCGAGGCGCACGCGCGGCTTGCGGCGCACGTACAGGGCGCCGACGCCTTTCGGGCCATACACCTTGTGCGCGGTGAAGGTCATCAGGTCGACCTTCGACTTTTCGAGGTCGATATGGACCTTGCCGACGGCTTGCGCGGCGTCGCAGTGGAAGATGATGCCTTTCGAGCGGCACAGCGTGGCCAGCTCTTCGATCGGCTGGACCACGCCGATCTCGTTATTGACCAGCATGACCGAGACCAGGATGGTGTCGGGACGCAGGGCCGCCTGCAGTTGTTCGACGGTGATCAGGCCGTTGTCCTGCGGCTCGAGGTAGGTGGCTTCGAAGCCCACGCGCTCGAGTTCGCGCACGGTGTCGAGCACCGATTTGTGCTCGGTCTTGACCGTGATGATGTGCTTGCCCTTCGTCTTGTAGAACTGGGCCGCGCCCTTGAGCGCCAGGTTGTTGCTCTCGGTCGCTCCCGAGGTCCAGATGATCTCGCGCGGATCGGCGCCGACCATCGACGCGACGTTCTGGCGCGCTTCCTCGACCGCGGCTTCTGCGCTCCAGCCATAGGCGTGGCTGCGCGAGGCCGGATTGCCGAACTGCTCGCGCAGGAACGGGATCATGGCATCCGCGACGCGTGGATCGACCGGCGTGGTGGCCGAGTAGTCCAGGTAGATCGGGAAATGGGGCGCAGTCGCGAAGCTCTGCTCGGTTTTCTTGTCCAAAGGCGCGTTCATCAATTCACTCCAGTAAGCTTCAGTTTGTTCCGACGGCGGCCGGGGCGCCGCGGTGCACGTGCACGACGTTCTGTTCTTTTTGGCGCTGCTGGTCGACCAGGTCTTGCAGCGACACCGAATCGAGGTAGTCGACCATTTTTTCGTTCAGCGTGGTCCACAGTTCGTGGGTCATGCAGCGCGCACCATCGGTATGGGCGCCATGGCAATTTTCTTTGCCACCGCACTGGGTCGCATCCAGCGGTTCGTCGACGGCGATGATGATGTCAGCCACCGTCACCTTGCCCGCCGGACGGGCCAGGCTGTAGCCGCCACCCGGGCCGCGGATCGATTCGACGATCTCGTGGCGGCGCAGCTTGCCGAACAGCTGCTCCAGGTAAGACAGCGAAATGGCCTGGCGCTGGCTGATGCCTGACAGCGTGACCGGACCATTGCCTTGACGCATGGCAAGATCGATCATCGCGGTGACAGCAAAACGGCCTTTGGTGGTCAGACGCATTACAACCCCGTTAATGTTAAGATATTCCTCTTGTTCAACTATCTCGCCCTGCACCACGATTTCCCTAGGTGACCCGGGTCAACAACAGATTAGTTGAACGATTTAGTCAAGTATAGCAAATCGCGAACGTCTTGTCTTGGCGGCCCCCAAAAACGCCCCTCCTCCTACGCCTTGCGGCCAAATGCCGGCGCGGCAGTCCTCAGCGCTTGCGCAACAGTTCCATCGGGCCGAACAAACGCTGCATCCCCGCATGCCCGATGAAGCTCAGGTTGTACGGGTGCTCGGCCACCTCCTGCGGGAAGGCGGCGGTCTCCGGCAGCTTTTTCAGTTGTTCGGCAATCTTGCCCCATAGAACCAGGGTGGGCGGTTCAGCCCGCTCGGCCAGCGCCGCCAGCACCGTTTGCAGGAACGGCAGCCAGGCGCGCGCATCGACCGCCGGCGCGACGTGCTTGCGAAACACCAGCGCCGCATTGAGCAGCAGGAAGCCGTGAGAGGTGAGGTTGTCCTGCAACTCGGCCAGGGTCTGGATCGAGCCGTCGCCCCTGGCCGCCAGCGCGATCGGCGCCAGCGCCGCGCCGCCGGTCGCGTCGAGCTGCAAGCGGCCGCTCGCCACCAGCAGCATCTTCATGAAGTTGCGCAGCGACGTCGCGCGGTTGACCGGTTTCGACAGGCCGGTCTCGCACCACAGGTCCCCGACCGCCCCGTCCATGAAACAGACGCCGGTCGCGCTCGCGGCGCGCGGGTAAGGGCCTTCGCCGACCAGCACGTAGCGGACCTTGTCCAGCGGCTGGGCGAAGGCGGCGAACAGGCGCTGTCCGGTGGGCAGGTAGTCGTCGATGGCGAGCGCCGGCAGGTAGCCGGGATTGGCGCGGGCGACGGCCGCGAGGCCGGCTTCGAGAACGGGGCGCCAGGAGGCGTCGGCCAGGTCGAGTGCTTGCAGGATCGGGGCGGGAATCGCGGTCGTGGTCATGGCTGAATGGACAAGGCAAAGAGGCGCGATTGTAGCCCGCCCGGCTGGCCGCATGCGCTGCCTTCGCAGCAGCGCGGCCGACGGGCGCGCCGCATGGCGGGCGGCGCCGTGGGCGAGCCACGGCGCGGTGCGCGGGGATGATGCGGGAGCGGAGAGCGGACCGCGTGCAGGCGGTCGTCCTCGGGACTTACTCGGTATCGGGCTGGTGCGACGGATGCGCGGCCCGGAACGCCGGCAGCTCGATGCACAGCGAATTGATGCGGTCGATGTTCGGATAGGCCGACACGTCGATGTCGAAGCGCTGCGCATTGAATACCTGCGGCACCAGGTAGCAGTCGGCGATCGTTGGATGGTCGCCATGGCAGAACGGTCCGGCGCCGGGATCGCGCGCCAGGTGCGCCTCGAGCGACTGGAAGCCTTCGATGATCCAGTGGCGGTACCACTCGGTCTTGGCCTCGCTCGACAGGCCCAGGTGCCTGACCAGGTATTTCAGTACGCGCAGGTTGTTGAGGGGATGGATGTCGCAGCCGATGATCTGGGCCAGCTCGCGCACGCGTCCGCGGCCCGGCGCGTCCTTCGGCAGCAGCGGCGGCTCGGGATGGATCTCCTCCAGGTATTCGATGATCGCCATCGACTGGCTGAGCGTGATGCGGTCGTCCTGGAACGATGGCACCAGCGCGCTCGGGTTGATCTGGCGGTACGCTTCCTGCATCTGCTCGCCGCCGTCCTTCAGCAGGTGCACCGGCACCGCATCGTAGGGCAAGCCCTTCAGGTTGAGCGCAATGCGCACCCGGTACGCGGCCGAGCTGCGAAAATAGGTGTAGAGCTTCATGGCTGCCTCATTTGCTGTCTCTGTTGTTGTCTTTGTTGCCGCTGTGTCTCTTGGCGCTTTTCCTGGTAGCGCAGCACTTCCTGGTCGATGGCGCCGAAGATGCTGGCGCCATCGGCGTCGAGCATGTCGATGCGCACCGTGTCGCCGAAGCGCATGAACGGCGTCTTCGGCTTGCCCTCTTCGATGGTCTCGTACATGCGCACCTCGGCCAGGCAGCAGTAGCCGACGCCGCCGTTCTCGACGCTCGAACCGTGCAGGCTGCCCTGCTTGTTCGACACCGTGCCCGAGCCGATGATGCTGCCGGCGCACAGCTCGCGGGTGGCGGCCGCGTGCGCGATCAGCTGGGCGAAGCTGAAGGTCATGTCTTCGCCGGCGTTTGGACGGCCGAAGGCGGCGCCGTTGAGCGTCACCAGCAGCGGCAGGTGCAGCTTGCTGTCCCGCCAGGCGTCGCCCAGCTCGTCCGGCGTGACGGCGACCGGCGAGAAGGCGCTGGCCGGCTTGGACTGGTAGAAGCCGAAGCCCTTGGCCAGTTCGTTCGGAATCAGATTGCGCAGCGAGACGTCGTTGACCAGCATGACCAGGCGGATCGCGCTCGCGGCGCGCTCCACGCTGGCGCCCATCGGCACGTCGCCCGTGACCACCGCCACCTCGGCCTCGAAGTCGATGCCCCAGTCTTCTTGCAGGGCCGCGATCGGATCGCAGGGCCCGACGAAGGAATCGCCGCCGCCCTGGTACATCAGCGGATCGGTATAGAACGAGGCCGGCACGTCGGCGTTGCGCGCCTTGCGCACCAGTTCGACGTGGTTGAGGTAGGCCGAGCCGTCGGCCCACTGGTAGGCGCGCGGCAGCGGTGAATGGCATTCCTGCTCGATGAACGATTCGGCGTCGTCGGCGTTGCCGTCGTTGAGCTGCTGGTAGACCTGCTGCAGGCGCGGCGCGACGGCGTCCCAGTCGTCCAGCGCGGCCTGCATGGTGCGCGCGATGTCGGGCACGGCCTGGCAGGTGACCAGGTCGCGGCTGACGACGACCAGGGCGCCGTCGCGGCCGCCGGATTTGAGGGTGGCGAGCTTCATGGACGTTTCCTTCGATATTTGAGTCGCCACCATTACAAATCAAAAACCCACTATCATACAAACAGTATTTTCAACCCGATTTATCAGGTTATCTTATGAATCCAACCCTGCGCCAGATGCGCGCCTTCGTCGCCCTGGCCAAGACCGGCAATTTCACGCTGGCGGCGCAGGCGCTCCACGTGACGCAGTCGGCGCTGTCCGGGCTGATCAAGGAGCTCGAACAGACCCTGGGCGCGCGCGTGGTCGACCGCAGCACGCGCCGCATCGGGTTGACCGACATCGGGCGCGAGCTGTTCCCCTTATTTAGCCAGATGATCGATGACCTGGACAGTGCGCTGGCTAACGTCGCCGATCACACGCAGCTCAAGAAGGGGCTGGTGCGTGTCGCGGCGCCGCAACTGCTGTCATGCACCCTGCTGCCGCAGGTGATTGCGGCCTATCGGGCGCAACATCCGGCGATCGAGGTGCGCCTGGCCGACACCGAGGTGGAGGGCGTGATCGCGCGTGTCCTGTCGGGCGAGGCGGACGTCGGCATCGGCCCCGAGCGCGTGCCGGCGCCGCCGCTGGAAGCGCGCGAGCTGTTCGAGATGCCGTTCGCGCTGGTGTTTCCGGAGAATCATCCGCTGGCCTCGCTGCCGCGCCTGACCTGGCACGACGTGGCGCACCACCCCTTCATTTCGCTGCAGGGCCAGTTTACGGAGCGGCTGCTGGACGATATCGGCGCGGCGCTGCGGCATGCCTCGCTGCGCGAGACGCCCATCAGGCCGGCCTACGAGGTGACTTTCATGACCACGGCGCTGGCGATGGTCAGCGCCGGGCTCGGTATCACGGTCTGCCTGCCGTATGCCGAACCGCTGGTGAAGCTGCACGGCCTGGTGCTGCGGCTGCTGGACGAACCGGTGCTGACGCGGCGTTTCCTTGTCTACACCCGCCCCGGCCGCTCGCTGTCGCCGGCGGCCGAGAGTTATATCGATTTCCTGTTCGGATATGTACGAGGGTCGCAACGCTGACGCTGCACGCCGCGCTACAATGAAAGGCATCTGTCTTTGCCCCGACCTCACGATGTCCCACGATACGATCGCGATCAACCAGCGAATGAACAAGTTCGACGGCCACCAGAGCGTGTGGCTGTTCGGTTACGGTTCACTGATCTTCAAGGCCGATTTTCCGTACCTCGACCGGCGCCCGGCCCATATCGGCGGCTGGTCGCGGCGTTTCTGGCAAGGCTCGCACGACCACCGCGGCACCGCAACGGCGCCGGGGCGCGTCGTTACCCTGGTGCCGGATGCCGGCGCGCTGTGCCATGGCATGGCCTACCTGGTGACGCCGGAAGAATTCGCGCACCTGGATCACCGCGAAAAGAACGGCTACCTGAGGCTGGCGACCGAGATGCATTTCGACGACGGCAGCAGCGACGAGGGGATTGTGTACATCGCCACGCACGAGAACCACGCTTATCTCGGGCCGGCCGATGAACTGGACATCGCGCGCCAGATCGCCACGGCGCGCGGCCCGAGTGGGCCGAACAGCGAATACCTGCTGGGACTGGCGCAAGCCTTGCGCGAACTCGGCAAGCCCGACCCGCACGTGTTCGCGCTCGAACGGCACCTGGCCGATCTCGGGGTGATGCAACCACAGCAGCGGCGCGCGTAGCTTATGCAGCTGCGGCAGCGGCGCGTGTCCTGTCCCGGTCCTGTTCGATCCGGGACAGGACGTCCATCACCTTCGCGGCGCGCGCTTCCAGCGTGCCCGTCAATACCGTGTAATCGATGCCGCGCCGGTTCAGGTCTTCCAGCACCAGGCGCTGGACATGGGTGCGCCAGGCGGCATTTTCGCGCACGCCGGGTTCTTCTTCGTACGGGATGTCGTCGGCGCAGACGAAATGGTGCAGGTAGCGGGTGCGGCAATCGTCGGCGTAGCGCAGCAGCGCGGGCGGAACCGGCTCGGTGACCTGGCCGAAGCACAGGCCCAGCAGCAGCGTGGTCAAGGCGTTGGTATCGACGAACACGCAGGGACCGGCTTCCTGCCTGATGGCGGCATCCTCGGCATCGCGGTGGCGCTCGGCGATCTCGACGTAGTCGCCGGCGCTCAAGTCGCCCTGCTTCTCTTCCCAGATGAAGCGGCCGATCTCGGGCACGAAGCCGGCGCCCTGCCGCTGCGCCAGGTGCTGGGCCAGGGTCGACTTCCCGGTCGATTCCGCCCCGACGAACACGACCATGTCGACCTGCTGCTGCCATGCGCCCATCCGTGTCACTTCCGTTTCCTCATCTTGAGTCCTTCGTTCAATCCAGCGCCTGCCGGCGCGATTCGGTATCGACGCACAGGATGGCGAATGCTCCTACCAGCAGAAAGCTCGACAGCATCACCAGCGCCAGCGTGAAGTGCGTGGCCATCACCGGCGCCACGATCGCCGGCGCGAACAGGCCGCCGAAGCGGGCGACGGCGCCGGCCATGCCCATGCCGCTGGCGCGCAGACGGGTCGGGTAGACCTCGGGCGTGAACGCATACAGGGCGCCCCAGGTGCCCAGCAGCGCAAAGCTCATCAGGAGCGTCGATCCGACCACCAGTGCGGTCGCGCTGCCAAGACTGTAGCCCAGGCAGCCGATACTGCTCAGCAGCAGGAAGCCGACCAGCGTCGGCTTGCGGCCCCAGCGCTCGACGCCGTAGGCGGCCAGCGCGAAACCCGGCAGCTGGACCAGCGCCAGCACGATCAAAAATTCCTGCCCACGCATGAAGCCGAAGCCTTCGGCGCTCAGCTTGATCGGCAGGTAGACGAATACGCCGTAATAGGCGATCGAGACCAGCGCCCACGCGAGCAGCAGCGCGACACTGCGGCGGCGCAGGCCGTCCTTGAACAGCGAGAGCAAGGTGGTCTTCTGCCTGGGCTCGGGCTGCAGCGGCGGGATCTCGACCGCGCGGCCATTGGTCCTGGCCACCCGCGCCAGCACCGCGCGCGCCTCCTCGAACTTGCCGCTGCGGTGCAGGTACATGGGCGACTCGGGGATATAAAAGCGCAGGACCACCCCGACCAGGGCCGGCAAGCCGGTGACGAAGAAGATGACGCGCCAGGCGTCGTCGCCCCACTGCACCGCCCACAACGCCAGCACCGCGAGGCAAATCGTCCCCAGCGCCCAGAACGACTCCAGCAGCACCAGCCAGCGGCCACGGCGGTCGCTGGGCAGGAACTCGGCCATCATCGTGTAGTCGACCGGCAGGGTCGCGCCGACCCCGATGCCGGTCAGGAAGCGCAGGACCAGGAGCCAGGTGAAGTCGGGCGCGAAGGCGGACGCGACGCCGAAGCAGGCGTCGATCAGCACCGCGATCAGGAGGACCGGGCGGCGGCCGATCCGGTCCGCCAGCCGGCCGAAGACGAAAGCGCCGATCAGCATGCCGACGAAGAACAGCGTCCCCGTCTGCAGCGCCTGCGGCATGCTCAAGCCGAAGGTCCGGGCGATCGAGGGCGCGGAAAAGCCGATCGACAGCACCTGCATGGCGTCGGCCAGCCAGACCAGGCCGAAGATCGTGAAGATGCGGTACTGGAAGCGGCCGACGCCGGCGGCCTGCAGGCCCTGCTCTACCGACGCTGCGGCGGCGCCCTGCCCGGTGGGATTCGCGGGATGTCCGCCCTGCGCTGCGGGAACTGAGGTGGCCATAGGATGTAGAAATAAGCAACAGACGGCATTGTACGCCGGAGACCGCAACTGCGCGCTCCAGACCACCGCCCATCTCGGAGCCTAAAACAAATCCAGCTGCCCCGCTCCTTTCGCATCCCGCTTCTGTTTCGGTGGCGCCGGCACCACCAGTGGCCGCCTGAACTGCGACCGGTCGAGCCGTCCGAAGCGCCCACGCAGATCCGAAAAACCCAGACGCCCGGATGCCTTCTCGAAGCGCTGCCGGATCAGGTCGGCCCACACGCCCGCGCCCTTCATGCGGGTCGCGAAATCGCTGTCATAGTCCTTTCCGCCGCGCATCTCGCGGATGCGGTTCATCACCCGCTGCGCCCGGTCCGGGAAGTGCGCCTGCAACCACTCGTGGAACAAGGGATTGACCTCGTGCGGCAGGCGCAGCACCGTGTAGTGCGCGCCGATCGCGCCGGCGTCGCGCGCCGCCTCCAGGATGCGTTCGATCTCGGGCTCGGTCACGAAGGGAATGATCGGCGCCACGCTGACGCTCACCGGAATCCCGGCCTCGGTCAGCGTACGAATGGTGCGTAGCCGCCGCATCGGCGCCGCCGCGCGCGGCTCCAGCGTGCGCGAGATCCCGGCGTCGAGCGTGGTCAGCGTGACGGCCGCGCACGCCAGGCCTTGCGCGGCCATCGGCGCCAGGATGTCGATGTCGCGCTCGATCAGCGACGACTTGGTGATGAGACCGGCCGGATGGCGGCATTCGGCCAGCACTTCAAGCACCGCGCGTGTCAGCTTGCGCTCGCGTTCGCACGGTTGATAGGCGTCGGTGTTGACCCCGATCGCGATGTGTTCGGGCACGTAGCCGGGTTTCGCCAGCTCGCGCCGCAGCAGTTCGGCCGCGTTGACCTTGGCGAACAGGCGGCTTTCAAAATCGAGTCCCGGCGACAAACCAAGGTAGCTGTGCGTCGGCCGCGCGAAGCAATAGATGCAACCGTGCTCGCAGCCGCGATAGGGATTCAGGGAGACGCTGAACGGGATGTCCGGTGAAGTATTGCGCGACAGGATGCTCTTGGCGATCTCGTCGGTCACCACGGTCTTGAACGCCGGCGCGGCGTCATCGTCGACTGCCCAGCCGTCGTCGAAACGCTCGCGGCCGTTGACCTCGTAGCGGCCTTCCAGGTTCGATACTGCACCGCGCCCCTTGCGCGCCAGCGGCGGCGATGGCGCAAGGGAGAGGTGCCCGTCGTCGACAGGTTCGCGCTGGAGAGGAAAATCGATGGTGCCCATGGCTGGCGCTCCGATACTGTATGTTTGTACAGTATATTACGCCTGCCGCGTGCCGAATTCAAGCGCGCACGTACGATGCCTGTTGTGAAACAAACCCGTCGAAGGCGTCCAGCAGCGCCCGGTAGCGCCCGCCGTCGCCTTCGAGCTGGCCCAGCGCCTGCGCCGCTGCTTCCAGGCTCGACAGCTGGTGCGGGGCATGCGCCTTGCGGATGCGGTAGTTCGACGGCGCCACCTCGCTCAGCGCCAGCCGCGGCAACGCCTGGAGCGCCGGGTTCAGGTACAGCATCTTGCGGCTCTTGCGCCAGGTGGCGTCGAGCACGACCAGGCGCAGCATCGATGCCGGCAGCGAAGGCAGCGGCGGCGGCGACGGCAGGGTCGGGTCGTCCGGCGTCTGCGGATACAGCAGCACCGGCGTGCGGCCGCCGGCGTGCAGCAGGCCGTCCAGCAGGTCCGCATCGAACGTTTCGCCCACTACCAGCTTGCTGGCGGCCACGCTCAGGTGCAGCAGCCGCCCGCTGTTCTTGGCGTTGCCCGCTTCGAGCGGATGCAGCAGCACCAGCAGCGCGGCCTGGGGCGCGACCGGCGCGATCCAGCGGCAGATGCAGGCCGGCTGCGCGCGCAGGCAGGTGGCGCAGACCGGACGCTTGACGAGCGGCGCACTCATGGCGCCGGCGTCCATCCACCGCCCAGCGCGCGGTACAGGTCGACGTGCGCCGCCAGCAGGCCGGTGCGCAGCTGCAGCGCGTTCAGGTCGGCATCGAAGGTCGTGCGCTGGGCGTCGAGTTCTTCGAGATACGAAGCGTAACCGTTGCGATAGCGGTTGCGCGCCACCCGCAGCACCTCGTTGGCCGCCACCCTCCTCGCCTCGGCCTCGGCCAGTTGGCGTTGCAGGCCGTCGATCGAGGCCAGCGCATTGTCGGTCTCGGCGAACGCCGTGCGCACCACCGATTCATACGCGTAGACGGCGCGGTCGCGCACCGTGCCCGCGATTTCGGCCTGCGCGCGCAGCCGGCCCGCGTCGAACAGCGGCGCCAGCACGCTGCCGCCGATGCTCCACAACGCGGTCGGCGAGCGCAGCAGCTGCGACAGGCTGTGTCCCTGCGCACCCAGCGACGCCGTCAGGCGGATCGACGGCAGCAGCGCGTCGCGCGCCACCGCCAGGCCTGCGTCGCTCGCCGCCAGCAGGCGCTCGGCCTGGGCGATATCGGGACGCCGACGCAGCAGCGCCGACGGCAGCCCCGGCGCCGGGCGCGGCTCGCGCAACGCCATGAGGTCGGCGCCGCGCGCGAGCGGGCCGGGACTGGCGCCGAGCAGCAGGTTCAACGCCTGCTCCTGCAGCGCGATCTGGCGCTCCAGCGCGGGCACGGTGGCGGCGGTCGCGTGCAGCTCGGCCTCGGCCTGCGACATCTCCAGGCGCGAGCTGTAGCCGACCTCGAACTGATGGCGCGCCAGCTCGAACGAGCGCTTGCGGGATTCGAGCGTTGCGCGCGCCAGCGCCAGCTGGGCGTCCAGGCCCAGCAGGTTCAGGTAGCCGGACGCGGTATTGGCCACCACCGCCAGCGCCGCGGCTTGCCCAGCCGCTTCCTGCGCCAGCGACTCGAAGCGCGCCGCCGTGACGCTGCCTGCGATGCGGCCGAACAGGTCCGGCTCGTAGCTGGCCTGCACGGCGCCCACGACCGAGGTGGTCTCGACCGGTTCGCCGAACGGTCCAATGGTGCGCGCACGCGTCGGCCCCAGCGCCAGGTTCAATGCCGGCAGCCGCGCGCTGTCGGCCACGCGGATGCGCGCCCGGTATTCCTGCAAACGCGACCGGGCGATCTTGAGGTCGTCGTTATGGGCGAGTGCACGCCGCACCAGCTCATCCAGCACAGGGTCGCCGAACGCGCGCCACCAGTCACGGTCGATCGCGGCGCCCTCTCCCGCACCCTCTCCCGCGCTGGCCGTGCGCCAGCCCGGCGGAACCGTCAGCGAAGGTTCCGGGGCCGGCTGCGGCGCCATCGCGCAGGCCGACAGCAGCAGCGGCAGCGCCGCCAGGACGAATGCGCGCCGCCTCACCGCGCGGCCCCGCTTGGCGCCGTATCGATCGTGGTCACCACCGACATGCCCGGCCGCAGGCGCGCGGCCAGCGGCTGGTTCGGATCGATGCTGATCCGCACCGGAATCCGCTGCGCGATCTTGACGAAGTTGCCGGTGGCGTTGTCCGGCGCAATCACCGAGAACTCCGAGCCGGTCGCCGGCGAGATGCGTTCGACGTGACCGCGCAGCCGCGCGTTGCCCAGGGCGTCGACGCTGAAGGTCACCGTCTGGCCGACGGCCACGTTGGCCATCTGCGTTTCCTTCATGTTGGCGATGATCCACATCGTGTCGGGCACCAGCGCCGTCAGCTGCGCGCCGGCGTTGACATAAGCGCCCTGGCGCACCGTCACCTGGCCCAGCTGGCCGTCGCGCGGCGCCGTGATGTGCGTATTGGCCAGGTCGATCTCGGCCAGCTTCACCGCCGCTTCGGCGCCGGCGACCGCCGCCTCAAGCGCGGCGCGGTTGACGTCGACCGAGCGCAGGTTCTGGCGCGCGATCTCGATCGCGGCGCGCGACTGGTCGCGGCTGGCGCTGGCCTGCGCCTGCGTCGCGCGCGCGGCGTCGAGTTCGCGCGCCGACAGCGAACCGTCGGCCGCCAGCTCCTCGACGCGGCGCAGGTCGGCCCGGGCGCGCCGCGCCTGGGCCTCGTTCGACGCCAGCAGCGCCTGGTTCTGCGCGATCGTGGCGCGCGCGCTCGACTGGCTCTGGGCGAAATTGGCGAGCGCCGCCTGGCGGTTGGCCAGCTCGGCGCGCGCCTGCGCCAGGCGCTGAGTCGGTATGCGTTCGTCGATGCGCATCAGCAGTTCACCCTTCTTCACATGCTGGAAATCCTGCACCCGCACCTCGACCACGTAGCCGCTCAGCTGCGGACTGATGATCGTCACCTGGCCGCGCACCAGCGCGTTCTCGGTGCTCTGCAGGGTGCTGCGAAACGGCGGCAGGTTCCACGCGTACAGCACGATCAGCACGCCGGCGATGGCGATGGCGCCGAACGCGAGTGCGCTCAGCAGGATGCGGCGTGGTCGGGAAACGGGGGGATGCGGCATGGTCGATGGTTCTGGCATGTCAGTCGGTCACGGGGTCGGGTGATGGTGGGGCGCCCGGCTTGGGCGCGGGGGCCGGCACGGCGTTCGGGGCCCGGAAGCAATGCAGCCACACGGCATGCAGGAAGATCCAGGCCGCGCTCGCGGCGGCCAGGGCGGCCAGCACCAGGAACACGTCGTTGTAGGCAAGGATATTGGCTTCGCGCGTGGCGGTCGCCGACAGCGATTGCAGGCTCTGGCGCGTCGCGGCAAGCGGATCGGCCAGCAGGCGCCCGGCCGCGGCGGCGCCCGACCCGATGCGACCCGCCACCAGCGGATCCAGGCTGGACAGGCCTTCGACGATCAGCGAGGAATGGTATTTTTCGCGGATCACCTGGAACGTGCCCACCAGGCTCGAACCGAGCAGGCTGCCCAGGTTCTGCGTGAGGCCGAACAGCACCGAGAAGCTGATCAGGTTCTGCGGATTGGGAATCACCGCCCCGAGCAGCGACACCACCAGGGGGCCGAGGAACAGCACGCCGCCAAAGGCGAGCAGGCTCTGGCTCAGGTACATCTGTTCGGGCCGGGTCTGGTTGCTGGCATGGGCGTCGATCCAGGCGCCCAGCGCCATGCACAACAGGGCGATCACCTGCGGCGCCACCAGGTGCTTGACGTCGATCGTCAGCGCCGACACCACGATCCCGGCCACCGTGGCGGCCAGCACGATCGCGTACAGGGTCTGCATCTGGTCGTTGTCCAGGCCCACCGCGCGCAGGAAGCCGACCGCGCCCACGCTCTGCTCCGACAGCACGATGCGCACCAGCAGCATCGACAGCGCCAGGCGCACGATATTGCCGCTGGCCAGCCAGCGCAGGTTCAACAGCGGATTGGCGCGGTTGTGCTCAAGGCATAGCGCCCCCGCCAGCAGCACGATCGCGCCGGCCAGCGCCATGCCGATCCAGGCGCGCTCGAACCACCACTCCACCCGGCCGAAGCTGATCGCCGCGCACAGCAGCGCCATGCCCGGCGCGAACAGGGCGAAGGTGACGAAGTCGGCCGGCCGGAAGGCCTTGATGTAGTCGCCCGGCGGCAGCTTGAGCAGCAGCACGGCGCCGAGCGACACCAGGGCCAGGCCCAGCTCGAACAGGTAGAGGCCGCGCCATTCGGCGATCTGCAGCAGGTCGTTGGAAAAGATGTAGGCCAGCGGCAGCGCCAGCTGGGCCGCGCCCATTGCCAGCGCCACCCCGCGCAGGCGCCATTCCTTCTTGAAACCTTGCAGGATGTAATACAGGCCGAGCGGCGACACCGCCGCCGCCAGCATGCCGTGGGCGGCGCGCACCGCGATCGCCGAGGTCAGGTCGCCCACGAACAGGTGGGCGAAGGTCACCAGCGCATACAGCACCAAAAAGATCTCGGTGAACAGGCGCAGGCCGAACTGTTGCCGGAATTTCACCAGCAGCAGGTTCATCGAGGCATTGGCCATCACGTAGGCGGCCGGCAACCAGGTGGTTTCGGTGGAATAGGCGCCCAGCACGCCCTGCAGGTGAACCAGGTTGACGGTGACCAGCGCGTTGCCGAGGCCGCCGGTAATGGTGATCAGGACGCCAACGAACAGGTAGGCCAGGCGCAGCGGGGTCGGATGGGCCGGCGTGGACGGCGAGCCGGGCATCATCGGCCGTTCGTCCGGCGCCCACTCGCGCGGCGCATACTTGCTCATGCGTAATTTCCCAAGCTACTCACAGGGCGCGATGATACTCCTTTGGAAAAAAGCACGTCGGATGTCAGTTTCACCACACGCAAAAATTTAGCTGCAGAACTGGTCAACCGGATATTGCTCTCAAGATTTACTCGTCCTAGACTCGGGTTTATTCCGTACGGAAATTGTTCCGTATGGCAGCATTGCCAGAGTCATCCATGTCGAGAACACCGTCTGTCCGTACCCTGATCTCCGCGTCGATTGCCGCGCTGGCCATGCTGCCGGCGCTGGCCCACCTGCAGGAACTGCCCGCCGCGGCTGCCACCAACCAGCTCGATCACCGCATGAACGAGCACGTCGTCCAGGTGCCCGCCGGCGACGGCGGGGTCACGCTCGAGACCACCGTGTTCCAGCCGAGCGGCCCCGGTCCCTTTCCGCTGATCGTCATCAACCATGGCAAGGATTCCGGCCGCCCCAGCCTGCAGCCGCGTGACCGCTTCTATTACATGGCCAGCGCCTTCGTCAAGCGCGGCTATGCGGTGATGGTGCCGATGCGCCAGGGCTTCTCGAAGTCGGGCGGCCGCTACCGCGACCATGGCTGCAACATGACGGCCAACGGCTATACGCAAGCCGAAGACATCCGCGCGACCCTCGATTACGCGCGCCGCCAGCCCTGGGTCGATGGCGAGCGCATGGTGGTGGCCGGCCAGTCGTATGGCGGCCTGGCCACGATCGCCCTCGGCACCGAAGCGGTGCCGGGCGTGCGTGGCCTGATCAACTTCGCCGGCGGCCTGCGCGACGACAGCGACCGCTGCGCCTGGCGCTCGCAGCTGGTGTCGGCGTTCGCCGAATACGGCGCCAAATCCAGGTTGCCGAGCCTGTGGATGTATGGCCAGAACGACTCGCTGTTCGGGCCGGAACTGGCCGGACGCATGCACGCCTCCTACGTCCAGGCAGGCGGCCGCGGCCGCCTGGTGGAATTCCCGGCGTTCAAGCGCGATGCCCACGGCATGCTGGCCAGCCGCGACGGCGAGAAAGTATGGCTGGCCGACACCGAACGCTTCCTGCAGGAGATCGGCATGCCGACCGCGGTCGTGGTCGACGTTGCGCCTCTGCCGAGCCAGCCGCGCACCGATTACGCCGGGGTCGACGACGTCGACGCCGTGCCCTTCCTGTCCGAGCACGGGCGCCGCGCCTACCGCGAATACCTGACCAAGATGACGCCGCGCGCCTTCGCCGTGTCGCCAAGCGGCGGCTGGACCTGGGCCGAGGAAGGAGAAGACCCGGAAGGCCGCGCGCTGGCCACCTGCTCGGCCAAGAGCAAGCATCCGTGCCGCCTGTACTCGGTCGACGACTACGTGGTGTGGACCGACGGGCGTCTGGAACAGGTCGAGAAGGCGGCGGCCACCGCATCGGCCACGCCGCTGCCGGGCGCCACCCCGGCGGCGACGGCCGGATCGGACCCGACCACGTCGGTCGGCAGCACCACGGCGCGCTGATCGGGTGCGTCATCCATGAGATGATGCATGCAGGAATCTGACACGGCGTTGTCAAGCGGCATGCGCATGTTTCCATGCGTGAAGTTTAATTCCCTTGCCACCGGTCGACACAGCGCAAACCCGACCGTCGTCCTACCTCCGACAATGTGCTTGACGCTTTTTATCGGAGAAGCCAGATGGTTCGATTCGCTCGCGCCTGCGCCGCCCTGCTGGCCGCACTGGGCATGTTCGCCGCTCCCGCCTGTAGCGCCGCGAACAACTATCCCGTCATCCTCGTCCACGGTTTCCTCGGCTTCGGGCCCGAGGAATTCCAGCACAGCGGGTTCAACTACTGGGGCGGCTACGGCGACATCGCCTCGCAGATGCAGATCTACCGCGGTCCGCACGCCGTGTTCGCCGCCGCGGTCGGCCCGATCTCGTCCAACTGGGACCGCGCGGCCGACCTGTATGCCCAGATCAAGGGTGGCTGCGTCGATTATGGCAAGGCCCATGTGCGCGACCACGGCTTGCCGGGCCAGGTACAAAAGCCGCCCGGCAAATGTTGGGCCGCCGATCCGCGCAATAACCCGCAAGACTATCCGCTGGCCCTGTATCCGGCCTGGGACCAGGACCACCCGATCCACCTGATCGGGCACAGCCAGGGCGGCACCACGATCCGGGCGCTGATCGAACTGCTGGAACACGGCTCGCCCCAGGACGAAGGCGACGGCGAACTGTTCAAGGGCGGCAAGGTCGGCTGGATCCGCAGCGCGGCCACGATCTCGGCGCCGCACAACGGCACCACCCTGACCGATGCCGTCTTCAACATCCTGCCGGGCCTGCGCCTGCCGCTGCGCGACGTGCTCGGGCACCGGGTGGCGGGCTGGGAACTGGCGCCGGACGGCGCGCGCGAATTCAACCTGTGGGCGCGCACCTCCCCGCACATCTATTATTTTTCGGTCGGCACGGTGGCCACCGAGGGCGGCGCCTGGTGCTGCAACGGCACCGATCGCATCGTCGCCCCGGTCCAGACCACGCTGTTCCAGTATGCGCGCGCCGACATGATCCCCTATTTCAAATCCTTCGCCGGCGAATGGATCGTGCCGTCGGTGGCGCAGCGCGGCATGGGCAGCTACACCGTCGACCTGCCCAACCGGGTGCGCATCGACAGCGACTGGTTCTCGAACGACGGCGTGGTCAACACGATCAGCATGCGCGCACCCAATGGCCACCCGGCGCGCGACTACGACGGCACGGCCGTGCGCGGAACATGGAATTTCCTGGGCAACTACAAGGGCTACGACCACTTCGACATCCTGAACTGGCCCAACCAGGGACCGTCGGCCGACAAGCTCTATGAGCAGATCAGCGACATCATCTTTGCGCTGTGACGCCGCCGGCGAGGCGCCTCGCCGGCGGAGCGGCCGCTTTCAGGCGTGCTGAAAGGCACGCTTACAGGCCGTACTTACAGGCGTGCTGTCGGCCTCGCCGCCAGGCTTGCGCCGAGCGCGCGTCCATTCGCACCGCACGGCGACGAGGCCCCTTCGTCAGGGTCTCAATGCGTGCGGCGCAGGCTCCTGGCCAGATCCGACAGCCGGTACGGCTTGCTGACGAAGGCGAACTCCCCCAGCCGCGAGCGGTCGAGCTTCAATGCCGGCTGCGGATAGCCCGAGGCCAGCATCACCTTCACGTTCGGGTAGTGGCTGCGCGTGTAGGCGGCCAGCTCGATGCCGTTCATACCGTTCGGCATCACCACGTCGGTAAACAGGATGTCGACGTCGCGGCTGGCCAGCAGGGTCAGGGCGTCGTTGCCGCTGGCGGCGGTCATCACGTCGTAGCCCATGCTCTGGAACAGCGAGGACGCGACGTCCAGCAGATCGGGCTCGTCCTCGACGATCAGCACGGTCTCGGTCTCGATCTCGGCCAGGTCGTGCGCGTTCGCGGTCACGGCCGGCAGCCAGATGATGATGCTGGTGCCCTTGCCCAGCGTGCTCTCGATGGTCACCTCGCCGCCCGACTGCTTGATGAAGCCGTACACCTGCGACAGGCCCAGGCCCGTGCCCTTGCCGAGCTCCTTGGTGGTGAAGAAGGGTTCGAACGCGCGCGCGATGGTCTCCGGCGCCATGCCGGTGCCGTTATCGGTCACGCTCAGGCGCAGCCAGGGGCCGGCCGCCAGCACCGCGTGTTCGCCCTCGGCCAGCGCCAGGCCCGCCGTTTCGACCACGATGCGCCCGCCGCCCGGCATCGCGTCGCGCGCATTGACCACCAGGTTCAGCACCGCCGACTCCAGCCGCGCGGCGTCGATCACGACGTTCGGCGCCCCGGGATCGAGCTCGAGCACGAAGTCGATCGACGAATTGGCGGCGCGGCGCAGCACCGATTCGAAGCCGCTGAGGATGCGGTTGACGTTGCGCGTCTCGGGTTCCAGCGGCTGCTGGCGCGCGAAGGCCAGCAATTGCTGGGTGAGCGTGGCGCCGCGGTCGATCGCGCGCCGCATGCTGTCGAGGGTCTTGGCGTCGTCGCCCGGGCTGCGCTGCATGCCCAGCAGCTCGAGGCCGCTCGAGATCACCGACAGCAGGTTGTTGAAGTCGTGCGCGATGCCGCCGGTGAGCTGGCCGATCGACTCCATCTTCTGGGCCTGGAACAGCGCCGCCTGGGCCTTGTCGAGCGCCTCGGCCGCCGCCTTCTTCTCGGTCAGGTCGCGCGTGATCTTGGCATAGCCCAGCAGGCGCGCGTCGTCGCCACGGATGGCGTCGATCACGACGTTGGCCCAGAACCGGGTGCCGTCCTTGCGCACGCGCCAGCCTTCGGCCTCGTAGCGGCCGACGTCGCCGGCTGTCGCCAGCGCGCGCGCCGGCAGGCCGCGCAGGCGGTCTTCGTCGGTGTAGAACAGCGAGAAGTGGTGGCCGACGATGTCGTCGTGGCTGTAGCCCTTGATGCGCTCGGCGCCCAGGTTCCAGTTCGACACCACGCCCTCCGGCGTGAGCATGTAGATCGCATAGTCGGTCACGCCCTGCACCAGCAGGCGGAAGCGCTGCTCGCTCTCGCGCAGCAGGTCTTCGGCCTGCTTCTTCTCGGTGACGTCGCGCGTGATCTTGGCATAGCCGATCAGTGCGCCCTGGTTGTCGCGGATCGGATCGATCACCACGTGGGCCCAGAAGCGGCCGCCGTCCTTGCGCACACGCCAGCCTTCGGATCCGTAGCGGCCGTGGGCCAGGGCGTGGGCCAGCGCCTGCGCCGGCAGGTCGGCGGTGCGGTCCTCGGGAGTGTAGAAACGGGAGAAATGCTGCTGCAGGATCTCGTGCTCGAGATAGCCCTTGAAGCGCTGGGCGCCGGCATTCCAGCTGTTGACGTATCCCTGCGGATCGAGCATGTAGATCGCGTAATCGCTGATGCCGGTAATCAGGTATTGAAAGCGCTGCTCGTCGGTCAGCGGTTGCTTGACGGGTCGTGAAGTGTCCATGGGGCCGTGCGGCTTCCTGTCTGCTGAGCCGAAAAAGTAGCCTATGATACATCTGATCTACGGCAATACACGATTCGACCATGTGCGGGCGCAGGGATACCGGGGTTCCATGGGCCGCACCTGCGATGACAACCCATCCTTTTGCCTATGGGAAATAACGGCTCAGTATCAAAACCGCTATGACTTTCGCGATACAATAGGGTATGTCTTTCGCTTGTTCCTTTACAGCCTCATGACCCAAGCCCTCCCTGACCAACTCGACCTGATCGGCTGCGACAAGGAAGCAATTCGCACGCCCGGCAGTATCCAGCCGCATGGCTTCATGCTGACCCTGTCGCCAGCGCTCGACGTGCATCAGGCCAGCGCCAACCTTGCCAGCTTCACGGGCGTCGACGTCCAGCACGCGATCGGCAAACCGCTGGCCGACGTGATCGGACCGGACGCCAGCGCACGCGTGGCGCTCGAGCTGGGCAGCGACACCCTCGGTCAGCGCCCGACCTATCTCGGCACGGTGACCCTTCCGAACGGTAATCATTTCGATGTGCTGGGCCACCTGTGGGACGGCGTGGTGATCGCCGAATTCGAAGCCGTCGAGCGCGCCCATCCGGCCGACTTCCGCCACCTGTATCCCCTGATCAGCGACTTCCTCGCCAAGGTCAACGATCACGCCTCGATTCCCGCCCTGTCCGACCTGGCCGCACGCCACGTACGCCTGATGACCGGCTATGGCCGCGTGATGGTCTACCAGTTCGATGCCAGCGGTCATGGCCGCGTGGTGGCCGAGTCGAAGGCGGCCGACTACGATTCGTACATGAATCAGTCGTTCCCGGCCAGCGACATCCCGGCCCAGGCGCGCGAGCTGTATGCCCTGTCGCCGATCCGCCTGATCCAGAATGCGGACTACGACCCGGCGCCACTGGTTCCGGGCGACAACCCAGTCACCGGCGCCCGCAACGACTTGTCGTTCGCCGCATTGCGCAGCGTCTCGCCGGTGCACCTGCAATACATGCGCAACATGGGCACGCTGGCGTCGATGTCGGTGTCGCTGATCGTCAAGGGCAAGCTGTGGGGCCTGATCTCCTGCCATAACGCCACCCCCTGCCCGGTGCCGGTCGAAAAGCGCACCGCCTGCGAGCAATTGGGCCAACTGCTCGCACTGTGCATCGAAACGCGCGAAGACGGCGCCGAACTGCAGTTCCGCCTCGACGTGCGCCGCATCATGGTCGAGGTGCTGGGCCACCTCACCAAGGGCGCCGACTTCATCGACAACCTGAGCGGCGTGTTCCCCGAATTGCTGCGCTTCGCACGCGCCGGCGGCGTGGCGATCGTGGTGGACGACCGCATCCTGACGTATGGCGAGACGCCGGACGAGCAGGCGATCCGCGCGCTGTCCACCTGGCTCGCCGTGCACGGCCACACCGAGCTGTTCCATACCAACCATCTGGCCGAAGCGTATGCGCCGGCCAGCGAACTGACGCGCGTTGCCAGCGGCCTGCTGGCGCTGCCGATCTCGCGCATCCACCAGCACTATCTGCTGTGGTTCCGCCCGGAGCTGGTGCAGACCGTCGAATGGGCCGGCAACCCCTATGAAAAGCAGGCGTCGACGCCCGCCCTCCCCCGGCTCTCGCCGCGCCAGAGCTTCGCAGCCTGGCGCGAGACCATCCACGGCTACAGCCTGCCCTGGCACGCGGCCGAGATCGAGCTGGCGATCGAATTTCGCAGCGCGCTGCTGGGCATCGCGCTCGAGCGCGCCGAGCAGATGGCCGAACTGGCCGAGGAACTGGGCCGCGCCAACAAGGAACTCGAGGCGTTTTCGTATTCGGTCTCGCACGACCTGCGTGCGCCGCTGCGCCATATCGTCGGTTTCTCCGACCTGTTGATCGAATCGGCCGGCAGCGAGGACGCCGCCATGCGCGAGCGTTTTTTGACGAATATCAAACAGTCGGCCCGCCTGGCTGGCAAGCTCGTCGATGACTTGCTGTCGTTCTCGCAGATGGGCCGCGCGGCCCTGCGCCCGACCCACGTCGACATGACCGAACTGGTCTCGGGCTGCATCGACAAGCTGGACATCGACATCGGGCAGCGCAAGGTCGACTGGCACATCGATCGCCTGCCGGTGGTGTTCGCCGATCCCGGCTTCCTGCACCTGGCGATGTTCAACCTGCTGTCGAACGCGGTCAAGTTCACCGGCGAGCGCGAACAGGCCGTGATCCGGGTCTGGTGCGAGGACGCCGGCGACGACCACGTATTCCACGTGGCCGACAACGGCGCCGGCTTCAATATGGACTACGTGCACAAGCTGTTCGGCGTATTCCAGCGCCTGCACCGCATGGAAGACTTCCAGGGCACCGGCATCGGCCTGGCCAATGTCAGGCGCATCGTCGAGCGCCACAATGGCCATGCCTGGGCCAATTCAACACCCGGCGAAGGGGCAACGTTCTCCTTCAGCCTTCCAAAAAAATACGCATCCAACTAAGGCGATATTCATGCTCAAGCCTATCCTCCTGGTGGAAGACAATCCCCATGATCTGGAGCTGACGCTCATCGCACTGTCGAAGAGCCAGCTCGCCAACGAAGTCGTGGTCGTGCGCGACGGCGCGGAAGCGCTCGACTACCTGAAGCGCCGCGGCGAGTTCGCCCAGCGCCAGCTCGGCAGCCCGGCCGTGATCCTGCTCGACCTCAAGCTGCCCAAGGTCGACGGACTCGAAGTACTCAAGGAAATCCGGCAGACCGAGGCACTGAAGGCGGTGCCGGTGGTGATGCTGACCTCGTCCAAGGAAGAACAGGACGTGGTGCGCAGCTACCAGCTGGGCGTGAACGCCTACGTCGTCAAGCCGGTGGAATTCAACGAGTTCGTGCGCGCGATCGGCGACCTCGGCATCTTCTGGGCGGTGCTCAACGAACCGCCGCCAGGCTCGCGCCGCTACATCAAGCCGAAGTGAGTCGGCGCTGACGGCCGGTTCACGGCGCGCCTGGCGCGCCGCAGCAGGTGACGGATGCGCGCGCTGAGCGCGTCCGGGTGGTAGGGTTTTTGCAGCAGGTGGACCGACGAGTCCAGCTTGCCCTCATGCGCCAGCACGCCCTCGGCATAGCCCGAGGTGTACAGCACCTGGCACTCCGGCAGATGGCGGTGCACGATCTCGCCCAGCTGCAGGCTGCTGACCGGTCCCGGCATGATCACGTCGGTAAACACCAGGTCGATATGGCGGCCGGTCTCGATGATCCGGGCCGCCTCGGCCGCATTGGCCGCTTCCAGCACCTCGTAGCCCAGCGCGGACAGGATGCCGCAGGTCGACGAGCGCACGTTCGGTTCGTCCTCGACCACGAGAATGGTCTCCAGGCCGCCGGCCAGCGGCAGGTGCGGCGACGGCTCCTCGCTCGCCGCCGGCGCCGAACGGCTGCGCGGCAGGTAGATGCGCACGCTGCTGCCCTTGCCCGGTTCGCTGTGCAGCACGATCTCGCCGCCCGACTGTTTCACGAAACCATACGCCATCGACAGACCCAGCCCGGTTCCCTGACCGGTCGGCTTGGTGGTGAAGAACGGCTCGAAGGCGCGCCGCAGCACATCGGGCGGCATGCCCTTGCCGGTATCGGCGATCTCGAGCATCACGTAATCGTTGTGCGGCACTTCGGGCGGCAATTCGTCGTCGCCGCCGATGTTGGCCCCGCGGATGGTGAGCGTGCCGCCATCGGGCATGGCGTCGCGCGCATTGATGACCAGGTTCAGCAGCACATTATTGAGCTGGTTCGGGTCGATCATGGTGCTGCCGAGGCCAGGCGCGATCTCGGTGCGCACCAGGGTGCTGGCGCCGAGCACGCGGCGCGCCATATCGTCCATCTCGCGCAGCAGGTGGCCGGGATCGATCACCACCGATTGCAGCGGCTGGCGGCGCGCGAAGGCGAGCAGGTGCGCGGCCAGCTTGGCGCCGCGCTCCACGCCCGACAACGCCATCTCGACCCGCGCCTGCGCCGCTTCGTTCAGGTTGCCGACCAGCTTGAGCAGTTGCAGGTTGCCGCCGATGATCTGCAGCACGTTATTGAAATCGTGGGCGACGCCGCCGGTGAGCTGGCCGATCGCTTCCATCTTCTGCGCCTGCTGCAGCGCCGACTGGCTGGCGGCCAGCTCTTCCTGGCTGCGGCGCAGCGAGGCGAACGCCTGGTCGCGCTCGCGCCGCGCGATGCAGGCGCTGCTGTGGTGGCGCACGCGCGCCACCAGCTCGCGCGGATCAGGCCACTTGACCATGTAGTCGCTGGCGCCGATGGCGAAGGCCTTGGCCTTGATGTCGGGATCGTCCTCGGACGAGAGCAGGATGACCGGGAGGTCTTCGGTGTCGGGATGGGCGCGCAGCCGGGCGATCACCGAGAAGCCGTCGAGGCCGCCGGGCATGCGCAGGTCGACCAGCACCACGGTCGCGTCGATCTGCCGGGCCACCTCCACGGCGCGCTCGGGGCTGGATTCGTACATCAACTGGTGACCGGCACAACCCTTCAGGCCATGGGCGATGATGTCCTGCGCAAACGATTCATCATCGATCAACAGCACGGAGCAGCGGGTGGAGTCGTCTTCGATCATGCAACGGCGTCGCTTTCAGGAATGATGGTAAAACGTTATTGCAAACGTGTAAGGTTAATTTTACCTCAATATCATTTAACAAGTGGAAATTGACGCCAGTTCCGAATTGAAAACAGCGGGACAAGTCTTGTGCACCCCATGATTACGCACCATATCCGATTGAGCAAGCAAAAACAACCGGAGCAAACCGTGGTTGCCAACCTCTGTCCGCTGTGCGAACGCATCCTGGGAACCGTCAATATCGACCGCCACCACTTGATCCCGAAGACATTCAAGGGCAAGGAACAGTTTGCGATCCACAAGATTTGCCATCGCAAGATTCACTCGGCATTTACCGAACGCGAGCTACTGCAAACTTACCATACCTGGGAAGCGCTGCGCCGACATGAAGATATCGCAAGTTTTATCGCCTGGGTGGCGAAAAAGCCGCCGGAGTTCTACACCCGCACTTACCCGTCCAACAAGAAAAAGAGCCGCTGAGCGATAGGCCAACGATAACTTCTGCGCGCATCCGCGGTCCAATGTGGATCGGGGGATGCGATGGACATCGACTGGGTCGCTTTTACGCCGTGGTCGGCGCTGGCCGGCGGGCTGCTGGTCGGTCTGGCGGCAGGCGGCCTGCTGCTGTTCAACGGGCGCATCGCCGGCGTCAGCGGCATCCTGGGCGGCTTGCTGCGGCCGGCGCCCGGCGAGACCGGCTGGCGCCTGGCGTTTCTCGCCGGACTGGCCTGCGCTCCCCTGCTCTACACGCTGGCGGCGACGTTGCCGCCGGTGGAGGTCGATGCGGGCTGGCCGGCCCTGATCGCGTCCGGCCTGCTGGTCGGCATCGGCACCCGCTACGGCGGCGGCTGCACCAGCGGACACGGCGTGTGCGGCATCGCGCGCGGATCAACGCGCTCGCTGGCGGCGACCGTTGCCTTCATGGGCGCCGGCTTCGCCGTCGTCTACCTGCTGCGCCATGTGTTCGGGAGCGCCCCATGAAGATCCTGTTCGCCCTGTGGGCCGGCCTGCTGTTCGGGACCGGGCTGATCCTGTCTGGAATGACCGATCCGGCCAAGGTGCTGGCCTTTCTCGACCTGGCCGGCGCCTGGGATCCGTCGCTCGGCATCGTGATGGGCGGCGCGCTGCTGGCCGCCATGCCGGCCTACGCGCTCGCGCGGCGCCGGCGCCGCTCCCTGCTCGGCGAGCCGCTGCAGTTGCCGGCAGCGACCCGTATCGACCGCCGGCTGCTGATGGGCAGCCTGGCGTTCGGCGCCGGCTGGGGACTGGCGGGGTATTGTCCCGGGCCGGCGGTGGCGTCGGTCCTGGTGGGCGGCGTCAAGCCGCTGCTGTTCTTCCTGGCGATGGTGGCGGGGATGGCGATCCACGAGTTATTGCAACGGCGACTGCAACGGCGCGCAAAACGGCAGGAGACGCCGCGCGCGGCGGCGTGAGGGCGCTGCCAAAAGCAAAAAGGGCCGCACTCGCATGCGGCCCTTCTCTTGTTCTGGCTCCCCGACCTGGACTCGAACCAGGGACCTGCGGATTAACAGTCCGTCGCTCTACCAACTGAGCTATCAGGGAATTGAGGCAATATTATAGCCGGGCGTTTGCAGTTTGACCAGTGCAACTTGCGAATCGGGCCGCCGCCCGATCCGGCGCCGCGTGCTTTGCTATAGTTTCGGCTTTGCCGCGCGCGGCCTGCTACTTTACCTGGACCAACCATGACCACTCCCCGCCCCCTCGGCACCCCGCTCTCCCCGTCCGCAACCAAAGTCATGCTGCTCGGCTCCGGCGAGCTCGGCAAGGAAGTGATCATCGCCCTGCAACGCCTGGGCGTCGAAGTGATCGCCGTCGACCGCTACCCGAACGCGCCCGGCCACCAGGTGGCGCACCGCGCGCACGTGATCGACATGACCGACGGCGCCGCGCTGCAGGCGCTGATCGAGCGCGAACGGCCCGACCTGGTGGTGCCCGAGATCGAGGCGATCGCCACCGACAAGCTGGCCGAACTCGAGGCCGCGGGCCGCATCACCTGCATCCCGACCGCGCGCGCGGCCCAGCTGACCATGAACCGCGAAGGCATCCGCCGCCTGGCAGCAGAGGAGCTGGGCCTGGCGACCTCGCCCTACCGTTTCGCCAGCAGCCTGGCGCAGCTCCAGGAAGCGTGCGAAGCGGTCGGCTTTCCCTGCGTGGTCAAGCCGGTGATGTCGTCGTCCGGCAAGGGCCAGTCGAAGCTCGATTCGGCCGCCGACGTGCAGGATGCGTGGGACTACGCCGCCGCGGGCGGCCGGGTCGACGCCGGCCGCGTGATCGCCGAAGGGTTCATCGATTTCGACTACGAGATCACCCTGCTGACCGTGCGTTCGCTGGGCGCCGACGGCAAGATCGAAACGAACTTCTGCGAGGCGATCGGGCACAAGCAGGTGCAGGGAGACTACGTCGAATCGTGGCAACCGCATCCGATGCAGCCGCTGGCGCTCGAGCGCGCGCGCGACATCGCGGCCAAGGTCACCGCCAACCTGGGCGGCCTGGGCGTGTTTGGCGTCGAGCTGTTCGTCAAGGGCGACATGGTGTGGTTCTCGGAAGTGAGCCCGCGCCCGCACGACACCGGCATGGTGACGATGGCGAGCCAGGTGCAGAGCGAATTCGAGCTGCACGCCAAGGCCATCCTCGGCCTGCCGGTGAACACGGCATTGCGCGCGCCAGGCGCATCGAGCGTGATCTATGGCCAGCTGGACGAAGCCGGCATCGCCTTCGAGGGCGTGGCCGAGGCGCTGCGCGTGCCGGGCGCCGACCTGCGCCTGTTCGGCAAGCCGGAATCGTTCGCGCGCCGCCGCATGGGCGTGGCGCTGGCCACCGCCGACGACGTCGACACCGCGCGCCGGCGTGCGCTGGACGCGGCATCGAAGGTCAAGCCGGTGTCCGGCAAGCGCTGAACGACAGCACCGAACTCATCGCGCCGAACAGGTTGATCTCGAATTTCAGCCTGTTCGTGGAGGCGCTGACGGGAAGAGGGCGAGATGGCGCTTCGCGCCTGCCGCGCAAGCTCCATGCAAAAAGGGCCGCATTCGCATGCGGCCCTTCTCGTGTTCTGGCTCCCCGACCTGGACTCGAACCAGGGACCTGCGGATTAACAGTCCGTCGCTCTACCAACTGAGCTATCAGGGAAAGGAGGCCGCATTATACCTGCTGTTTTCGATTTCGCAAGTGCCCACACGACGAAAACACGTGAAACTAGGCGGTCGCGCGCGCGACCAGCCGCTTCAAGGCGTCCAGCACCAGCTCCGGCTCGGTCAGCTGCGGGAAGTGGGCGCTGCGCCGCGCCTCGATGCGCTCGCCCAGCGGCGACAAGGCAGCCAGCGCCAGCTGGGAGCGCTCACGCGCGCGCACCAGGGCGGCCGGCACCATCCAGCGCGGCAGGCGCTTGGTGCCCGACAACACCGTCACCGGCACCGGCGGAAACGCCGGCGCTTCCTGGATGTCCTTCACGGTCTCGAATTCGTGCCTGATCTCGTCGAATTGATCGCGCGGCGACATCCGGTCGAGCAGCTTGATGAAGCCGCGCTGCAGCGGCGACTGGAATCCCTTGAGCGTCGTGACATCGTCCGGCGCGGTGGCTTCCAGGAACAACACGCCGACCACTTCGTCGGCGAAGGCGCGCGCGAACAGGTTCGCATGCAAGCCGCCGAAGGAGTGGCCGACCAGCACGAACGGCGGCTCGACGCCGGCCGCCTGCAGCAGCAGGCGCAGCTGGGCCACCACGGTCTCGCCATACTGCGCCTCGCGCGGCTTGGGACTGCCGCCCACGCCGGGCCGATCGTAGGCGAACACCGTGCCCAATTGCTCGATCTCGGGATACAGCTTGTACCAGCCGTCGAGCGGGCCGCCCGCGCCATTGATCAGCACGATCGACGGCTTGCCGCGCCCCGACTTCATCAAGCGGAACATCTGCCCCTCGATCAGGGTGGCATGGCTTTTCGGCAGTTGCTTCACGCGAATCTCCTGTGACGATCGAATGGCGCTCACCCCGCGCGCCGCAAAGCAAAAAGGCCGCATCTCACGACGCGGCCTTTTCAGTATTCTGGCTCCCCGACCTGGACTCGAACCAGGGACCTGCGGATTAACAGTCCGTCGCTCTACCAACTGAGCTATCAGGGAATTGATGCTGCATTATATGGCTGCTGAAACGTTTCTGTCAAATTTGCCCAGACCGCAACCGCCACTCCTGCTGCTCTCCCCACCTGCCGTGGCAGTTGCGGAGAGCCGGGATTTTAGAGAACTTTGGCAACCGCGTCAACGACGCGATCGATATTGGTCGAGTTCAGCGCGGCGACGCAGATGCGGCCGGTGTCCACGGCGTAGATCGATTGCTCGCGCAGCTTGCCCACTTGCTCCTTGGTCAGGCCCGAATACGAGAACATGCCGACCTGCCGGCGCACGAATTCGAAGTCGTGCTCCGGCGCCTTGGCCTTGAGCTTCTCGACCATGGCGCCGCGCATTTCGCGGATGCGCACGCGCATGCCGGCCAGTTCTTCTTCCCACAGCTTGCGCAACTCGGGGGTCGACAGGACGGTCGCGACGACCTTGCCGCCATGGGTCGGCGGGTTCGAGTAGTTGGTGCGCACCACGCGCTTCAGTTGCGACAGCACGCGCGCTGCTTCTTCACCGCTGGTGGCGACGATCGACAGCGCGCCGACGCGCTCGCCATACAGCGAGAACGACTTCGAGAACGAGTTCGACACCAGGAGCGGCATGCCGGTGTCGGCGAAGCGGCGCACGACGGCGCCATCTTCGTCGATGCCGTTGGCGAAGCCCTGGTAAGCCATGTCCAGGAACGGCACCAGGCCGCCAGCCTGCACGGCGGCGATCACTTCGTCCCACTGCGCTTGCGACAGGTCGGCGCCGGTCGGGTTGTGGCAGCAGGCGTGCAGCACCACGATCGAGCCGGCAGGCATGGCCTTGAGCGCGGCCAGCATGCCGTCGAAGTTCACGCCGCGGGTGCTCGGGTCGTAGTAGGCGTAGTTGTGCACGGTGAAGCCCGCGCTTTCGAACAGCGCGCGGTGGTTCTCCCAGCTCGGGTCGCTGATGTAGACGTCGGCGTGCGGCAGGAAGCGCTTGAGGAAGTCGGCGCCGATCTTGAGCGCGCCGGTGCCGCCCAGGGCCTGCACGGTGATCGCACGCTTCTCTTGAATAACCGCGCTGTCGGCACCAAATACCAGTTCTTGCACGGCCTTGTCGTACGCCGCCAGGCCCTCGATCGGCAGGTAGGTGCGCGGCGCAGGCTGCGCCATCAGTTTCGCTTCCGCTTTCTGTACGCACTCCAACAGTGGCACCTTGCCGTTATCGTCATAATAGACACCGACGCCAAGATTGATCTTGGCGGGATTGGTGTCGGCATTGAAGGCTTCGGTGATGCCCAGGATAGGGTCGCGCGGGGCCATCTCAATGGCGCCAAAAAGGCTGGCAGAAGCAGTGGAAGTCATCGTGATAAACTCGTTTGTGTCGGCTGGGTTGACAGCGGCGGGGTTAGCAATTGTATAGACAGCGGCCCCTTGTGTTGCAAGGCCGCGAGCGGATTCTCATTCTAACAAAGGTCTGTAAGTATGGCTGATTTATCCATCGCAACTTCTCCGGAATCGACGACCGACTCCACCGTGCTCACTTTTCCGGATTCGCCGTTCAAGCTGCACCAGCCCTTCCCGCCGGCCGGCGACCAGCCGACCGCGATCGAGGGCCTGATCGAAGGCATCAACGACGGGCTGTCGTACCAGACGCTGCTTGGCGTGACCGGCTCCGGCAAGACCTACACGATGGCCAACGTGATCGCGCGCGCCGGCCGGCCGGCGATCGTGTTCGCACCGAACAAGACGCTGGCGGCGCAGCTGTATTCGGAGTTTCGCGAATTCTTCCCGCAGAACGCGGTCGAGTATTTCGTCTCGTACTACGATTACTACCAGCCCGAAGCCTATGTGCCGCAGCGCGACCTGTTCATCGAAAAGGACTCGTCGATCAACGAGCACATCGAGCAGATGCGCCTGTCGTGCACCAAGTCGCTGATGGAACGGCGCGACGTGGTCATCGTGGCCACCGTGTCGGCGATCTACGGTATCGGTAATCCGAACGAATACCACAAGATGATCCTGACCCTGCGCCACAAGGACAAGGTGGCGCAGCGCGACATCATCGCGCGCCTGATCCAGATGCAGTACACCCGCAACGAGATGGATTTCCCGCGCGGCTCGTTCCGCGTGCGCGGCGACACCATCGACATCTTCCCGGCCGAGCATGCCGAACTGGCGATCCGCGTCGAGATGTTCGACGATGAGATCGAGTCGCTCCAGCTGTTCGACCCGCTGACGGGCCGAGTGCGCCAGAAGATCCCGCGCTTTACCGTGTATCCGGGCTCGCACTACGTTACCCCGCGTTCCACCGTGCTGCGCGCGGTCGAGTCGATCAAGGCGGAACTGCGCGACCGCCTCGACTACTTCCGCAAGGAGAACAAGCTGATCGAGGAACAGCGCCTCGAACAGCGCACTCGTTTCGACCTCGAGATGATGGCCGAGATCGGCTTTACCAAGGGCATCGAGAACTACTCGCGCCACTTGTCCGGCGCGATGCCGGGCGAACCGCCGCCGACCCTGATCGACTACCTGCCGAAAGACGCGCTGATGTTCATGGACGAGTCGCACGTGATGGTCGGCCAGCTCAACGCGATGTACAGCGGCGACCGTTCGCGCAAGACGAACCTGGTCGACTATGGCTTCCGCCTGCCGTCGGCGCTGGACAACCGGCCGCTGAAATTCCAGGAATTCGAGAGCAAGGCGCGCCAGACGATTTTTGTGTCGGCCACACCGGCCGACTACGAGCAGGGCAAGGCCGACAACGTGGTCGAGCAGGTAGTGCGCCCCACCGGCCTGGTCGACCCGCAGATCATCGTGCGCCCCGCCCTGTCGCAGGTCGACGACCTGATGAGCGAGATCAGCGACCGCATCGCCAAGAACGAGCGCGTGCTGGTGACCACGCTGACCAAGCGCATGGCCGAGCAGCTCACCGAGTACCTGGGCGACCACGGCATCAAGGTGCGCTACCTGCACAGCGACATCGACACGGTCGAGCGGGTCGAAATCCTGCGCGACCTGCGCCTGGGCACCTTCGACGTGCTGGTCGGGATCAACCTGCTGCGCGAGGGCCTGGACTTGCCCGAGGTGTCGCTGGTGGCGGTGCTCGACGCCGACAAGGAGGGCTTCCTGCGTTCCGAACGTTCGCTGATCCAGACCATCGGCCGCGCCGCGCGTAACCTCAACGGCGTGGCGATCCTGTACTGCGACCAGATCACCGATTCGATGCGGCGCGCGATCGACGAGACCGAGCGCCGCCGCGCCAAGCAGATCGCCTTCAACGAGGCCAACGGCATCACGCCGAAGGGTGTGCAGAAGAAGATCAAGGAAATGATCGACGGCGTGTACAGCAGCGCCGCGCAGAAGGCCATGGTCGAGGGCGCGCACGAGGATGCGGCGACGGCCAAGGTCGAGTCGATGAGCGAGAAGCAGATCAGCAAGGAGATCAAGCGCCTCGAAAAGCTCATGGTCGACCATGCCAAGAACCTCGAGTTCGAGAAGGCGGCGCAGGTGCGCGACCAACTGCACGTGCTCAAGCAGCAGGCGTTCGGGGCGCCGGGGGCGGATAACGTGGTGTCGATGCTGGGCAAATAACTCGCCCACCAGTGCGCAGCATGCGCGCGTCGTTCCCGCGCAGGCGGGAACCCAAGTTCGTCCTGTTGCCGATATATTTGAACGCTGTGTTGACGCACGCACACTTGGGTTCCCGCCTTCGCGGGAACGACGTGCTGGCGCTATCAACCAAGGCAACGCCCGGCTCGGCTCAGGCGTTGTGCGTCGCCACTCCCGCCAGCAACTCCAGCAATTTCGCCAGGTCCGCCGGCTTGACCATGTGATGATCGAATCCGGCGTTGTGCGCCAGTTGCCGGTCTTCCGCCTGCCCATAGCCCGTCAGCGCCACCAGCATCGCCTGGGTGGTCTCGGGCATCGCGCGCAACCGGCGCGCCAGCTCATGGCCGTCGATGTCGGGCAGCCCGATGTCGAGCAGGGCCACGTCCGGCGGCGCCTGCACCGCGCTCGCCAGCGCGTCCCGGCCATCGTAGGCGATGTCGACCTCATATCCATTCATTTCGAGCAGCGTCGCCAGCATCTGGGCCGCGTCGACGTTATCGTCGACCACCAGCACCCTCAGCCCGCGCGCGCCGCGCGACTGCACGTCGAGGGGCGGTGGGCCCGCGTCCGGCGCCTCGGCCAGGCACGGCAGATAGACCGCAAACTCGCTGCCCTTGCCCAGGCCTGCGCTGTGCGCCTCCACCCGTCCGCCATGCAGCATGGCCAGGCTCTTGACCAGCGCCAGGCCGAGCCCGAGGCCGCCCTGCGAGCGGTCGGGCGTGCGTTCGGCCTGGATGAACAGATCGAAAATGTAGGGCAGGATCGGCGGATCGATGCCCTGTCCGTTGTCGCGCACCGCTACCCGCACAGAGTCCGACTCGGCGCGCGCGCTGAGCACCAGGCATCCGCCCGGCGCCGTGTACTTGGCGGCATTGTTCAGGATGTTCGACACCACCTGGATCAGGCGGGTGCGGTCGCCCTCCACGCGCAAGGGGGTCGTTGCGATCTCGCACCGCAGTTCGTGGCGCCGCGCATCGATCAGCGGACGCACCTGCTCCACCGCCTCGAGCACGATGTCGCGCATCTCCAGCGCTTCCCTGGTGATCGTAACCAGGCCGCGCGTGACGCGCGAGACGTCGAGCAGGTCGTTGACCAGCGACGTCATGTGCTGGGCCTGGCGCGCGATGATGTCGCTGGCGCGCTGGATGCCGGGCGCGTCCAGCTGGCCGCGCTGCAGCAGCTGGGCGGCCGTCGCGATCGGCGCCAGCGGGTTGCGCAGCTCGTGCGCCAGCATCGCCAGGAACTGGTCCTTCTGGCGGTTGGCGGCGCGCAGCTCGTCCTCGATGCGCTTGCGCGCCGTGACGTCGCTGCCTTCCACGAAAATGCCCGAGACTTTGCCGTGCTGGTCGCGGATCGGCTGGTAGACGAAGTCGATGAAGCGCTCCTCCAGCGGCGCATTGGGGTCACGCTGCACGCGCAGCGGCACCGCGTGGCCCACGAACGGCTGGCCGGTCTGGTACACGTGGTCGAGCAGCTCGAAGAAGCCCTGCCCCTGCACCTCGGGCAGCGCGTCGCGCGCGGCCTTGCCGACCAGCGCGCGGTGGCCGACCAGTTGCAGGTAGGAACGATTGGTGAGTTCGAACACGTGGTCCGGGCCGCGCAGCACGGCGATGATGCCGGGCGCCTGCTCGAACAGGGTCACCAGGCGCTGGTTCTCTTCCTCGCGGTAGCGCTGCGCCAGCACCTCGCCGGTCATCTCGACGCAGGCGCAGAACATGCCGGCGACGGTGCCGTCCTCGTCGCGCACCGGAGAGTAGGAAAAGCGGAACCAGGTATCTTCGTCGTAGCCATGGCGGCGCATGCGCAGCGGCAGGCGGTCCATGTAACTGGCCTCGCCCTTGAGCGCGCGCACGATCAGCGGATGGATGTCATGCCAGATCTCGGCCCAGATATCATGGAAGCGCGCGCCGAGCGCGGCCGGGTGCTTGTCGCCCAAGATCGACATGTAGGAGTCGTTGTACAGGAAGCCGAGCTCGCCGCCCCAGGCGACGAACATGGGGAACTTCGAGTTGAGCATCAGGCCGACCGTCGTGCGCAGCGCCTGCGGCCATTCGCGTGGCGCCCCGAGGGACGACGCGCTCCAGTCGTGGGCGCGCATCATCGCGCCCATCATGCCGCCGCCGCTGAGGAAAGGCAGCCATTCGGAGGGTGTCGCTGGTTCCTGTTTCATTCAAGGTCCGGGAGTCGCGCACAATCTGCGTACACGACAGTGTGCCAGATTTGGGCGACGACTCCCGCACGGATGCCCGGAACGCGACTTCCTGCCGCCTAGGTCGCGCGTGCGCGCCGCCACCTGCACAGGCCAAGGCAGCCGAGCGCCATGCCGACCAGCGACAAGGTTCCGGGCTCCGGGATCTGGCTGACCGCCAGCTCGACCGAGACGTCGTCGAAGAAGATCCCCGAAGGATCGTGGTAGCCGGATAATTGCAGGATGGTCGATGTCGATGTCGCCAGCAGGTTGCGGACGATGACCTGCGTGGACGGGCCGCCCGTCAGGATATCGGTGGACGTGTTCGTGGTCGGGAAGTTGTAGATGGCGGTCGCCAGCGCGTCCCCGAACATTACCCTGACTCCATTATCGAACTGAAATATCGGAAAGCCATCCGGGCCGATCACGCCGTCCGCATACAGCCAGAAGCTCAGATCGTAGCGCTGGCCGGTCGTCGTCGGCAGGACCTGGGTGGCGAAGCAGGAGAACCCGGGGCCCAGGCAGCCGGTGCTGAGCGAGTTCACGCCACTGTGCGCGCCGCGGCCGGCGTCTCCCAGAAACCAGCCTTCGGTCAGTTCCCACGCGCCATCGCCGAGTTCAAAACTGCCGTCGCGGACAATATTGGCGCTGGCCGGCAGGGCGACTGCCGCTGCAAGCAGGACTGCTGCAACAAGACGCATTACGGATTTCATCGAGACCCCCTCTGAGCACATCCGGAAGTAAACGATGATTGATTGCCGCGAAGACGATCTGACGGGAGTCAATGCGACGGCGTATCTCCTGCCGCCCGCCGCCCGCTCACAGGGTCTGCACGAACTCCCGGATACCACCCAGCAGCATTTCGATCGACATCGCCGTCAGGATCAGGCCCATCAGGCGCTCGAAGGCGGTCATGACCTGCGGACCGAGTTTCTGCTGCAGCTTCTCGGCGCTCAGGAACACCATCAGCCAGACCACGCCCACGGCCGCCAGCGCGGCGACATGCACCATCGTGTCGGTGAAGCCGGTGGACGAGAACAACAGCACGGTGGCCAGCGCCGACGGGCCGGCCAGCGCGGGAATCGCCAGCGGCACGATGAAGGGCTCGCCGCCTTCGCTCTTGCCCAGCACGCCGTCGGGGTGCGGGAAGATCATGCGGATTGCGATCATCAGCAGGATGACGGCGCCGCCGATGCGCAGCGCGACGGGGGACAGGTGCAGCGCTTCGAGGAAGTGCTTGCCGAAGAACATGAACACCAGCAGCAGCAGGAAGGCGATGCCGCATTCGCGGATCACGATCTTGTTGCGGCGCTCGATCGGCGTGTCTTTCAGGGCGGCGGCGAATAGCGGAACGTTACCGAAGGGATCGGTCACGAGGATGAGCAGGATGAAGGTCTGGAAGAAGCTCTGGGTCATGGCTTGTTATTGTTGGGATGCCAAAAGTTGGAGTGACGCAATATTATCAGTTCAGGCAACGCCCATAAAAAAAACAGGGAAAGGCTTTCGCCCTCCCCTGTCTCGCGCCGATGGTGCCGGTCGAATTACTTCTCGAACTTCTTCAGCCAGGCCGCCAGCTGGTGCGGGCGCAGGCCGTCGTACTCTTCGAACGGCTGGTGGATCCACGGATTGTGCGGCAGGTCGTCCAGGTAGTAATCGGGACGGATCGACGAGGTGCCCTTGACCCAGATGACCGCCGACTTCACTTCGGTGACGTCCTTGTAGTTCTCGGTCAGGTGCTGGCTGACTTTGCGCAGGGTGACGCCCGAATCGGCCAGGTCGTCGACCAGCAGCACGCGGCCGGACAGCGGGCCCTTGGTCATGGTCATGTACTTCGAGATGTCCAGGTCGCCCTGCTTGGTGCCGGCTTCTTCGCGGTACGAGCTGGTCGACAGGATCGCCAGCGGCACGTCGAAGATACGCGAGAACACGTCGCCAGGACGCACGCCGCCGCGCGCCAGGCACAGCACCTGGTCGAACTTCCAGCCCGATTCATAGACCTGCAGCGCCAGGCGCTCGATCAGGCGGTGGTATTCATCCCAGGAGACCCACAGGTCCTTGTCGGTCGATACGGGGGTATTCATCTTCTACTCCAGATTGTTTTTAGTTATGCGGCAAACGGGTGACGCAGGACGATCGTTTCTTCGCGGTCCGGGCCGGTCGACACCATGTCGATCGGCACGCCCACCAGTTCTTCGATGCGCTTGATGTAGGCGCGGGCATTGGCCGGCAGCTCGTCCATCGACTTGGCGCCGACGGTGGAGTCGCGCCAGCCCGGCATCTCTTCGTACACCGGCTCGCAGCGGGCGGCATCTTCGGCGCCGACCGGGAAGATGTCGATGTCGCGGCCGTCGAGCTTGTAGCCGGTGCACAGCTTCAGCGACTCGATGCCGTCCAGCACGTCGAGCTTGGTCAGGCACATGCCCGACACGCCGTTGATCTGGACCGAGCGGCGCAGCAGCGCGGCGTCGAACCAGCCGCAGCGGCGGGCGCGGCCGGTCACGGTGCCGAATTCATGGCCGATGCGCGACAGGTGCTCGCCCACGCCGGCGTCGGTCGGCAGTTCGGCCGGGAACGGGCCCGAACCCACGCGGGTGGTGTAGGCCTTGGTGATGCCCAGGATGTAGTGCAGCATGTTCGGGCCGACGCCGGCGCCGGCGGCGGCATTGCCGGCCACGCAGTTCGACGAGGTGACGAACGGATAGGTGCCGTGGTCGACGTCGAGCAGCGAACCCTGCGCGCCTTCGAACAGCAGCTTGCCGCCCTGCTTGTGGGCCGCGTACAGCAGCGACGACACGTCGGCCACCATCGGACGCAGGCGCGGCACGAGGGCCATCGCATCGTCGTAGGTGGTCTGGAAGTCGATCGCCTCGCCGCCCAGGTAGTTGACCAGCACATGGTTGTGGTAGTCCAGGTTTTCCTTGAGCTTCTCGGCGAAGCGCTCGGCGTTGAGCAGGTCGGCGATACGGATCGCGCGGCGCGCCACTTTATCTTCGTACGCCGGGCCGATACCCTTGCAGGTGGTGCCGATCTTGTTGTCGCCGCGCTTGGCTTCGCGCGCCTTGTCGATGGCGACGTGGTAAGGCAGGATGATCGGGCACGCCTCGGAGATCTTCAGGCGCGATACCACTTCGATGCCGGCGGCCTGCAGCTTGTCGATCTCGCGCATCACGTCCGGCACCGAGACCACGACGCCGTTGCCGATGTAGCAGGCCACGCCTTCGCGCATGATGCCCGACGGGATCAGCTGCAGCGCGGTCTTCTGGCCCTTGATCACCAGGGTGTGACCAGCATTATGGCCGCCCTGGAAACGCACCACGCCAGCGGCGTGGTCGGTGAGCCAATCGACGATCTTCCCTTTGCCTTCATCGCCCCACTGGGTGCCGATGACAACGACGTTCTTTGCCACGTTAGTATTTGACATCACTTAACCTAAGTTTTTGAGAATCCAATTTCCGTTTTCGAGGACGAGCACGCGGTCGCACTCGAACTCGTCCTGAATATTGTCGTGACCAGGCATGCTCTGGATCACGACTTCGCCTGCCTTGCGCAGGTCAGCGATTTTTTCCTTCAGCTCGGGTGCATTGCCCCATGGCGCGCGGATGGAATGCTTGCGCTCGGCCAGCGGCAGCAGCCGGGCCAGTTCGCGCAGGTCGAGCGAGAAGCCGGTCGCCGGACGCGCGCGTCCGAAGGCCTCGCCCACGTGATCGTAGCGCCCACCCCTGGCGACCGCGTTGGGCAGGCCCAGCACGTACAGCGCGAACATGGCGCCGCTTTCGTACTGGTAGCCGCGCAGGTCGGCCAGGTCGATCGCCACGTCGGCGCGCCCGATGCCGCCGGCCGCCAGCGCCGCCAGTTCGGCCAGCGCGCGCGCGATGCCGGGCAGCGCCGGCAGCTGTTCGCGCGCCCTGGCCAGCACCTCGACGTCGCCGTACAGGTGCGGCAGCGCCAGCAGCGCCTGGCGGGTCTGCGGGGAATAGTTCAGCGAGATCTCGTCCAGGCCCGGCGCATCCTTGGCGCGCAGCAGGCAATGGATCTGGGCCTCGTCGCGTTTGGCGAGCGGGTCTTCGGCCAGCAGGGCGCGCAGCACGCCGACGTGGGCCAGGTCCAGGCGCACGTTGGTGAAGCCCGCCAGGGCCAGCGAGCCGAGGGCCAGTTCCTGGATCTCGGCGTCGGCTTCCAGGCCGGCATGGCCATAGATCTCGGCGCCGATCTGCACCGGCTCGCGGGTCGCGTGCAGGCCGGACGGACGGGTATGCAGGACGCTGCCGGCGTAGCACAGGCGGGTGATCGATTCGCGGTTCAGCAGGTGCGCGTCGATGCGCGCCACCTGCGTGGTCATGTCGGCGCGCAGGCCGAGCAGACGGCCCGACAGCGGGTCGACCACCTTGAAGGTCTTGAGGTCGGTATCTTCACCGGCGCCTGCCAGCAGCGACTCGGTGTATTCGAGCAGCGGCGGCATGACCAGTTCGTAGCCGTAGAGCCGGAAGTTATCGAGCATCAGGCGGCGCAGCTCTTCGATCTTGCGCGCTTCGGACGGCAAGACATCGGCAATATTCTCAGGCAATAGCCAGTTCGGCATGGGCAACAGATGGGAGTTGGGATAATTAGCTGCGACCGGCAAGGGCAACGACGGGCGTGCCAGCGCATGGCGCGAACGCCGAATCGGTGATTTTACCCGAAAACAGCGCAGGTGAGGCAGGCAATGCTGGTTCGACAGCTTCTCGGGTTGACAATCTGCCACGCCCGGGATGCCTATACATGTTGGCGCATCCCATGAAAAACGGGCTCCCGTGTGGCGGGAGCCCGTCCTGGGCAGTGGCTGGCTACGCGGTTTAACGACCCGTCGCCGCCGGCTGCTTGAAGTACTTGAAGAACTCCGAGCTCGGGTCCACCACCAGCACATCGCTGCGGTCCTTGAAGCTGGCGCGGTAGGCTTCGAGCGAACGGTAGTAGCGGGCGAATTCCGGGTTCTTGCCGAACGCTTCGGCGTAGATGGCCGAGGCTTTCGCGTCGCCGTCGCCCTTGACCTTCTCTGCGTCGCGGAAGGCTTCGGCGATGATCACGGTGCGCTGGCGGTCGGCGTCTGCGCGGATCTGCTCGGACTCGGCGGCGCCGGTCGAGCGCAGCTCGTTGGCGACGCGAACGCGCTCGGCGCGCATGCGTTCGTACACCGAGTTGTTGATCTGCTCGATGTAATCCACGCGCTTGAGGCGCACGTCGACGATGCCGACGCCGATCTCTTTTGCCTCGGCCACGACCTTGGCCTGCACCGCCGCCATCACCGCGGCGCGCTCGCCGGAAATCACTTCGCGCACGGTGCGCTTGGTGATCTCGTCGTTCAGCGCCGCCTTGATGATCTGCGACATGCGGTCGCGCGCACGGCTTTCGTCACCACCGAAGCTGACGTAGTACAGGCGCGGATCCTCGATGCGCCATTTCATGAAGGCATCGACCAGGATGTTCTTCTTCTCGGCCGTGATGAAACGGTCGGCGTCGGGCGTGTCCAGCGTGAGGATGCGCTTGTCCAGGTAGATCACGTTCTGGAACGGCGGCGGCAGCTTGAAGTGCAGGCCCGGCTGGGAGATCACTTCCTTGACCTGGCCGAGCGCGAACACGATCGCGAAGCGGCGCTGGTCGACGACGAAGATCGTGGACGACAGCAGCATCAGTGCGATGAAGCCCGCGACGAAAATAGTTACGAGGCGGTTCATCAGCGGGTCTCCCTGTCGCGTGAGGTATCACGGGTGCGCTCGTCTCGCTGGCGCACCGCTTCCATGGCCTGGGTCACTTCGGCCGGCTGGCCGTTCGGCTGCAACTGCACCGGACCGGATTTGCTGCCGACCTGGGCATCGTTGGCCGCCTGCTGCTGCATCAGCTTGTCGAGCGGCAGGTACAGCATGTTGTTGTTGGCGCGCGAGTCGACCAACACCTTGGTGGTGCTGGTGAAGATCTGCTGCATGGTGTCGATGTACATGCGGTCGCGGGTCACGGCCGGAGCGCGCGCATAGGCGGCCACCACCTGGTCGAAGCGCGACGCGTTACCGGTCGCATTCTCGACCACCATCGAGCGGTAGGCTTCGGCGTCCTGCTGCAGGCGGAAGGCCTGGCCGCGCGCCTGCGGAATGATCTGGTTGGCGTACGCTTCACCTTCATTGCGGGCGCGGGCGCGGTCCTGGCCGGCGCGCACGGCGTCGTCGAAGGCGCTCTGCACCTGTTCCGGCGGCTGCACGCCCTGCATCGTGACGTTGGTGATCAGGGCGCCCAGCGCATAGCGGTCGGCGATCGACTGCATCATCGAATGCACGTCGGCGGCGACCTTCTCGCGGCCTTCGTACAGGACGAAGTCCATCTTGTTGCGGCCGACCACTTCGCGGATCGCCGTCTCGGCGATCTGGCGCACGCTGTCGTCCTGGTCGCGGTTGTTGAACAGCCAGGCGACCGGATCCTTCAGCGTGTACTGCACCGCGAACTGGATGTCGATGATGTTTTCGTCATCGGTCAGCATCAGCGATTCTTGCGGCTGCTTGTTGCGCACGTTCGCCCGGTACCCGATCTCGGCAGTGCGGATCTGCGAGGTGTTGACGGTCTCGTGGGCCTGGAACGGATACGGCCAGCGCCAGTTGAAGCCCGGCGTGGTCGAGTGGCTGTATTTGCCGAAGGTGGTCACAACGCCGACCTGGCCCTCTTGCACGATGAAGGCGCCGCTGGCGAGCCAGATGAAGCCGACGATGACGGCGATCACGCCGGCGCCGATGCCGGCGCCGCGCATTTCGCCGCGCGGGCCGCCATTGTCGCCGCCGCCGTTGTTGTTGCCGCGGCCGCCGAACATGCGGTTCAGGCGCGCATTGAAGTCGCGCCACATCTGGTCGAGGTCGGGAGGACCGTCACCGGGACGGCGACCATCCTGGGCCTTGCGGTCGTCTTCGGGGTTGCGTCCCCAGCGTGGGTCGTTCAGCGACAATTTGACGCCGAATCTTTTTAGTAGAGAAACAAGCATAGGCTAGTTGGGCCTGACATGGGTGGAAGTTGGCATATTATCGGCAAGACCGCCGGGGTGCGCGTCCACCGACGCGTCATCCTCGGCGAGCCCGGAGGCTTCGTCGTGCTCTTCGTTTTCTGGGTTGTCATACCCGCCCCGACCCGGCGCGGATGCGGCCGCCTCGGCAATTGCCGAACGCAGCAGATCCAGGCCGGCGCCGCTGTGGGCGCTGATGAAAACCCGGTTGATCTTATCATACTCATCACGCTCGACCCCAGGTTCCAGCCCGGCGGCATCGATCTTGTTCCACACCAAAATTTGCGGAACATGATCTGCGCCAATCTCGCGCAAGACTTCATTGACCTGTTCGACCTGCTCCATCCGCGTCGGGGACGCGCTGTCGACCACGTGCAGCAAGAGGTCGGCATGGATGGTTTCTTCGAGCGTGGCGCGGAACGCGGCCACCAGCTGGTGCGGCAGTTCGCGCACGAAACCGACGGTGTCCGAGATCACGACGCTGCCGACCTCGTCGTTCAGGTACATGCGACGGCTGGTGGTGTCGAGGGTCGCGAACAGCTGGTTCGCGACGTACACGCCGGCCTTGGTCAGCGTATTGAACAGGGTCGACTTGCCGGCATTGGTATAACCGACGAGCGACACAGAAAACGTCTTGTTGCGGCCGCGCTGGCGGCGCTGGGTCTCGTGCTGCTTGCGCAGCTTGGCCAGCCGCGCGCGCAGCATCTTGACGCGCTCGCCGATCAGCCGGCGGTCGGTCTCGAGCTGGGTCTCACCCGGACCGCGCAGGCCGATACCGCCCTTTTGACGTTCCAGGTGGGTCCAGCCGCGGATCAGGCGCGTGGCCAGGTGCTGCAGCTGGGCCAGCTCGACCTGGAGTTTACCCTCGTGGCTCTTGGCGCGCTGGGCGAAGATGTCGAGGATCAGGCTGGTGCGGTCGATCACGCGCAGCTGGAGACGGCGTTCCAGGTTACGCTGCTGGGCAGGAGAGAGAGCGTGGTTGAAGATGACGATCTCGGCGCCAAGGGCCTTGGCGTCGAGGGCGATTTCGTCGGCCTTGCCGCTGCCGACGAAATGCGCGGGGTCCGGGCTGCTGCGCTTCGCCGTGATCGTGGTGATCGGTTCGGCGCCGGCGGAGCGCGCAAGCAGCGACAGTTCTTCGAGACTGGCATTGAAGTCGCCAGTCCCGAAGTCGATGCCGACCAGCGCTGCGCGCAAGGTGGGAGTGCCGGGGGCGTCAGCCATCGGCCTCACTCGGCTTCGTTGGAGTCGAGGTTAAGGTTGACGGCACGTGCCGGCACGACGGTGGAAATGGCATGCTTATAGACCATCTGGGTCACGGTATTACGAAGCAAAACGACGTATTGGTCGAAGGATTCGATGTGGCCCTGGAGTTTGATACCGTTGACGAGGTAGATCGAGACAGGGACGTGTTCCTTGCGCAAGGCGTTGAGGAATGGGTCTTGTAACAGTTGCCCTTTGTTGCTCATAACAGCTCCGTAATGTTGTTGTAGTTAAAAGTTTGAGGCGATGTGCCGGATTTCAAGTAGCTAGAGCCATATTCCGCCTGAGCGAATGCAGCCTAAGCCTACTGTAACCTGTTTTGCGGGTTTTTGTCGTACTGCTACTGTCTCGAATCTGACAATTCAATCCTTGGCAAACGGGTTTTTCCCGCTGCGCAGCTCGATCCGCAGCGGGGTGCCGACCAGGCTGAACGTCTCACGGAAATGCTTCTCCAGATAACGCTTGTACGGCTCGGTAATGCCGTCGAGGGCATTGCCGTGGATGACGATGATCGGTGGGTTCTGGCCGCCCTGGTGGGCATAGCGCATTTTCGGACGCGACGTACCCTTACGCTTCGGCTCTTGCTTCTCGACCGCCTCTTGCAGCGCGCGCGTCAGGCGCGGCGTCGACAGGTTGGCGGTGGCGGCGGCATACGCCGCTTCGACCGACTTCATCAGCTGCGACACACCGGTGCCGCGCAGCGCCGACACGAAGTGGGTCTTGGCGAAACTGAGGAAGTCCAGCTTGCGGTCGAGGTCGATCTTGACCTCTTCGCGCTCTTGCGTCTGCAGGCCATCCCATTTATTCACGGCCACGACCAGCGCCCTGCCCGACTCCAGGATGAAGCCGGCGATGTGCGCATCCTGCTCCGAAATATCCTGCTGGGCGTCGAGCAGCAGGATCACGACATTGGCGTCCGAGATCGACTGCATGGTCTTGACCACCGAGAACTTCTCGATCGCTTCGAAGATCTTGCCGCGGCGGCGGATACCGGCGGTATCGATCAGCGTGAAGCGCTTGCCGTCGCGTTCGAACGGCACTTCGATCGAGTCGCGGGTGGTGCCCGGCATGTCGAAGGCGATCACGCGCTGCTCGCCGACCAGGGTGTTGATCAACGTGGACTTACCGACGTTGGGACGGCCGACGATGGCGATCTTGAAGCCGTGGTCGGCCGGCTCGAGCTCTTCAGGCTCTTCCGGACGGCCTTCGAAGGCCATGTCGAGCGCTTCGTTGACCAGGTCGTGCACGCCGTCGCCATGGGCGGCGGAGATGACGTAGGGGTCGCCCATGCCGAGTTCATAGAAGTCGGCGGTGACCGAGGTGTACTTCATGCCTTCCGACTTGTTCACCACGAGCATGACCTTGCGGTTGCTCTTGCGCAGGAAGTCGGTGATGGTCTTGTCGTGCGGGGTCAGGCCCTGGCGGCCGTCCACGATGAACACGACCACGTCGGCCTCGGCCACGGCCTGGCGCGTCTGCAGCGCCATTTCATGCATGATGCCTTCTTTGGCGACCGGCTCGAAACCGCCCGTGTCGATGACCAGGAAAGGCCGTTCGCCAATCCGGCCTTCGCCATAGTGGCGGTCGCGTGTCAGGCCAGGGAGGTCGGCCACCAGCGCGTCACGCGAACGGGTCAGGCGGTTAAATAAGGTCGATTTCCCGACGTTGGGACGACCTACGAGTGCGATTACCGGCTTCATGTTGTAGTCTATTCGACCGCGATGGCGGTCACAGTTCCATTTTGTGTTTGAAAAATCAGGTTCGTGCCGGCCACCAGCGGCGTGCCCATGATCGGGCTGCCGTCGGTCGCTGCGCGCGCCAGGAAAGAGCCGTCCTCGCGCGACAGGAAGTGCACGAAGCCCTCGAAGTCGCCGACCGCGACGGCGCGGCCATACGACAGCGGGGTCGACAGGTTGCGGAAGGCCAGCTTGTCGTTCTTCCAGCTCGAAGAACCGGTGTCGCGGGTGAAGGCATGCACGGCGCCCTTGTCGTCCGGCGCGAACACGTACAGCTGATCGACGGCGACGCCGACGCTGGAGGACAGGTCGCGGGTCCACTTGGCCGAACCGGTGACCAGGTCGAAGCAGCCGACGCGGCCCTGGTAGGACACAGCGCACACATCGTTCTCGAACAGCACCGGGGCGCCGCCGATGTCGGTCACGCGCTCCAGTTCGGTGGCGCCGCGTGCGACGCCCACCTCGACGTCCCAGCGCGGCGCGCCGGTGGCCAGGATCAACGACGACAGCTTGCCGCCCGGCTGGGCCACGATGACGTCGCTGCCGGCCACGATCAGGCCCGGCGCAGTGCGCAGGGTGAGCGGCGGCGCGACCTTTTGCACGGTCCACTTCTTGTTGCCGTTGGCAGCGTCGATGCCGACGATGCGGTTGTCGATCGAGCGCGCTACCACGATGCCCTGCGACACCACCGGCGCCGACAGGATCTCGCTCGACAGCTGGGTCTTCCACAGCGCCTTGCCATCCATGTCGAAGGCCAGCAGCTGGCCCTTGTCGGCGCCGACCACGATCAGGTTGCCGTCCGTGCCGACCCCGGCCGAGAGTTCGGTATCGGCCTTGATGCGCCACAGTTGCTTGCCGCTCTCGGCTTCGACGCGCGCGATCGCGCCGTCGGCGCCGGCCACGACCACCGTGTTGCCGGTCAGCGCAGGCGAGAAGGTGTAGCCGCGCGCCTTGCCGATATCAAGTTTCCATGCGGTACGCACGGCCATGCTGCCTTTGAGTTCGACCAGCTTGGCCGGCTGGTCGCCCTTCTTTTCCGACGCGAATGGATTGAGCGAATTGAGGGTCGAGCAACCCGTCATCAGGGCCAGTACGCCGACACCAACAAGCTTGCTGCAAATACGCATTTTGTTCTACCTTGTTCCTGGACTATAGAGGACGCAAGGCCCGCGCCGCCGTCAGGCATGCGCGGGCCCTCTCATGGGGGAGGTTTACGCGGCTGCCTTTTGCTCGGCAGCTGCTTCCGTTTTCTTGTCGCCTGGTACGGTGCCGCCGATCGCTTCCAGCTTGATCTGCACCAGCTGACGCCCCGGCGCATTCGGATCCATGGCGGCGATCGCCGCGACATAGGCCGCGCGCGCCTCGTTCAGCTTGTTCTGCGCGACCAGCACGTCGCCCTTGCGGTCGTTCACTGCCGCGGTGAACTGCGGCAGGAAGGTGCCGTTCAATACCTTCAGCGCTTCGTCGAATGCCTTTTCGTCCAGCAGCACGCCGGCCAGGCGCAGGTTGGCGATCGATTTGTATTCGTCGTTGCCGTGCTCGGCCGCCCACTGCAGCTGCGCCTTGGCGGTCTTGAGGTCGTTCGCCTCGAAGGCGGTCTTGGCCGCGGCCAGGGCCGCCATCGGGGCGTAGGCCGACGCTTCGTACCTGGCGCGGATGTCGTTCGCCACGCGCTGCACCTTGGCATTGTCGTTCGCCAGCAGCGACGTCTGCAGCTCGTCGTACAGCGCCGACGCCTCGACCGACTTGTTGCGTTGGTGCGTCTGCCAGTAATTCCAGGCGGCGAAGGAGCCGAGCGCGAGAATCAGGACCCAGATGATGATGTTGCCGTACTGCGACCAGAACGCCTTGAAGGAATCAAGCTGTTCCTGTTCCTGGTGATCGTATGCCATGTGCGTGTTCTTGTGGTGAGTGGTTTATTGGCGGCGCCGGACGCCGGTTACGGATGGTAATGCACGTGATCGTGGTCGTGATCGTGGTCGTGGCCACCGGTGATCTGGTCGACCAGGTAGTCGACCACTTCCTCGAACGGCACGGCGGCCTGCTGCTGCTCGCCCACTTCGCCGCGCATGGTCTTCACTTGCGCGGCATTGTTCGCAATCTCGTCCTGGCCGATGATGACGGCAAAGGCGGCGCCGCTGCCGTCGGCCTTCTTCATCTGGCTCTTGAAACTGCCCGCACCCGTTGGCGTTGCGCAATGTAACACAACATCCAGGCCGGCATCCCGAATCCGCTCGGCCAGGATGAAGGACTGCAGCTGCGCCTCTTCTCCCTGGTGGACCATGTAGACGTCGCACACGTTCGGCTCATGCGGCTCGCCCAGCCCTTTCATCAGCTCGATGATGCGTTCCATGCCCATCGCGAACCCGACCGCCGGGGTCGGCTTGCCGCCGAAGGTCTCGATCAGCGGATCGTAGCGCCCGCCCGCGCAGATCGTGCCCTGGGCGCCCAGCTCGTCGGTGACCCACTCGAACACGGTGCGGTTGTAGTAATCCAGGCCGCGCACCAGGCGCGGGTTGACGGTGTACTGCACCGCGTTCTTGTCCAGGAGCGCCTTGACGCCGTTGAAGTGGGCCAGCGACTCTTCGCCCAGGTAGTCCAGCAGGCGCGGCGCGGCGTTGACCATCTCTTGCATCGCCGGGTTCTTGGTGTCCAGGATGCGCAGCGGATTGCTGTGCAGGCGGCGCTTGGCCTCGGCGTCGAGGAGGTCCTGATGCTGTTCCAGGTAGGCGATCAGGTCGGCGCGGTGGCGGTTGCGCTCCTCGGCATTGCCGATCGAGTTCAGCTCGAGACGCACGTTCTGCAGGCCCAGGTCATCCCACAGGCGGCGCGACATCATGATCATCTCGGCGTCGATGTCCGGGCCCGAGAAGCCGATCGCCTCGGCGCCAAACTGGAAGAACTGGCGATAGCGGCCGCGCTGCGGACGCTCGTGGCGGAACATCGGGCCCTTGTACCACAGGCGGCGCGGGCCGTCGTAGACCAGGTTGTGCTCGAGCACGGCGCGCACGACGCTGGCCGTGCCTTCCGGACGCAGGGTCAACTGGTCGCCGTTCATCGCATCCTCGAAGGAGTACATCTCCTTTTCGACGATGTCGGTGACGGCGCCGATGGCGCGCGCGAACAGGCCGGTCTGCTCGACGATCGGCGTCACGATCTTCTGGTAGCCGTAGCTCTTCAGGATCGTTTCGGTGGTGTTCTCGAACAGCTCCCACAGCGGCGCATCTTGCGGCAGGATGTCGTTCATGCCTTTGATGGCGACGATTTTTTCTGGTTTGGACATAAGTGTTAGCTCTCAAATCACCGTCGTTCCCGCGACGGCGGGAACCCAAGTTGCTCAGTGCAGTGGTACAGCAAGCAAACTGGGTTCCCGCCTTCGCGGGAACGACGAGCGGGGCCGGTGGCCGTATTTTATTGCGTTACCGCGTCGCGGCTGTAGTTCTTCTTCACATAATCGAGCACGATGGTCTTGAACTCATCGACGATGCGCTCGCCGCGCAGGGTCGCGAATTTCTGGCCATCGACGAATACCGGCGCGGCCGGCGATTCGCCGGTGCCCGGCAGGCTGATGCCGATGTTCGCGTGCTTCGATTCGCCCGGACCGTTGACGATGCAGCCCATCACGGCCACGTTCATCGCCTCCACGCCCGGATAGGTTTGCTTCCATTCCGGCATCTGCTCGCGCAAGAAGCTCTGGATGTTGTCGGCCAGCTCCTGGAACACGGTCGAGGTCGTACGGCCGCAACCCGGGCAGGCGATCACCATCGGGGTGAACTTGCGCAGGCCCATCGTCTGCAGGATCTCCTGGCCGACCACGACTTCCCGCGTGCGGTCGCCGCCCGGCTCCGGCGTCAGCGAAATGCGGATGGTGTCGCCGATGCCTTCCTGCAGCAGCACCGACAGCGCCGCGGTCGAGGCGACGATGCCCTTGCTGCCCATCCCGGCCTCGGTCAGGCCCAGGTGCAGCGGATAGTCGCAGCGGCGCGCCAGTTCGCGGTAAACCGCGATCAGGTCCTGCACGCCCGAGACTTTACAGGACAGGATGATCTTGTCGCGCGCCAGGCCGACTTCCTCGGCGCGCACGGCGTTCTCGATCGCCGACGTGATCAGGGCTTCGTACATCACCGCCTGGGCGCTCCATGGATTGGCGCGCGTGGCGTTCTCGTCCATGATGCGCGCCAGCAGCGACTGGTCGAGACTACCCCAGTTGACGCCGATGCGGACCGGCTTGTCATATTTGGCGGCGATCTCGATCATCTGGGCGAACTGGGTGTCGCGCTTGGCGCCCTGCCCCACATTGCCCGGATTGATCCGGTATTTCGACAGCGCCCGCGCGCATTCCGGATAGTCGCGCAGCAGCAGGTGGCCGTTGTAGTGGAAGTCGCCCACCAGCGGCACGTCGACTTCCATGCGGTCGAGCTGTTCGCGGATCGCCGGCACGGCCGCCGCCGCAGCCGGCGTATCGACCGTGATGCGCACGATCTCGGAACCGGCGCGCGCCAGTTCCTTGACCTGGATCGCGGTGCCGATCGCGTCGGCGGTGTCGGTGTTGGTCATCGACTGCACCACCACCGGGGCGTCGCCGCCCACCCAGACCTTGCGCTCGCCATTGGCCACCAGGACCTTGCGGCTGGCGCGGCGCGCAAGCGGGCCGGATGGTATTGCTGCGGCCGGCGCAGGCTGAGAGGTGCGGTCTTCGTTCAACGAGTTCATGTGATGTATTCCAGCTTCAACTTATTTCAGCGCCACGCGCGCAATGGTCCGACCCGACTGCTGCGGCAGCGCGACCTCGGCGCCGCGCAGGGTCGCGCTGACGCCGCCGGGGGCGCCGACCACCAGGGTCGCCGGACCGGTCAGCTCGACCGACTCGGTGCTGCCGCCCTTGACCAGGCGCGAGATCAGGGGACGGCCGCCGGCGCTCGGGCGCACTTCGATCCAGGAATCCTCGCGCACGTTCAGCACCAGGGTGTTGGCGCCGGCGGCGGGCGCCACGGCGGTGACCGCTGCGGCGGCGGTCGAGACGCCCGGGGCCAGCGTCGCGCCCGGCGCCGCGGCGCTCGGCGTTCCCACCGGCGCGCTGGCCGGCGGCTGCACGGCCGGCGCCGGGGCGGTCGGGGCGGCCGCCGGGGTGCCCGCCGGGGCGCCCCCTGGAGTGGCCGGCGTGGAACCGGGCGCTGCCGCCGGCGGCGCACCTTCGCCGGCCGGCGCCGGCACCGAGATCAACGGCACCGATGGATTGAGCAGGCCCGGGTGGGCGTCAGGCGCGGGCGCCGCGCCCGGCGCGGTCGCGCCCGGGGCAACGACGCCGGCGGCCGGGTTGTCCAGCACCATGGGGTCACCCGTCGCGCCATCGCGCTGCAGGCTTGGAATCAGGTCGAACTGCCAGGCCGCGACGGCGGCGCCGGCCGCCACCACGGCGGCCACGATCCAGCCCAGCGGCAGGCGGTTGCGGCGGCCGGCGATCGGGAAACGGGTCTGGGAAAACGTGGCCGGCCGCTGTTCGCGGCGCACGGCGCTGGTGTTGACGGGAGCGCCTGCCTGGGCTTCCGGCGGCATGTTCAACTCGATCATCGATACCAGCGGCGCGGCGTCGATCTTGAGCAGCTTGGCATAGACCCGCACGAAGCCGCGTGTCACGGCCGGGCTCGGCAGCGCGGCGTAATCGCCCGCTTCCAGCGCCACTACCTGGCGCGGCGCCAGCTTCAGCTGGTCCGCCACCTGTTCCACACTCCAGCCCATCGCTTCGCGCTGGGATTGCAGGGTCTTGCCAGGGATGCCGGGCTGGTTGCCCGGCGTAGCCGGCTGATCTGCTTGCTCGTTCATTGTCCTCGTCCTTGTCCGTGTGAGCTTCTAGTTGAGCTTGTCTTCGTGCCTACTCGTCGAAAGCGCCGCGCTCGAATGCCGCGTATTCGGGCGAACCGGGGAAGCGCCGGCGCAGCTGGGCCGCGAGCGTCGCTTCATGGGTCCGGTCGCCCAGATGGCGCTGTACGCGCAGCGCGAGCCAGAGCGCGTCGGCCGGCAGTGCCTCGATGCTGGCCGTCTCGATCAGGCGATTCACGAAAAAACCGGCGCGCTGCATGTCGCGCCGCTCGTAGTACACCCGCGCCAGGCCGGCATTCACGGCCGGCAGCGCCGGGCTCAAGCGCAGGGCCTCGAGCAGGTAGCGCTCGGCCGCGTCGAGATTCCGGTTCTTGATGCTGCACGCGCCCGCATTGATCAGCGCGGAGAGCGGCGTCTGGTAGGCGGGATTCTTGAGGGCGGCATCGAAATACCGCAGCGCCTCGAGCGGCCGGTTCACCGACTGGCACAGGAAGGTGCCGTAGTTGTTCGCGAACTCGGGATTGCCCGGTTCGAGGCGCAGCGCGTGGCGATGGTTCTCGTCGGCCAGCGGGAACTGCCCCATCGACGTATAGATCAGGGCCCGCAGGCCATAGGCGTCGGCGTAGTTCGGATCGGCCGCCAGCGCCTGCTTGACTTCGTCGAGGGCGATCTCGTGCTTGCCCTCCTGGTAGTAGCCGACCGCCAGCTGCACCCGGATCGAGGCGCGCTTTTCCAGCGCGGTCTGGTCCGAGGCGGTCCTGAGTTCGCCGCCGCGCGTCGTCGCCGCGCCGCCCGGCCCCGTGCCGGCGCAGCCGGCCAGCACAACGAGGGACAGGATCGATGCGGATGCGAGCCAGGCGGCGGCGAATTTCATCAGGTCGGGATCTCCACGATGCGGCCGAAGTCGGCGCCGAATTTCTTCTGGTACTCGGCCATCTTTTCCATGCGCTCGGCCACCCGGGTGCGGTCCTTGACCTCGCCCGCCAGCTGGCCGCAGGCGGCGTCGATGTCGTCGCCGCGCGTCTTGCGCACGGTGGTCACGATGCCGGCGTTCATCAGGACTTCGGCGAAGGCCTTGATGCGCGGGTTCTTGGAGCGGGTCAGGCCCGACTCGGGGAAGGGATTGAACGGGATCAGGTTGAACTTGCAGTTCACGCCGACCACCGGATCGTTCACCAGCGCGATCAATTCGCGCGCATGCTCGTCGCTGTCGTTGAAGCCGTCGAGCATGCAGTACTCGAAGGTGATGAAGTCGCGCGGCGCGAATTCGAGATAACGCTTGCAGGCGGCCATCAGCTCGCGCAGCGGGTATTTTTTATTGAGGGGCACCAGGATGTCGCGCAGCGCATCGTTCGAGGCGTGCAGCGACACGGCCATGGCGACCGGCACGTCCTGCGACAGCTTGTCGATATTCGGCACCACGCCCGAGGTCGACAGGGTCACGCGGCGGCGCGACAGGCCGTAGGCGTTATCGTCGAGCATCATCTTGAGCGCGGTGACGGTCGGCTCGTAGTTCAGCAGCGGCTCGCCCATGCCCATCATCACCACGTTGGTGATCTGGCGCTCGCCTTTCGGACCCGGCTCGATGCCCTTGGTGCGGCGCAGCTCGAACTCGGCCATCCACAGCTGGCCGATGATCTCGGCGACCGTCAGGTTGCGGTTGAAGCCCTGCTTGCCGGTCGAGCAGAAACGGCAGTTGACGGCGCAGCCGGCTTGCGTGGAGATGCACAGCGTGCCGCGGTTTTCTTCCGGAATGAACACGGTCTCGACCGCGTTGCCGTTGCCGACGTCGACCAGCCATTTGCGGGTGCCGTCGCTGGCCGTCTTGTCGCTCACGATGGCCGGCGCACGCACTTCGGCGCGCGACCTGAGCTTTTCGCGCAGCGACTTGGCCAGGTCGGTCATGCTGTCGAAGTCGCTTGCTCCGAACTGGTGGATCCAGCGTTGCAACTGCTTGGCGCGGAACGGTTTCTCACCCAAGTCGGCGCAGTAGGCGACGAGTTGCGCGGGATCAAAGTCCAGCAAATTGGTGAGAGTAGTCATGATGTAATCCTATATTCCTGAACCCGCTTGCGCCAGCCCTGGGCTGCGGGCAAGCGGGTTACTCATTTAAATTAGTCCGGGGAAGTACACCGGGGAACGCCCGGACTGCGCTCCCCCTTACTAATTAACGCGAGTAGACGTTCAGCGCCGGGAAGTAGTAAGCGATTTCCACAGCCGCGGTTTCGGCAGCGTCCGAACCGTGGACGGCATTGGCGTCGATCGAGTCGGCGAAGTCGGCGCGGATGGTGCCGGCGTCGGCTTTCTTCGGATCGGTAGCGCCCATCAGGTCGCGGTTTTTCAGGATCGCGCCTTCGCCTTCCAGCACCTGGATCATCACCGGCCCCGAGATCATGAAGTCGACCAGGTCCTTGAAGAACGGACGCGCGGCGTGCACTGCGTAGAAGCCTTCGGCTTCAGCGCGCGACAGTTGCACCATGCGGGCAGCCACGATCTTCAGGCCGGCTTCTTCGAAACGGCTATAGATCTTGCCGATCACGTTTTTTGCAACTGCGTCCGGCTTGATGATGGACAGGGTGCGTTCGATTGCCATGAGAAAACTCCAATAAGTGAAAGGTTATGAACTGAGAAATTCGCGTGAACTTTGAGACTCAATCAACCTTCAATTTTACCATACCTGCCCCGGATCTCCGATATTGCGGTAGTGGCAAGCATGGTGTTACAGTGGCGGCAAAAGTCCGTCCAATGTGATCTGTTCTTCATCTTCAGTTAAGAAAAATGAGTTAGGATCAACGTGACGTACCTTGCGTAGCACTCGCACGTACCATTTATCTAAACCGGAGGCACTATATGTACCCTAGTACCCAACAGCAAAGTACCATCGACCTGAGCAAGGGTGGTCAGGCCACGCGTAACAAAGTGTTACGCAACACGTATTGGCTGCTGGCGCTGTCGATGATTCCTACCGTGCTCGGCGCGGTTGCCGGCATGTCCCTGGGCATCGCCTTCACCGGCATCATGGGCTTCGTGATCTTCCTCGCGATCGCTTTCGGCTTCATGTGGGCCATCCAGAAGAACAAGGATTCCAGCCTGGGCGTCGCCCTGCTGCTCGGCTTCACCTTCTTCATGGGCCTGATGCTGGCGCCGCTGCTGACCCACACGCTCAATTACTCGAACGGCGCCAGCCTGATCATGACCGCCTTCGGCGGCACCGCCGCCGTGTTCGCCGTGATGGCCAGCATCGCCACCACCACCAAGCGCGATTTCTCGGGCATGGGCAGCTGGCTGATGGCCGGCGTCGTCGTCCTGCTGCTGGCCGTCGTCGCCAACATCTTCCTGCAGATGTCGGTGATGTCGATCGTGATCTCGGTCCTGGCGATCGGCATCTTCTCGGCCTTCATCCTGTATGACGTGCAGCGCATCGTCAACGGCGGCGAGACCAACTACGTCACCGCCACCCTGTCGATCTACCTGAGCGTATTCAACATCTTCACCAGCCTGCTGCGCCTGCTGGGCATCGTGGGCGGCGACGACTGACCGATCGCTGTCTCTCGACAAGAAACCGGCCCGCGGGCCGGTTTTTTCATGGGCGCGTCACACGCAGCAGGCTGGCATCCAGACCATCGGTCAGGACGTAGATCGCGCCGTCAGGGCCGACCTTGACGTCGCGCATGCGCTGGTTCAGTTCCGCCAACAGCGTCTGCTGGCCGACGATCCTGCCCCCATCGCGCACGACACGGTAAACCGCGCGCGCCTTCAGCGCCGGCACCAGGAGGTCGCCGCGCCACCCGGGGAACTGGTCGCCCCGGTAGACCGCCAGGCCCGCCGGCGCGATCGACGGCGTCCATTCCAGCAGCGGCGCTTCGAAGCCCGCCAGGCGGCGAAACGGCGTGACGCGCCCGAACGGATAGTCGATGCCGGCCGTGACCAGCGGCCAGCCGTAGTTCTTGCCTGCCGCGATCCGGTTGATCTCGTCGCCGCCACGGGCGCCGTGTTCGGTGAGCAGCAGGTCGCCATTGGCCGGATCGACGGCGATGCCCTGCGCATTGCGATGACCGAGGCTGTAGATCTCGGGCGCGGCGCCGGGGCGGTTGACGAAAGGATTGTCGGCCGGCGCCCTGCCTTCGCGGTCGAGCCTGACGACCGTGCCCAGGTGATTGGCCGGGTTTTGCGCCTCTTCGCGGCGCCAGTTGCCGTCGCCGACCGTCAGCGCCAGCGTGCCGTCCGGCAGGAAGGCGATGCGGCCGCCGTTGTTGCCGGCGCGCGGCTTCGGCGTGGAGCTGAACAGCACCCGGACGTCCGCGAGCCGCTCGCCCGCCAGCCTGGCGCGCACCAGGCGCGTGCCGTTGGCGCCCTCCCCGCCGTGGCCCATCGTCAGGTACAGCAAGCCGTTGCGTTCGAAGTCGGGATCGATGGCGACGTCCATCAGGCCGATGGTGCGGCCACGCTGGAACACCGGCGGCAGGCCGTCCGTCGCGATCGGCGTCGAACCGCCATCGGCGCCGATGGCAAGCAGGCGCCCGCCCATCTCGGTGACCAGCAGGCGACCGTCCGGCAGGAAGGCCAGCGACCATGGCCGCTCGAGTCCCCGCGCGACCGTCGCGACGCGGTAGCTGGCCGGATCGACCGCATCGAGCCGCCCGGCCGCGCCGGGCGACGTCACGAGGAACAGCAAGGCCGGCACCAGCGCCAGCATGGCCGCCAGCGCCGCGTGGCGCCGCCGCTTGCCGGGGCCGCGCGCCGGCGCGCTCATGCGGGCATACAGCAGGCCGCCGACGAACCCCGTCGCGGCCATCAGCGCATGGTCGGCGGCGCCGCGGGTCGCGGCGATGGCCGGCATGGGAATCACGTGCAGCATCAGCCAGAACGCCACCCACAGGGCCACGACCGCCGCCAGCGCGAAGATGGCGCTGCGCCAGGGTGACGGCGCGCGTTGCGCCAGCAGGTGCCCGGCGCCGAACGCCGGCAACAGCGCGACCAGCGCGATGCCGGTCATGACCGCGCCAAAGCCGGCCAGGTCGCCCAGGGTGGCCCGCAGCCGCTCCGCCAGGCCGACCGGCGCACCGAGCGCGGTGAGTTCGCCGAGATTGATCTGCGTCTGCACGACGCTGGCGACGGCCGCCGTGGCCACCGCGGCGGCAAGCCAGGCGGCGAGGTGCCGGGTGAGGTGTTTCATTCGATTCCTTCCGATGTTGCGCGGGCCGGACGCGTCATCGCACCGCGACCAGTTCCTTGATCCGCACCGCCAGCGCGTCCAGCGCGAACGGCTTGGTCAGCACCTGCATCCCCGGCATCAGGTGGCCGTTGCCGATCAGGCTGTTCTCGGCGTAGCCGGTGATGAACAATACCTTCAGCCCTGGCCTGCGCTCGATGCCGGCTTCGGCCATCTGGCGCCCGTTCATGCCGCCGGGCAGGCCGACGTCGGTCACCAGCAGGTCGATGCGCGCATCCGACTGCAGCAGCTTGAGTCCGGCCACGCTGTCGGCCGCCTCCAGCGCCACGTAGCCCAGGTCTTCCAGCACCTCGGTCACGAGCATGCGCACCGACGGCTCGTCGTCGACCACCAGCACCGTCTCGCCCTGGCCGGCCGGCGCTTGCGGCGCCGGCGGCAGGCCGATGTCTTCCGGCTTGAGTTCGCCATAATAGCGCGGCAGGTAGATGCACACCGTGGTGCCCTTCCCCAGCTCGGAATAAATGCGCACCTGGCCGCCCGACTGGCGCGCGAAACCATGGATCATCGACAGGCCCAGACCGGTGCCCTCGCCCATCGGCTTGGTGGTGAAGAACGGTTCGAACACCTTGGCCACGATCTCCGGCGTCATGCCGGTGCCGATATCGGTCACGCACAGCGACAGGTACTGGCCTTCCGGGATGTCATGCGTCCTGGAAGCCGAGTAATCGAGCCATTTGTTGGCGGTCTCGATCGTGATGCGGCCGCCGTCGGGCATGGCGTCGCGCGCGTTGATGCACAGGTTCAGCAAGGCGTTCTCGAGCTGGCCGGCATCGACCAGGGTCGGCCACAGTCCGACCGCGCCGACCACCTCGAGCGTGATCTGGGGCCCGATGGTGCGCCGGATGAGTTCTTCCATGCCGGACACCAGCGCATTAACGTCAATCGGCGTCGGCGCCAGCGTCTGGCGCCGCGAGAAGGCCAGCAGGCGGTGCGTGAGCGCGGCGGCGCGGCGAGCGGCGCCCTGCGCCACCGCGACGTAGCGCTCGAAATCGCTGAAACGCCCCTGGCGCATCCGGATCTGCATCAGGTCGAGCGCGCCGGTGATCCCCGCCAGCAGGTTGTTGAAGTCGTGGGCCAGGCCGCCGGTGAGCTGCCCCACGGCCTCCATTTTTTGAGCCTGGCGCAGCTGCTCTTCCAGGTTGCGCTGGGCCGTCGTCTCGATCCCGATGCCGGTGCGGCGCAGCGGCTGCCCGTGCTCGTCGAGATAGGTGCGCCAGCGCGAATGCACCCAGCGCACGGCGCCGTCGGGATGCAGCAGGCGGTATTCGAAGTTCGCGTCCTTGCCCGAGGTGAGGCTGCCCGCGATCTCGGCCATCAGTCCCGGACGATCGTCCGGATGGACGTTGGCCATGAGTTCCTCGACCGGCACGCCGCCGGCGGCGCGCACCGGCTCCACGCCATACAGGTCGGCGATCGCGGCATCGCAGGTGCAGGTGCGCGCCTGCAGGTCGGCGGTCCAGATGCCGACGCCGCCTACCGAGCGCAGGGCAAGGCGGGTAAAGTCCTCGGCGTCCTGCAAGGCTGTCTCGCGCCGGCGCCCGTGCGTCTGGTCGCGCCCGGCGGCAACCACCCTGCCCTCCTGGAAGGCGCCGGTCCAGCCGAACCAGCGCCATGAGCCGTCCTTGTGGCGCAAGCGGTATTCATGGGGCGTCACCAGGGGGCGCTCAAGCACGCCCGCGAACACGGCCAGCGTCGCGTCCAGGTCGGCCGGATGAGTGAACTCGATGAACTTGCGGCCGACGATCTCGTCGTCGGCATAGCCCAGCAGCCGGAGCCATGCCGGATTGACCGCTTCGATCGTCCCATCGCGCGCGACGACGACCAGCAACTCCTGGGAAAACCGCCAGAAACGCGCGCCTTGACGCCCGTCGTGATCGCCGTGTTTGGTCATGTCCATACGCACCTCTGTTTCCCTACAGTAAAACCGAGATGGATAGGCTGGTCTGTACGGTGTCGCTCATCCGTAGCAGCTGCTGGCCAAAACGTCAAACCGCCGGCCCGGCAGAACCGGGCCGGCGGCATGATCCCGCCGCTCGCGGCCCTCAGGCGAGGTCCGGCGTCGCGGGCACGTCGGCCGGCACATAGGCCGCGCCATCGGCGGGGCGCGCCGGCTTGTCGCCCAGCTCGAACACGCCGATCGATTCGACGTGCGAGGTGTGGGGGAACATGTTCACCACCCCCGCCTTCGTCATCACATAGCCCGCCTTGTGCACCAGGATGCCGGCGTCGCGCGCCAGGGTCGACGGGCTGCACGAGACGTAGACGATGCGCTGCGGCATCAGGTGTTCGTGGGTCTCGCGCAGTTCGGCCAGCGCCTGCGCCAGGGCCATGGCGCCGTCGCGCGGCGGATCGATCAGCATGCGCTCGAAACGGCCCAGCGCCACCAGGTCGGCTTTGGTGACTTCGAACAGGTTACGGGTGGAGAACGCGGTCTTCCCGGCCAGGCCGTTTGCCCTGGCGTTCTCCAGCGCGCGCGTGGTGAGCGCCGTGCTGCCCTCGATGCCGACCACCTCGCGCGCCTGGGTTGCCAGCGGCAGCGTGAAGTTGCCCAGGCCGCAGAACAGGTCGGCCACGCGGTCGTCCTTCTGCACGTCCAGCAGGCGCAGCGCCTTCGACACCAGCACGCGGTTGATGTGGTGGTTCACCTGGGTGAAGTCGGTCGGCTTGAACGGCATGCGGATGCCGAACTCGGGCAGCGTGTAAACCAGTTCCTTGCCCAACGGGTAGAACGGATAGGCCGTGTCCGGGCCCTTCGGCTGCAGCCACCACTGGATTTCCCACCCGTCGGCGAAGGCTTTCAGCAGGGTCTCGTCGGCGGCGCTGAGCGGCGCCATGATGCGCAGCACCAGCACCGTCGTCTCTTCTCCGATCGCCACCTCGATCTGCGGCACCTGGCTGTAGATCGACAGGGCGCCGATCAGCTCGCGCAGCGGCACCAGCAGGCGTGCGACGTGGTCCGGCAGGATCTCGCAGGTGGTGATGTCGGCGACATAGGACGAGGCGCGCTCATGGAAGCCGACCAGGATGCCGCCCTTCTTCGGCACGTGGCGCACCGACAGGCGCGCGCGGTAGCGGTAGTCCCAGGTCGGGCCGTACATCGGGCGCATGATCATCTCGGCCTTTACCCTGCCGAGGTGCCACAGGTTGTCTTCCAGCACGCGCCCCTTCATCGCCACCTGCGCAGCCGGCTCCAGGTGCTGCATCGAGCAGCCGCCGCAGTAGCCGAAATGCCGGCACTTCGGCTCGACCCGCATCGACGAGGCGCGCTGCAGGGTGACCATGCGGCCCGATTCCCAGTTCTTCTTCTTGCGCAGCGTCTCGAAGCTGACGCGTTCGCCCGGCAGCGCGCCTTCGACGAAGACCACCTTGCCTGGCGAGCCGTCCTCGTTCTCGAGGTGGCCAACGCCGCGCCCGTCCATGTCGAGGGATTTGATGTCGATGAAGATTTCTTGCATGGTGATGAGAAAGTGGAGTGAAGGCTGGCTCAGGCCCCGGCCGGCGGGGCGCGCATGGCCGGCCGCGCAAAAAGAAAATGGCCGAAACGGCCCGGCGGGCATGATAACAAGGAATCGGGGTGGGCGCTACCGGACGGCTTTGCCGTCACAGCAGGGAATCGCGCACCACGCCGCGCGCCGCCATCGCGCGCTTGAGCTTGACCAGCGCTTCCTGCTGGATCTGGCGCACCCGCTCGCGCGTCACGCCCATCTCTTCGGCCAGGGTTTCCAGCGTCGCCGGATCGTCGTTGTCGAGGCCGAAACGGCGGGTGACGACCAGGCGCTGCTTGTCCGGCAGCCGGGTCAGCCAGTCGCGCACCAGCAGCGCCACCTCCTGCTGCTCAGCGTGGGCGTCGGGACTGCCTTCGCCGTCGTCGGGCAGCATGTCCATCAGGCTCGATTGCGGATCGTTGTCGAGCGGCGCATCGAGCGAGGTCGCGTGCTCGGACAGGGTCAGGATGTCTTGCACTTCCTCGACCGGGCGGCCGACCAGGCTGGCGATGTCCTCGCTCGAGGCTTCCTTGCCGTCGTGCTTCTGGGCCTCGAGGTGGTATTTGGCGCGCAGCACGCCGTTGAGCTCGCGCACCATGTGCACCGGCAGGCGCACGGTGCGGGCCTGGTTCATGATGGCGCGCTCGATGCTCTGGCGGATCCACCAGGTGGCATAGGTCGAGAAACGAAAGCCGCGCTCGGGCTCGAACTTGTCGATGGCGCGCATCAGGCCGATATTGCCCTCCTCGATCAGGTCGAGCAGGACCACGCCGCGGTTGATGTAGTGCTTGGCGATCGAGACGACCAGGCGCAGGTTATGCTCGATCATCTTCTGGCGCGCGCCGAAGTCGCCGGACTTCGCCAGGGTGGCGAAGTGGACTTCCTCGCCGGGCGTGAGGAGCGGCCTGGCGCCGATCTGGTTCAGGTAGTGCTGGGTAGTGTCGGTCGCGAGCTCGGCCTGCAAGACCTTGCGCAACTCGTCGACCGTCTCGGTGCTGGCGTGGCACGCGAGCGCTTCCTCGCCCGCCACGCCGGCCGCGCCGTCGATGCGCCCGACCCGGTCGGTCTCGTCGTCAGCATGCGCGCGCTCGCTTTCCGGCTCATCCGGAAACTCGTCCGTATCCTCCTGGTCCAGCGAGTGCGGCGGGTGCGTCATACCGTTCCTAACGAACGGGCAAGAACCTCGTCGGGTCGACCGGCTTGCCCTGCTGGCGAATCTCGAAATGCAACTTGACCGCATCGGCATCGGAGTCGCCCATCTCGGCGATCATCTGGCCACGGCTCACGTTGTCACCCTCCTTGACCACGATCTTGCGGTTGTGGGCATACGCGGACAACAGGCTGTTGCTGTGCTTGACGATGACGAGATTACCATAACCGCGGATGCCACTGCCAGCATACATTACCTTGCCCGAACCGGCGGCGACCACTGGTTGGCCCAGCTTGCCGGCGATGTCGATTCCCTTGTTGCGGCCATCGTCGAAGGTGGCGATGACGCGGCCTTCCGAGGGCCACATCCAGCTCAGGCGCGCTTCGTCGCTGGTGGCCGGGGCCGAGCTCGCAGGCGCCGGCGGCGCGGCCGGAGCGGTGGTGGCCGGCGGCGTGGCGGCAGCCACCTTGCCTTCGCTGTAGGGGGTCTTGTCGGCGCGCGGCTCGGTCTTGCGCGGCACGCTGGCCGACGGCGGCATCGGCACCGGCTGGGTCTGCACATTCGCGGTGCGCTCGCCTTCCGGCTGGGTCACGCGCAATACCTGGCCAACCTTGATGTCGTCCGGATTGGCCAGGTGGTTCCAGGTCACCAGGTCGCGGTAATTCTGGCCGAAGTCGAGCGCAATGCGCAGCAGGGTGTCGCCCTTGCGCACGGTGTACATGCCGCGCTCGTCCTGTTTCGGCGCTTCTTCCACGCGTGCGGGAGCTGGCCGGCTTGGCGCGGCGCTGACGGGGCGCTCGACGACCGGCGCCTGGCGGGTAGTGGTGGAACAACCGGCCATGAGGCCGATGAAGATCGTCAGGAGGGCTAAACGCGGTGCTTGTGTCATTGGCATTCTTTTGTATTTACGGCGTACAACGGGGTTTCAGATGGTGCCTGGGCGCAGCGGCACGAAGTGGCACGCTTCCAGCATTTCGCTGGTCCACTCGGATTTGCCGGTGCGGGTGATACGGTGCAGGTGCTGGACCTGGGCGCCGACCGGCGCCACGAGATGCGCGCCGATGGCCAGCTGCTCGAGCAAGGCCCGCGGCACCTCGAGGCCGGCGGCGGCGAGGATAATGCCATCGAAAGGCGCGACCTGTGGCAAGCCTAGCATACCATCCCCATACTGCAAACGCAGGTTCGATATCCGCAGCGGCCGCAGGTTGGTCTTCGCGAGCTCGTGCAAGGGCCTGATGCGCTCGATCGAATACACATCTTTTGCGACGAACGACAGGACCGCGGCCTGGTAGCCGCAGCCGGTGCCGATCTCCAGCACTTTTCCCAGCATGGCGCCGGGAGGCATCGCTTCGCGCATTGCTTCTATCATGCGGGCCACGATATAGGGCTGGGAAATCGTCTGGTTGTGGCCGATCGGCAGCGAGGCGTCGACGTAGGCCTGGCCCGACATGGCCGGTTCGATGAACAGGTGGCGCGGCACGGTTTCCATCGCCCTCAGGACCTGCGGATCGGCCACGCCCTGGCGCGCGATTCGGCCCACCATCGCGCGCCGCACCGCTTCGGTGGCCTCCAGGTCGGAACGCCGGGCAGCCGGCGCGCTGCCGGCCACCTGCACATAGCCGGGCGTGCGCGGCGCCGGGCCTGGGGACGGCGGCGTCCTGGCGCCGGTATAGGTGGTGGCGTTGCGGGTGGCGGTCTGCGGCGTCTGCACCGGCGCCGGCGTGCCGGGCTTGCGCGCGCCGCTCGTCACCGAGGACAGCGGCAGCGGAAAGTTCGGTCGCGCATCCTTCATGCCAGCCCTCCCGCCAGCAGGGCCAACTGGGTCTTGTGGGTCAGGTCGATCTGCAGCGGCGTGATCGACACGCGGCCCTGCGCGGTCGCGTGGAAGTCGGTGCCCTCGCCCGCGTCGCGGCAGGCGCCGGGCGCGCCGATCCAGAAGATCTCGCGGCCGCGCGGATCCTGCGCACGGATCACGGGTTCGGCCTGGTGGCGGCGTCCGAGGCGGGTCGGCGTCAGCGGGCCGATGTCCTCGTACGGCAGGTTCGGGATGTTCACGTTCAGCAGGAAGGGCTTGGGCAGCATGTCGAAGCCACCGGCGGCGAAACGCTCGACGATGTCGCGCGCCACCCGGGCGGCCGAATCGACATGGGCCCAGCCGCCGTGCACCTGCGAGAAGGCGATTGCCGGCAGACCGAACAGGAAGGCTTCAGTGGCGGCGGCGACAGTGCCGGAATACAGGGTGTCGTCGCCCATATTCTGGCCATTATTGATACCAGAAACCACCAGATCGGGCGGCGCATCGGACATGCCGGTCAGGGCGATGTGCACGCAGTCGGTCGGCGTGCCATTGGTGAAATAGTAGCCGTTGGCCGATTTGTAGACCGACAACGGCCGGTCCAGGGTCAGCGAATTCGACGCGCCGGAGCGATTGCTGTCGGGGGCGACGACGACGATGTCGGCGATCGGCGCGAGCGCGTCCGCCAGCGCGGCCAGCCCGGGCGCCAGATAACCGTCATCGTTGCTGATCAAGATTCGCATGGCGGAGATTTTACCTGAAGCAACGCCCGTATCGATACCCGACATGAGAATTTCACGCCAGGATTTCACGATCCGGGACGGTCAATGGACCATCTTATAACAGTGCAGCAGCCATGCGACAGTTTACTGGAAAGGCTGGCAAGCTCGGCGACATTCCTGCGATGCCATCCTGGCAAGTGGCTTGTCGCGCCGTTAATTGGGGGGCGTGACGCGCGCTGGCAATGACATGTCGGCGCAGGTCGATGTGCAGTCGACGGGCGGCGACGAGCTGGCGTCGGGAGTCGATGGCGGTTGCCTGCCGGCAGGCCGGGGGCGACGGCCTCGGGCGCGCAGGCCGGCAAGGCGGCGAGGCGCGGCCCGGCGGCCCGGTGGGCTGGCGGTCTGCGGGTGAGCGGGCCGGCGGCCCGGTGGGCTGGCGGTCTGCGGGTGAGCGGGCCGGCGGCCCGGTGGGCTGGCGGTCTGCGGTTGAGCGGGCCGGCGTGCCGGCGATCCGGCGGCCGACGAGCCGGCGCGTGCGAACGGGCGCCGGTGCAAGCACTCGCCCGGAGCGGCGCCGGGCGTCAATGCCGGCGCAGAGCGCGCCGCGCTTTCAGCGCATCGTCATCGGATTGTCGCGCGCCGCCTCGATCAAGGCGCCTTCGAGCAGCGACACTTCGTCCTGGGTGAAGGACAGCAGCGCGTCCTTGTCGCCCTCTTGCAGATAGACCTGCTTGATCATGGCGGCGCCGCGCCGACGCAGCGGATGGGAGGCGCTGGGCTTGAGCACCGAGGTGCGCAGGCTGTCGGCCAGCGCCCTGGCTTCTTCGGGACTGCGGCTGTCGATCAGGTTCTGCAGCTCGGTGAGCTTGTGGCCCAGGTTGTCGGCCGCCTGACTGGTTTCGGCGTGCTCGCGCGATGCCGGCAATTCATGATGGCCGTGCGCCGCAATGCCGTTCGCCGCAGTCGACGACGATGGCATGCCGTGCGCCACGTAGTCCGGCGACAGGCTGGCGCCGGATGCCCCGGCCTGTGCCCGCATTTGCCCTGCCTGCGCCGGCGCGGCATCGGGCGGCGCGCCTTCGACTTCACGCAGGTGCTGGCGCAGCTCGGCCACCTGTTCGCGCAGGCGGCGCGCGGCTTCGGCCTCGCCCTGCTGGCCCAGGGTCGAGGCCAGCCGCAGCTGCATATTGAGCGTTTCAGGATGGCCAGCCCCCAGGTGCCGCTCGCGGGTGCGCGCCAGCGATTCCTGGATGCTGCGTACCGCCGCCAGGTCGCCCTGGGCAGCCAGGATCTCGGCCAGCGCCTCGCGCGCCGACAGCGTGCCGGCGGCGTCCAGGCCATCGTGCCGCTCGTAGGCCCGCAACACCGATTCGAGCATGCGGCGCGCGTTGCCCAGTTCGCCCGTCTCGCCCAGCAGCAGCGCCAGCCGCTGGCCGCAGCGCAGGGTGTCGGCATGCTCGCTGCCCTGGCGCCGGCGACGCGCGTCGAGCACCCGCTCGACCACGATCCGGGCGCGTCCGAATTCGCGCTGCTGCACCAGACTGTGCGCCAGGTCTTCGAGGCAGTCGAGCGTGCACGGGTGTTCGGCGCCGAGCGCGCGTTCGCTGGTGGAGACCACCTGCTCGTGCAGCGCCAGCGCCCGCTCGCCCTCGCCCAGCGCGGCCAGCACCCGCGCCAGCTGCGAGCGCGCCGCCAGCGTCTCGGGCGCTTCAAGGCCGGCCTTGCGCGCGCAGGACTGGACCAGCAGGTCGTAGTGGCGGCGCGCCTCTGGCAACGCGCCGCCGTCGAGCAGGAGCGCGGCCAGCGCGGCGCGGCCCTGGCGCGTGGCCGCATGGTCGTCGCCGAGCAGGCGCTCGCGCAGGGCCAGGCTTTCTTCGAGACAGGCGCGGGCCTCGTCGCGGCGCCGCTCGCGGCGGCACAGCTCGCCCAGGCGGCCGAGGTGTTCGGCCAGCGACGGCGAGCCGATCTCGTCGCCACTGGCCTGACGGCGCGCCTGTGCGACCGCGGCGCGCAGGCGCACTTCGGCCAGCGACTGCCAGGGGAAGCGCCCCGGCGCCAGCCACTCGGCGAGCAGCGCGGCATGGCGCGCCAGCGCCCGGCGGTCGCCGGCCGGGCCGGCGGTGGACAAGGCGTCGGCCAGCGCCAGCTGGGTCTCGTCGAACCAGCTGTCGAGATTGACGCGCGACCAGCCATAGCTGGCGCGCAGCAACGCCTCGAAGCGCGGCTGGTAACCCGGGCCCTGGCGCGCATCGCCGCGTCGCCAGCGTGCGTGCGGATCGCTGCGCGCGCCGTCGGCCGAGCAGGCCAGCGGATAGAGCAGCAGCGGACGCTGTTCTTCTTCATGGGTGCAGCGGTAATCGATTGCACGCCGCAGCACGCCTTCGATGCCTTCGATGCTGCCCGGCGCCGGCGTGAACAGGCCCACCAGGCGGTCGGGCACCAGGGTCGAGCACACGCTGACGGCGGCCGAGCGCCCGGCCGCGGTGGCGACCAGCACGTGGCCGAAATGCTGCGCCAGGCGCGCCGCGAAGCGGCGGAACAGCGCGGGACAGGCGTCGAACAGGGCTGCGTAATCGAGCCGGCCCGCGCGTTCGGCATAGCTGTCGTCGAAGCGTCCGGCGCGCAGCAGGTACAGCGGGCGGCGCCCGTCGGCGCGTTCGAGATAGGCCTGCCAGCCGACGCCGTCGATCACGCGGTCGGCCAGCTCCTCGCCGCGGCCGGCGGTGTTGCGCAGCCGCGCGCGGCAGGCCTCGAAGAACTCGAGCAGCCCGGGCCGGGCCGGGTCGTCCGCGTCGTCGCCGGCGGCATGCGCGACCGGAGGCGCCGCCGGGTGGGCGGGCGCCGGCCCGGCGCCATGCAGGGCGACAGGCGGGCCGGCAAACGGTTCATCGGCCGGCGCCGCGAAGTGGCGGTGCAGCGCCGGCGCCTCGAGATCCCAGTCGATCACCAGCACCGGCGCCTCGGCGTCCCCACCCGCCAGCTGCAGCGCCAGCGCCGCCAGCACGGCATTGCGCGCCGCGCCGCCCTCGTAGGCATAGAAGCTCGTCACCGCGCCCGGCATGGCCAGCGGCTGGAGCGAGATACCTTGTTGGTCCATATGGCTCCTCATTCTTTTGGAAACGTAAGTTCTGGAACATCGCGCCATTCGGGTGGGACAGCGGGAAGCACGAATTGGTTGCAGTCGTGGTCGAGCGGCACATGCTTTTTTTGACATGCGTAGTGGGCTGCGATCCGCTTGACCATCTTGTCAATGTCTGGCAAGAAGTCTGGATTCGACATCAGGTCGGGCGTGGCCATCGTGTAGTGCGAGAAATCGACGTAGAAGCGCGCGTCGCTGATCTGGGGCGGCAGCGATTCGGGGTGGCGCGTCATGACGACCGGGATGATCAGGCGGCTCGGCAGCGCATACCACCTGGCGCGCTCGGCCTCGATCAGGCGCATGGCCTCGTACTCGCGCCGCGTGTAGGCGTGGGCCTCGTACTTGGGCGTGTAGATGAGGATCATGCAGACGCTTTCGCACATCGCGCGTGCGATCTTGCGGTCGAGGTCGTCGCCGCCGCCCAGCTGCTCGGTATCGATAAACAGTTCGTTTTCGTTGTCGAAGTAAGGTTCGAGATAGCAGCGCAGGGCGTCGGCCAGGGCCGACTTGAAGCGCTGCATCAGCGCGTGTCGGCCGTGGGCGTAACTGAAGAAACAACCGTAACGGATTGCCATGCTTGTCCTCTGGTCCTGGCGCGCGCGGCGCCCGCATCTCAAGACTCTAGCGCGCGGTCCCCTGCCGGCTTTGCGGACGGACAAGCGGACACAGGCCTTGCGGACGAAGATTCGCTCTCTTTCTTAGGGCATAATTCGCCCCGCCAATAACTCCGCTAATAGACTGTGAGGAAGCAATGAAAGCCGTACGCTGCACCGCTTGGGGACCGCCAGACAGCCTGGTGCTCGAGGACCTGCCGGCGCCGGTCGCCGGTCCCGACGACGTCGTGGTGGACGTGAAGGCGGCCGGCGTCAACTTCCCCGACGTGCTGACGGTCCAGGGCAAGTACCAGGTGCGTCCTCCCCTTCCCTTCACGCCGGGCAACGAGTTCGCGGGCGTGGTGCGCGCCGTCGGCGCCGGCGTGCGCGACCTCGTTCCCGGCCAGCGCGTGATCGGCTTCACCCGCACCGGCGCGTTCGCCGAGCAGGCCGTGGCGCCAGGCAGCGCCTTCCTCCCCATGCCGGACGATATGGACTTCGAGGTCGCGGCCGCGATCACGCTCACCTACGGCACCGCGTACCATGCGGTCGCCGACCGCGGCGCCTTGCAGGCCGGCGAGACCATGCTGGTGCTGGGCGCTGCCGGCGGCGTCGGCCTGGCCGCGATCGAGATCGGCAAGGCCCTCGGCGCGCGCGTGATCGCGGCCGCGTCCAGCGACGAGAAACTGGCGGCGTGCAAGGCGCACGGGGCCGACGTGCTGATCGATTACGAGGCAGGGGACTTGCGCGAAGCGATCCGCGCCGCCACCGATGGCCACGGCCCGGACGTCGTCTTCGACCCGGTGGGCGGCAAGTACAGCGAACCGGCGCTGCGCTCGATCGCCTGGCGCGGGCGCCACCTGGTGGTGGGCTTCGCGGCCGGCGAGATCCCGCGCCTGCCGTGGAACCTGATGCTGTTGAAGGGGGCGTCGGTGGTGGGCGTGTTCTGGGGCGACTTCACGCGCAAGGAACGGGACGCGCACCTGGCGGCGATGCGGCGCATCACCGGCTGGATCGCCGCAGGAACCCTGAAACCACTGGTCTCGCGGCGCTATCGGCTGGCCGACACCGCGCAGGCATTGAACGACATGGCGGCGCGCAAGGTCATCGGCAAGGTCGTGATCGTGCCCTGACGCGCCGCTCAGGCCGCGCTCTCGTCCGCCTGTTCGAGCGGGCGGAAGAACTGGATGACTTCTTCCTGCACCCGGGTGCGCTTGAACGACGGCAGGCTCTGCCAGATGCGGCGGCCATAGGGCTTGGTGATGATGCGCGGATCGCAGATCATCAGCACGCCGCGGTCGTCGACGTCGCGGATCAGGCGCCCGGCGCCCTGCTTGAGGGTGATGATCGCCTCGGGCAGCTGGTGGTGCATGAAGCCATTCATGCCCTGCTTTTCCATCACCTCGATGCGCGCGGCCAGCACCGGATCGTCGGGCGGCGCGAACGGCAGCTTGTCGATGATCACCAGCGACAGCGCCTCGCCGCGCACGTCGACGCCTTCCCAGAAACTCTGGCTGCCGACCAGCACCGCGTTGCCGGCATTGCGGAAGGAATCGAGCAGCTCGGTACGGCCACGCTCGCCCTGCACGAGCAACGGGAAATCCCAGCCGCGCTCGGCGAATTCAACGCGCAGGCGCTCGGCCACCTTGTTGACGGCGCGAATCGTCGTGCACAGGAAGAAGGTGCGGCCGCCGGCCGCCTCGATCACCGGCAAGGCGGCATCGACCACGGCGTCGGTGTACACGGCCGCTTGCGGCTCCGGCAAGCCGGTCGGCACGTACAGGATGCCCTGGTTCTGGTAATCGAACGGGCTGGGCCAGGTCTTGGCCGGCTCGCCCGTCAGTCCCAGCTGGTCGGAAAAGTGCTTGAAGTCGTTCTTCACCGCCAGCGTGGCCGAGGTGAAGATCCAGCTGCGCGGCGTGCCCTCGCGCTGGCTGGCGAAGATCGGCGCGATCGACAGCGGCGTCTTGTGCAGTTGCAGCGAGGACGAGAAAGCCTCGGCCCACAGCACCGCCTGCTCGTTGGCCGGCGCCTTGTGGTCGGGCTTCCACGCCTCGAAGGCGGCGGCCAGCTCGTGCGCGCGCAGGCGGCAGGCTTCGATCGTCTCGGCGCGCGCGGCGTTTTCTTCCAGCACCGTGATCATGCCGGCGATTTCTTCCTTCAGTTTTTCCAGCGCCGGGAAGAACTGCGAACTTGGCATGATCTGCGGCAGCGACAGGCGCAGGTTGCCGTCGCCAAACGACAGGCGCAGGTCGCGCGCCGCCTTCTCGACCACGGTCACCACCTTGGCCCAGTCCGGGCCGCCGCGCGCATGGGCCAGGCCCTCGGCCAGCACGTCGCGGCACAGTTCCAGCACTTGCGAGGTCGAGATCGACTGGCCGAAGAACAGGGTCGCGACGTCGGGCAACTGGTGCGCCTCGTCGAAGATGATGGTATTGGCCGACGGCAGCAGCTCGGCCACGCCGGTATCCTTCAGCGCCACGTCGGCGAAGAACAGGTGGTGGTTGACCACCACCACGTCGGCCTGCTGCGCTTCCCGGCGCGCCTTCATCACGAAGCAATCCTGGTAGTACTGGCACTCGGCGCCCATGCAGGTGTCGCGGGTCGACGTGACCAGGTTCCACACGGTGGCGGTCTCGGGCACCTTGGCCAGCTCGGCCTTGTCGCCCGAGCTCGTCATCTTGATGAAGCGCGAGATCTCGCGCAGGTGACCGACGTCGTCGCGCGAGGTCAGGCGCCCGTTCTGCAGGGTGCGCTCGAGGTGGAAATGGCAGACGTAGTTCGAGCGGCCCTTGAGCAGGGCGACCGAGACCGGCGCGCGCAGGGCGGCGCGCACGGTCGGGATATCGCGCAGGAACAATTGATCTTGCAAGTTCTTGGTGCCGGTCGAGACGATGGTCTTGCCGCCCCACAGCAGCGCCGGCACCAGGTAGGCGAAGGTCTTGCCCGTGCCTGTGCCGGCCTCGGCCATGAGCACTTGCTGGTCGGCGATGGCCTGGGCCACGGCCTTGGCCATTTCGGTCTGCGACTGGCGCGGCTTGAAGGTGCCGACGGCGGGCGCGAGCGGGCCGCCCGCACCGAACAGGCGATCGACGTCGGCGTCATACTTGCCTGCGGGCGCCTGGGTTGCCGACGCTGCGACGACGTCGGCAGCGTCGGCCCCGGTCGGCGCGGCGGCGAGGCCGGAGCCAACGGGAGATTCGGGTAGGTGGTCGGTCAAAATACGTGGGTCTGTTGTGCCTGAAGGCAATGCATCAGGCGGGGATATCGGGTACCAGCTGCATCTTCAGCAGCGTAATATGATCTTTGAGCTGCAGTTTACGCTTCTTGAGGCGGCGCAGTTGTAACTGGTCGGCATGACCGTCCGCCGTCAACAGGGAGATCACGGCGTCGAGGTCGCGGTGTTCCACATCGAGTTCGATAATACGGCGCTGGATGTCCTGGACGTCGGTCATGTTTACTGTTCCAAACAGTTCAGTGAAAAATGCGGTTGCGGGAAAAAAATGGCGGGCAGCGCCGGCCGGGCGCGGCGCGCCGGGGCTTGCCATGTTGTTGCTACGAGATAAACTTGCAAGCAGATGGCTTCTCAGTGCATAGTTTAATCGAGGCGGAGGTTGCCGCCAACAAAGATTGGCGTTAGCGTCCTGGAAAACACGGATTTATGACTTCTTACAAGATCGAAGCGGGCACCGCGCAACATATCGGGAACCGCCCCCAGCAGAGCGACCGCGCCGCCCTGTTCACCGGCGCCCGCGCGCCCGGCTACGTGCTCGCGGTGCTGTCGGACGGGGTCGCCAGCCCGGCCGGGGCCGACCAGGTGCTGCACACGGCGCGCCAGGTCTTCGACGAATTCAAACCCGGCGACGGTCCCGGCATCGAGCGCCTGGCCCGACTGCTGCACGAGATGATCAGCGAGACCCACACGGTGATCAAGATGAACGCCGTGGCCACGCAGACCGAGATCCACGCCAGCTTCGTCGGCCTGGTGATCAGCCCGCACGGCGAGGCGGTCTGGGCCCATGTGGGCGATTCGCGCCTGTACCGCTTCGAGCACGGCAAGTGCGTGGTGCGCACGGGCGACACCGCCTACGTCGAGCACCTGGTCGCCAGCGACCGCCTGCCGCCGGAAGCGGCGCGCAACCACCGCCGTTCCAAGCTCCTGCTCAACGTATTGGGTAACAGCCGCAAGGAGCCCTTCGTCACGACCGGCAGCCATAGCGGGCTGGCGGCGGGCGACAGCTTCTTGCTGTGCTCGGACGGCCTGTGGCATTTCTTCACCGACGCCGAGCTGGCGGCCGTGACCGCCAGGACGACGCCGCGCCAGGCCTCCGAAATGCTCATCAACAAGGCCACCGAGCGCTCGCAAGGCAAGGGCGGCAATTGCACCATGGCCATCGTGAAACTGGTCAAGCCGGCGCAGGACGGGTCGTTCGCAGGGCCAAGATCGCCGTCGGCGTGAACAACGAACCGACCTGAACAGGCGCGAGTTCCCCCTCCCTGCTGCCCAGGCACGTCATTCCCGCGCAGGCGGGAATCCAAGCCTGCTCGCACGACGGCTACGTTCGACCTTGTGGCCGCGCATGCGAATGAGGTTCCCGCCTGCGCGGGAACGACGTACTTAAGCTAAGGGCTAGTTCGTCGGCGCCGGCTGGTTGCCGTTGGCGCGCCTGGCTTCGTCGGCCGCGCGCTCGGCCGCCTTGGCTTCGCGTTCGGCCACGCGGCGCGCCACTTCCTTCTGGCGTTCTTGCGATTTGCGGCGACGCTCTTCATAGGCCGCGACATTGGCCGCGCGCTCGGCGGCTTCCTGCTCGGCGTTCGCCGTGCTTTCCTGGGCCCGCTGCTGGCCGCGCACCACGCGCGAGTCGCCCGACCTGGCGCGCGGCGGCGCGGCGGCGGCCGGTTTTTTCGCCGGCGGCGCGGCGGCGGCCGGTTTCTTCACCGGCGGCGGCTCGGCGGCCAGCCTGGCTTCTTCTTGCGCATAGGCGGCATCGGCTTCGGCGATCGCCCTGTCGCGCTCCTCGACCTTCAGGCGGCGCAGGTAGTGCGAGGCCTCGATCTCGATCGCACGCTGCGTCGCCAGGGCCGCGCGCCGCACTTCGCGCGCTTCGTCCAGGCAGCGATTGACGAAGAATTTCTCGTAGCAAACCACCTCGCGCTCGGCAAAGCGGGCCTCGATCGCGGCGCGTTCCGAGGCGACCGTGGCCAGGCGCTGTTCGGCCTGTTCGGGCGACGTCGTGGGCGCCGGCGGCGCCTCCTGCAGCGCCAGCTCGGGGCCCGCGCAAGCCGCCAGCAACAGGGTCAATGCAGCCACTGCGGCGGCGCGCAGCATCGGTTGTCTTCTCATGGTGTTCCTTTCGATCATGCAATGGCGTCGGCCGCGCCGCGCCGTTCGGCGAGCAGGTACTCGCGCGACTGCATCTCGATGATACGCGATACGGTGCGGTGGAATTCGTTCGCCAGCTGGCCCTTGGTGTAGAGCTCTTCCGGTTCGACCGCGGCCGACATGATCAGCTTGACCTTGTGGTCGTAGAACACGTCGATCAGCCAGGTGAAACGGCGCGCCTCGGACGACTGGGCGGCCGACATCGCCGGGATGCCGGACAGGATCACGGTATGGAACTGGCTGGCCAGTTCCAGGTAGTCGTTCTGCGAGCGCGGGCCGCCGCACAGGGTGGCGAAGTCGAACCAGATCACGCCGCCGGCGCGGCGCAGCGCGCGGATCTCGCGCTTTTCGATATAGACCACCGGCGACTCGTCGGCGGTATCGGCCACCCTGGCGTAGGCGTCGCGCAGCGCCTTGTCGGACGCCGCATCGAGCGGCATGTAATAGGCCTCCACCTGGGCCAAAGCGCGCTTGCGGTAGTCATTGCCGGCATCGACGTTCAGCACATCCAGTTTCTCCTGCAATAGCGCGATGGTAGGCAGCATGCGGTCGCGGTGCAGTCCGTCCGGATACAGGGTCGACGGTTCGTAGTTCGAAGTCATCACGAAGCTCACGCCGTTGTCGAACAGGGCCTTGAGCAGGTTGTACAGGATCATCGCGTCGGCGATGTCCGACACGTGGAACTCGTCGAAGCAGATCAGGCGGTATTTCCTGGCGATGCGCTTGGCCACTTCGTCGAGCGGATCGGCCACGCCCTTGAGCTCATCGAGCTGGCCATGCACGGCGCGCATGAACTCGTGGAAGTGCAGGCGCGTCTTGCGCACCACCGGCACCACCAGGTAGAACGAATCCATCAGGAAGGATTTGCCGCGCCCTACCCCGCCCCACATGTACACGCCCCTGGGCACGTCGGGACGGTTGATCAGGCGCTTGAAAGCGGACGACCGCTGGGCCTTGTAATGGACCCAGTCGTCGTACGCCTGTTGCAGGCGGTCGACCGCCATCTGCTGCGCCGGGTCGGACTTGAAGCCGCGCTCGTTCAGCGCGTGCTGGTAATACTCTTGGACGTTCATATGGGAGTTGCCAAAAGTAGGGTGGACGGGTCCCCCGTCCACGCGTTCAACGAACGGCGTGGCGCCACGATGGTGACCATGCCCGCGCGGGTTGAACGCGTGGACGGCGGAGCCGTCCACCCTACGATTTGCCGGCGCCGGAGCGCCAGCCGATTTCGCTTTATTAGAAGTTCAGCGAACGCTTGTCCACCGCCAGCGCGGCTTCCTTGGTCGCTTCCGACAGCGACGGGTGCGCGTGGCAGATGCGGGCGATGTCTTCCGACGACGCCTTGAACTCCATCGCGACCACGGCTTCCGAAATCAGCTCGGAGGCCATCGGGCCGACGATGTGCACGCCCAGGATTTCATCGGTCGTGGCGTCGGCCAGGAACTTGACCATGCCCGAGGTGTCGCCCAGCGCGCGCGCACGGCCGTTGGCCATGAACGGGAAGGTGCCGGCCTTGTACTGCACGCCTTCGGCCTTCAGCTGCTGCTCGGTCTTGCCGACCCATGCGATTTCCGGCGAGGTGTAGATCACCCAGGGAATCGTGTTGAAATTGACGTGGCCGTGCTGGCCAGCGATGCGCTCGGCAACCGCCACGCCTTCTTCTTCGGCCTTGTGCGCCAGCATCGGGCCGCGCACGACATCGCCCACCGCCCACACGCCCGGCAGGCTGGTGCGGCATTCGTCGTCGACCACCACGAAGCCGCGCTCATCCAACTGCAGGCCCACGGTCTCGATGCCGAGACCATTGGTGTTCGGCACGCGGCCGATCGAGATGATCAGGCGGTCGAAAGTGGCCGTCGAGGAAGCGCCGGTCGCATCCGCGTATTCCACGGTGACGTCGTTGGCGCCCTTGGTGATCGCACCGATCTTGCAGCCCAGGTTGATCTTCAGGCCCTGCTTGGTAAACAGCTTGTGCGCTTCCTTGGCGATCTGCTCGTCGACCGCGCCCAGGAAAGTCGGCAGGCCTTCCAGCACCGTGACGTCGGCGCCGACACGGCGCCACACGCTGCCCATTTCCAGGCCGATGACGCCGGCGCCGATCACGCCGAGCTTGCCCGGCACGGCGTCGATCGCCAGGGCGCCGGTGTTCGACAGGATCAGTTTCTCGTCGAATTCCGCGCCCGGCAGCTGGCGTGCGTTCGAACCGGTCGCGACGACCACGTTTTTCGCCGTGATGGTGTCGGTGGTCGGGCCGCTGACGTTGATGGTGTAGCCCGCATCGCCCTCCGCCTTGCCGGCGAACGCGCCGCGGCCGTGGAAGAAGGTGACCTTGTTCTTCTTGAACAGGAACAGGATGCCGTCGTTGTTCTGCTTGACGATGGTGTCCTTGCGCTTGAGCATGGTGCCCAGGTCGAGCTCCAGGCCCGAGACCTTGATGCCGTGGTCGGCGAAGGCGTGGCCGGCGTGCTCGAAGTGTTCCGACGATTGCAGCAGCGCCTTGGACGGGATGCAGCCGACGTTGGTGCAGGTGCCGCCCGGGGCAGGCTTGCCGGCGGCGGTGCTCCACTCGTCGATGCAGGCGGTCTTGAAGCCCAGCTGGGCCGCGCGGATGGCGGCGATGTAGCCGCCAGGACCGCCGCCGATCACGACGACGTCAAATTGTTTATCGCTCATTACTTTGATTCCTCTTTATTCTTCCGGAACGAATACCCACAACAGCAGGTAGATCAGGATGCCGAAGCCGAACGTCAGGACGAACAGCACGAAGATCAGGCGCCAGACCCACGATTCGAGACCGTAGGTGCGCGCCAGGCCGCCGCACACGCCGCCCAGCCAGCGGTCGATCCGCGAGCGGCGCAGGCCGCTCAGCAGGTCGTCGCGGTGCCGGTCGAACGAAATCCGCTCGCTGGCCGGCGGCTCCCTGAAGGTCGGCTCTTTAGTGAGACTCACGGTCGACGCACCCGACAGGATGCGCGCCTTGGCCTGCTCGAATTCGGCATCCGACAGCGCGCCGGCCTGGTGCAGCTCGTGCAGCCGCTTGATTTCGTCTGACAGCATGGCGTTCTCCGGCAAACAGCAAGCCGGCGCCGCGGTTCGATCACCGACGCGGCGCCGGCACGGGGTGGATTACAGGTCCAGCAGCAGGCGGGCCGGATCTTCCAGCGCGTCCTTCATCGCGACCAGGCCCAGCACGGCTTCGCGGCCGTCGATGATGCGGTGGTCGTACGACATTGCCAGGTAGTTCATCGGACGGATGACGATCTGGCCGTTCTCGACGACGGCGCGGTCCTTGGTCGCGTGCACGCCCAGGATCGCCGACTGCGGCGGGTTGATGATCGGGGTCGACAGCATCGAGCCGAACACGCCGCCGTTCGAGATCGAGAAGGTACCGCCCGACAGGTCGTCCAGGGTCAGCTTGCCGTCCTTGGCTTTCTGGCCGAACTCACCGATCTTCTTCTCGATCTCGGCGATCGACATCTGGTCGGCGTTGCGCAGGATCGGCACCACCAGGCCGCGTGGCGAACCGACGGCGATGCCGATGTCGAAGTAGCCGTGGTAGATGATGTCGTTGCCGTCGACCGAGGCGTTCAGGATCGGGTACTTCTTCAGCGCGGCAACGGCGGCCTTGACGAAGAAGGACATGAAGCCCAGCTTGACGCCGTGCTCTTTCTCGAACTTGTCCTTGTACTTGTTACGCAGGTCCATGACCGGCGCCATGTTCACTTCGTTGAAGGTGGTCAGGATGGCGTTGGTCGATTGCGACTGCAGCAGGCGCTCGGCGATACGGGCGCGCAGGCGGCTCATCGGCACGCGCTCTTCCGGACGGTCGCCCAGGCTGGCTGGCGCCGGAGCGGCGACTTGCTGCAGGGCTGCTTTTGGCGCGGCGGCAGGTGCGGCGGCAGGTGCGGCGGCCGGCTTGCCGGCGACAGCAGCCAGGGCGTCGCCCTTGGTCACGCGGCCATCGCGGCCCGAGCCTTCGACGTTCGACGCGCTCATGTTGTTGTCGGCCAGGATCTTGGCGGCGGCCGGCATGGCCACACCCGCTTTCGACTGGTCAGCCGCCGGCGCGCTCGCCGCTGGTGCGGCCGAGATCGATGCGTTCGGCGCCGCCGATGGAATGGCCTTGACCGAGATCGGGCTGGTCTGGGCCGATGCTTCGGTATCGATGACCGCGATGACTTCGCCAGCGACGACGGTATCGCCGTCGGCTTTGAGCAGCTGCACGATCACGCCGGCGCTCGGCGCCGGCAGTTCCAGGACCACCTTGTCGGTCTCGATGTCGATCATGTTTTCGTCGCGCGAGACGGATTCGCCGACTTTCTTGTGCCACGACAGCAGGGTTGCTTCAGCAACGGATTCCGACAGAACAGGTACCTTGACTTCGATTTGTGCCATTTTCTAAAACTCCAGTAATTATTCTTTGCAAGTACCCCCACGCACGGAACGTGGGGGTCGTGGTTTTACCCTATCTGACGAGATTACTTCGTCAGAATGAAACCCTTGAGCTTCGAGAACGCGGTTTCGAGCAGTTCCTTTTGCTGGGCGATGTGCTTGTCCGCATACCCCACCGCCGGCGAAGCCGACGCGGCGCGACCGGCGTAGGCCAGGCGCTGGCCATCTTCCATGCCTTCGAAGATGTTGTGCTGGATCTGGAACCATGGCCCCTGGTTCTGCGGCTCGTCCTGCGCCCAGACCACTTCGGTCGCGTTCGGGAACTTCTTCAGTTCGGCGGCGAACGACTTGTGCGGGAACGGGTACATCTGCTCGATACGGATGATCGCGGTGTCGGCGCTGTTGCGCGTCTTGCGTGCATTGACCAGGTCGAAATAGACCTTGCCCGAGCACACGACCACGCGCTTGACCTTGCCTGCATCGACCTTGTCGTCGCATTCGCCGATGACGGTCTGGAAACCGCCCTTGGTCAGGTCGGTCAGCGGCGAACCGGCATCCTTGTTACGCAGCAGCGACTTCGGCGTGAAGATCACCAACGGCTTCCTGAACTGGCGCACCATCTGGCGGCGCAGCAGGTGGAAGATCTGGGCCGCCGTGGTCGGCTGCACCACTTGCATATTGTTGTCGGCGCACAGCTGCAGGAAGCGCTCGATACGGGCCGACGAGTGCTCCGGACCCTGGCCTTCGTAGCCGTGCGGCAGCATCATGACCAGACCCGAGGCGCGGCCCCACTTCACTTCGCCCGAGGCGATGAACTGGTCGATGACGACTTGCGCGCCGTTGACGAAGTCGCCGAACTGGGCTTCCCAGATGGTCAGGGTGTTCGGTTCGGCGGTCGAGAAGCCGTATTCGAAGCCCAGCACCGCTTCTTCGGACAGCACCGAGTCGATCACGGTGAAGTCGGCCTGGTTGTCGGAGACATTGGCCAGCGGCAGGTAGATGCCCTGGTCCCAGCGCTCGCGGTTCTGGTCGTGCAGCACGGCGTGGCGGTGCACGAAGGTGCCGCGGCCGGCGTCCTGGCCCGACAGGCGGATCGCGTAGCCCGAGGCCAGCAGCGAGGCGAAGGCCAGGTGCTCGCCCATGCCCCAGTCGAGGTTGACCTCGCCGCGGCCCATGGCGGCACGGTCGGCCAGCACTTTTTCGACCAGCGAATGTGGCTTGAACCCTTCAGGCACCTTGGTGATGCGTTCGGCCAGGCGCTTCAGTTCGGTGACCGGCACGGCGGTGTCGGCGGCGTCGGTCCACTTCTTGTTCAGGAACGGCGCCCAGTCGACGGCGTACTTGCCCTTGAAGTTGGTCAGCACCGGATCGACCGTGTGCTTGCCGGCGTCCATGGCGTCGCGGTAGGCCGCGACCAGCTTGTCGCCGCCATCGGCTTCGATCGTGCCCTGCGCGGCCAGCTTCTCGGCGTACAGCTTGCGGGTGCCCGGGTGCTTGGCGATCTTCTTGTACATCAGCGGCTGGGTCAGCGCCGGCGTGTCCTGCTCGTTGTGGCCCAGCTTGCGGTAGCAGATGATGTCGACCACGACGTCCTTGCCGAACTCGGCGCGGTAGTCGAGGGCGATCTGACTGGCCAGCACCACGGCTTCAGGATCGTCCGCGTTCACGTGCAGCACCGGCGCCTCGATCATCTTGACGACGTCCGAGCAGTACAGGGTCGAACGCGCGTCGCGCGGATCCGAGGTGGTGAAGCCGATCTGGTTGTTGATGACGATGTGGACGGTGCCGCCGGTGCCGTAGCCGCGGGTCTGCGCCAGGTTCAGGGTTTCCATGACCACGCCCTGGCCGGCGAACGCGGCGTCGCCGTGCACCAGGATCGGCAGCACTTCCTTGCCCTTCTTGTCGCCGCGACGCATCATGCGCGCCTTGACCGAGCCTTCGACGACCGGGTTGACGATCTCGAGGTGAGATGGGTTAAAAGCAAGTGACAGGTGGACCGGACCGCCCGGGGTCGAGATGTCGCTCGAGAAGCCCTGGTGGTACTTCACGTCGCCGGCCGGCAGGTCGTCGGCGTGCTTGCCTTCGAATTCTTCGAACAGGTCGGCCGGGCTCTTGCCCAAGGTATTGACCAGGACGTTCAGGCGGCCGCGGTGGGCCATGCCGATCACGATTTCCTGGATGCCTTTTTCACCGGCGCGCTGGATCACTTCGTCGATCGAGGCTATGAACGACTCGCCGCCTTCCAGCGAGAAGCGCTTGGCGCCGACGTACTTGGTGTGCAGGTAGCGTTCCAGGCCTTCGGCCGCGGTCAGGCGCTCGAGGATGTGCTTCTTCTTCTCGGCGCTGAAGGTCGGGGTCGAGCGGATCGATTCCAGGCGCTCTTGCAGCCAGCGCTTTTCGGTCGGGTCGCTGATGTACATGAACTCGGCGCCGATCGAACGGGTGTACGTATCGCGCAGCATGTTCAGGATATCGCGCAGCGGCGCGGTTTCCTGGCCAAAATACGTGTTGCTGATATTGAAGACGGTGTCGAGGTCGGCTTCGGTGAAGCCGTAGAAGGCGGGGTCGAGTTCCGGCAGGGGTGGACGTTCCTGGCGCTGCAGCGGATCCAGGTTGGCCCAGCGCGAGCCGAGGTAGCGGTAGGCGGCGGTGATCTGGGTGACGGCGACGCGCTTGCGGCCCAGTTCTGAGTCGGCCGAAGCGACGACGGTACGGATCGGGCCCTGCTTGGCGCGTTCCGCGAACGAGGCCACCACCGAGGAGTGCACCACATCGGGGCGGTTCGAGCCGTCGACTGCCGGCACGTGCTGCATCTGGTCGAAATAGGCGCGCCAGTTTTCGGGCACCGAGGTCGGGTTGTCCAGATAGGCCTCGTACAACTCTTCCACGTACGGGGCATTGCCGCCGAACAGGTAGGAGTTGGCGTTAGATTGTTGCATCATTCTTGCTCACCTTTCTTTTCGCGCTTCGCGAGGTTTGGGCGGGTTGTTTAAAACCTTCCGCGACACGGCCTGACCGGTTAGCGGATTGCACTTCAAGACATCAAGTTGTGGGGGAAGGACTGTTCGGTACCAAAATACTTGTGCAAAATCCTGCCAATTTGCGCATATTATTGTAACGCATGATCTCGGCCGAGGCAGATTCTGGCCCAAGAAATTATTTATTTCAAAATGTATGTTCCGGCGTGGTGATTTCAGCAACTATTTCACTGCCGGGTTGACCGTGTAAATGATAATCGTTATCATTTGCTGATGTCTTCATCCGCGCCTCCCCTCGACCATCAACCCGGGCCTGCCCCCGAGGCCGCGCCCGCGCCTGCCGCCACCGCCGCATTCGTGACGCCTGCCAGCCCCGCGGCCGGCAGCGGCTTGCCCGGCGCCGGCCGCGCCATGTGGCTCAAGCAGCTGCATCAGTGGCACTGGATCAGTTCGGCCATCTGCCTGATGGCCATGCTGCTGTTCAGCTTTACCGGCCTGACCCTGAACAACGCCACCCTGGTCGAGGCCAGGCCCGTGGTCACGCGCCTGAAGGCGACCCTCCCCGAGCCGCTGCGGGCCCAGTTGCAGGCCTATGCGGAAGACCACGTCGACGCCGAAGTGCCGCTGCCGAGCGAGATCGCGGACTGGACCAATGGCGCCTTCCCGGTCGACGTGCGCGGCAAGCGCGCCGAATGGAGCGAGGAAGACGCCTACGTCGCCCTGCCCCGCCCCGGCGGCGACGCCTGGCTGCGCATCGCCGTCGACGGCAGCGCCGAATTCGAGCGGACCGACCGCGGCTGGATCTCCTGGCTCAACGACATGCACAAGGGGCGCAACACGGGCGCGGCCTGGAGCTGGTTCATCGACCTCTTCGCCGTGGCCTGCGTGGTGTTCTGCATCACCGGTTTCCTGATCCTGAAGTACCACGCGGCCAAGCGGCCGTCGACCTGGCCGGTGGTCGGTTTCGGCGTCGTGCTGCCGATCGTGCTGGCCCTCCTGTTCGTTCACTGAGTTTTGCCCACCGCCCCATCAACCTGAGAGAAGACCAAGAATGAAACTGTCTTATTCGCTCGCCCTTGCCCTCCCGCTCGCGTCGGGCTCGGCCATGGGCGCCGACCTGTCGGTCAAGTTCGAACTGCCGCAGCTGAACGTGGCCGAGTACCACAAGCCCTACGTCGCGATCTGGATCGAGCATGCCGACCAGAGCATCGCTTCCAACCTGGCCGTGCTGTACGACGTCAAGATGAAGGACAAGGGCGGCGAGAAATGGGTCAAGGACTTGCGCACCTGGTGGCGCAAGGCGGGCCGCGACGCCACCCTGCCGATCGACGGCGTCAGCGGCGCCACCCGCGCGCCCGGCGCCCACACCATGAAGTTCAACGGCGCCAGGCACGGCATCGACAAGCTGCCGGCCGGCGACTACAAGCTGGTGGTCGAAGCGGCGCGCGAGGCGGGCGGACGCGAAGTGGTCAAGGTGCCGTTCACCTGGGCCGGCAAGGGCAAGCTGGCGGCGAACGCGGCCGGCAAGGAAGAACTGGGCGCCGTCTCGCTCCAGATCCAGTAACGACCAATACACACAATCAGGAGAACCACATGCTGCAGAACAAACTTTACCGAGCCGCCATCGTCGGCCTGATGCTCGCCGGCGCCTCGATGACGGCCCAGGCCCACCGCGCCTGGATCCTGCCGAATACCGCCATGGTCGATTCGAAGGAAGCCTGGGTCACGATCGATGCCGCGATCTCGAACGAGGTGTTCGAGTTCAACCACCACCCGCTGCGCCTGGACAACCTGATGGTCACCGATCCGGACGGCGTGCAGGCCAGGGCCGAAGGCGCCGTGGTTGGCAAATACCGCAGCACGCTCGACCTGCGCCTGCCGAAGGACGGCACCTATCGCCTGGCCATCGTCAACAACAACCTGACGGGCAGCTACAAGCTGAACGGCGAGACCAAGCGCTTCCGCGGCGTCGCCGGCAGCCCGGCGGTCGCGATCCCCGCCGGCGCCACCGACGTGCAGACCACCGCCGTCCACTCGCGCAACGAGACCTTCGTCTCGGCCAACAAGCTCAGCGAGACTGCCCTGAAGCCGGTCGGCGAAGGCCTGGAAATGATCCCGCTGACCAATCCGTCCGACCTGCGCGTCGGCGAGCCGATCCGCGTGCGCTTTCACCTCGACGGCAAGCCGGTCGCCAACCTGCCGTTCAGCATCGTGCAGGGCACCGTCAAGTACCGTGGCGCCTCGGGCGAGCAGCGCTTGAACACCGACGCCAACGGCGAAGCGTCGTTCACGGTGCCGGCGGCGAACATGTACTGGCTCAGCGCCGGCTTCCCGTTCGGCGACAGCAAGCCGCAGCCGGGCGCCAGGCGCTACAGCTACGCGGCCACCCTCGAAGTCCTGCCGCAATAAGCCCGATGCGCGACGTTCTCGTTCCGCTGCAGGTCGACATGGCGCTGCCGCCCGGCGGCAGCACCTTGTACACGACTTCGGGCACGGCGATGGGCACCGGCTGGTCGGCGCGGCTGATGCTGCCGCCCGGCGCCGACGGCGCCGCCCTGACGCTTGCCCTGCGGCGCGAACTGGACGAGATCGTCGCGCAGATGAGCCACTGGGAGCCCGACTCCCTCCTGTCGCGCTACAACCATGCCCCGGCCGGCAGCTGGCATGCGCTGCCGCCGCAATGCTTCGACGTCGCCGACTACGCGCTGCGGGTTCACGACGACAGCGGCGGCGCCTACGATCCGGCCGGCGGGCAACTGGTGAACCTGTGGGGGTTCGGCGCCACCCGGCGGTACGACCAGGCCGGCTTTCATGCGCCGGACGCGGCCGCGATCGGCGCCGTGCTGGCGCAGCGCGGCGCCCGTCAACCGCTGCTCGACCGCGCCACGCGCCGCCTGCTGCAGCCGGGCGGCGCCCTCCTCGATTTTTCTTCCGTCGCCAAGGGCTATGCGGTCGACTGCATGGCGCGCTGCCTCGAGCAGCGCAGCGTGCGCCACTACGTGGTCGAGGCCGGCGGCGAGCTGCGCGGCGCCGGCGTCAAGGCCAATGGCGAACCGTGGTGGGTGGAAATCGAGGCGGTGCCGGATGCCGGGGGATCCGCCACCCAGGCCGTGGTGGCGCTGCATGGCCTGGCGATCGCCACCTCGGGCGACTACCGCCGCTACTATCGACATGGCGCCCGGCGCGCCGCGCACACCCTCGATCCGCGCAGCGGCTATCCCGTGGATAACGGCCTGGCCTCGGTGACGGTGCTGGCGCCGACCTGCATGGCGGCCGATGCGCTGTCCACTGCGCTGACCGTGCTGGGTCCCGACGAAGGCCTGGCCTTCGCCGAGGCGCGCGCCATCGCGGCGCGCTTCCTGGCGCGCGCGCCTGGCGGCCTGGTCGACACCGCGTCCAGCGCCTGGCGCGCTCTATTGCAATGATGTTGACGATCGACCCGCTGCGCTGGGGCGGCGCGCTCGCGCTGTCCGCGGTCTATCTTGCCATGTGCCTCGGCATCTGGCGCAGCCGCCTGGCGCGCACCCGGTCCGGCGGCGGCGCGCCCGACTGGCTCGTGGTCCACGCCAGCCAGACCGGCAGCGCCGAATTCCTGGCCGAACGCACCGCCGCCACCCTGGCGCTGGGCGGCCTTGACGCGCGCGCCGCCTGCATGTCGCGCGTGGACGGCGCGCAGCTGGCCGCCGCCTCGCGCGTGCTGTTCGTCTGCAGCACCTATGGCGAAGGCGATGCGCCGGATACCGCCGCGCGCTTCGCCGGCCACACGATGGGCCAGGCGCCCGACCTCTCGCGGCTGCACTATGGCGTGCTGGCGCTGGGCGACGCGACGTATGCCAATTACTGCGGCTTCGGCCGCGCACTGGACGCCTGGCTGCGCGGGCGCGGCGCCACGCCGCTGTTCGACCGGATCGACGTCGACCGCGGCGCGCCCGAGGCGCTGGCGGCCTGGCAGCATCAGCTGAGCCGCCTGGCCGGCACCAGCGATGTGCCGGACTGGGATGCGCCCGCCTATGGCGAGTGGCGCATCGCCAGCCGCATCCACCTGAACCCGGGCAGCGCCGGCGCGCCGCTGTACCGCATCGCCCTCGCGCCGCGCGCCGGCCTGCTACCCGCCTGGGAAGCGGGCGACCTGGCCCAGGTCAGCGCGCCGCTCGACCCGGGCCATCCGCGCGAGTATTCGATCGCTTCGGCGCCCTGCGAAGGCCGGCTCGACCTGCTGGTGCGTTTGCAGACGCGCGCGGACGGCGCACCGGGCGCGGCCTCCGGCTGGCTGTGCGTGGGCGCGACCCCGGGCGACACGATCCGCCTGCGCGTGCGCGCCCACGCGCGCTTCCGGCTGGGAAGCAATGCCGGGCGGCCCCTGATTGCGATCGGCAACGGCAGCGGCCTGGCAGGATTGCGTTCGCTGCTCAAGGCGCGCATCGACGCCGGAATCGATCGCAACTGGCTCCTGTTCGGCGAGCGCAATGCGGCCCACGATTTCCTGTGCCGCGAGGAGCTGGAAGCCTGGCGCGCCGATGGGATGCTGACGCGGCTCGACCTGGCGTTTTCGCGTGACGAGAACAAGGCGCGCTACGTGCAGCACCTGCTGGATGGGCACCAGGAAGAACTCCGCCGCTGGGTCGTGGATGGCGCAGCCATCTATGTGTGCGGCAGCCTGCAAGGCATGGCCGGCGGCGTGCACGATGCGCTGGTGTCGGCGCTCGGCCCCGAACGGGTCGAGGCCTTGATCGCCGACGGACGCTACCGGCGCGACGTGTACTAGGAAAAAAGAGAACCGCCGGCGCTGCCGGCGGAATCGATCGACCTTGCTGTGCTGAGCAGCGTCAGCGTTTGTCGTTCTTGTGGCTTTGACGCCCCGCTTCGGCGTGCTGTTCCGGCGTGCCGCCCTGGACGCCCTTCTGCTGGCTGCCCTGGTTGCGCCCGCTTTGCTGGCTGCCCTGGTTCAGATTGCTCTGCTGGTTGCCCGAACCATGCGAAGCGCGGCCGCCTTCGCTGGCGATTTCACGCTGGCGCTCTGGATCCATCGAGGCGAAACCTTGCTTGCCGCTTCCCTGGTTGCCTTGGTTGCTCTGGTTGCCTTGGTTGCCGCTCTGGCTATTGCCTTGCTGCGAGTGTTGGTTATTGCCCTGCGGGTTGTTGTTACGCGAATTGTTTGCCATGATTGACTCCTTTTCATCGTGAACAATGTCAGCGGTGCTGACGCGAAGGACTCCATCGTAGCCACCTGAAAGCGCGCTGAACACCAAAAACCGGCAGTCATCCTGTAGGAATTCGCCGCATTGGTGGATACGTGTGGACTGGCATTCCGGAAGAAAAATTCGATATGTATTTGCCAGTTTTTAGAATGATAATTATCAATATGGCAGTTATTGGGAAGAAACAAGCTAGCTTGAGACATCTATATATCTTTGGCGCAATATGAACAGCGACATCGGCCACCGTCTTTTCGTCGCCGTGACGGTGGCATTCAGCCAGGCGCCAACTCGGTAGGCTGCCGCAGGCGCGTCGCTTCAGCGTGCGAACGGGAAGACGGCAGGATGGTGTTTCAGTTGCGCAGCTACCGCCTCGACGACTGACCGGCGCCTGGCGCAGCAGTGGCAGGCGGCCTCGTGCTTGCGGTAGCATGCGCACCATGACAAAGCCCGTCCCATACACTCAACCCTTCTTCATCGACCTCCCCTGGCGCGGCCAGGGCATCCAGCTCGAGGCGCAGTGGGTCGGCGCCCCGGCGTCGGCGGGCCCGACCGTCGTGTTCCTGCACGAAGGGCTCGGATCCGTTTCGCACTGGAGAGACTTTCCCGATGAATTCTGCCGCGCACAGGGGCTGCGCGGACTCGTGTTCTCGCGCTTCGGCTACGGCCGCTCGAGTGCGCGCACTGCCGCACTGACGCCCGACTACATGCACCAGCAGGCGCATGAAGTCCTGCCCGCGCTGCTCGCGCGGCTGGGCATCGTGCAACCCTGGCTCTTCGGCCACAGCGACGGCGCCTCGATCGCCCTGCTGTACGCGTCACGCCACAGTGCCGAGCTGAGCGGGCTGATCGTCGCCGCGCCCCATCTGTACGTCGAGGAATGCGCACTGGCGGCGATCGCGGCGGCGCGCGAGGCCTACCGCGACGGTGCGCTGCGGGCGCGGCTGGCGCCCTACCATGACGACGTCGACGCGGCGTTTCGCGGGTGGAACGACATCTGGCTCGATCCTGCCTTCCGCGACTGGGACATCCGCGCCGACGTGGCGGCGATCACGGCCCCGCTGCTGGCGATCCAGGGCGAGGACGACCCCTACGGCACGCTCGACCAGCTGCACGCGATCGCGCGCCTGGTCCCGCATGCCCGACTGCTGGTCTTGCCCGGCTGCGGGCATTCGCCGCAGCGCGAGTGCAGCGCCGAGGTCATCGCCGCTGGCGGCCAGTTCATTTCCGCCATGGGGCGGGATGGGAAAATCTGAACAGCGAAATATCATAAGGAGTGATAACACGGATCATTAAACATTATTAGAGCAGATGAAGAAACCACGTTAATCTCATTGCATACAAGTAGCGGCACGACGGAAACCGGCGATGCTGCACAGCAAGGAGACATGTGTGAGCAATGTGCAGGAACACTATGATTACCTGATCGTCGGCGGCGGCTCCGCCGGCTGCGTTCTGGCCAACCGCCTGTCCGACAACCCCGCCGTGCGGGTCGCCCTGATCGAGGCCGGATCCGACACCCCGCCAGGCCGCGAGCCGGCCGAAATCCTCGACAGCTATCCGATGCCGCTGTTCTGCGGCGACCGCTTCATCTGGCCGGAACTCAAGGCGCGCGCCACCCCGACCTCTCCGCTGAAGACCTATGAACAGGGCCGCGTGATGGGCGGCGGTTCCAGCATCAACGTGCAGGCGGCCAACCGCGGCCTGCCGCGCGACTACGACGGCTGGGTCGGCCAGGGCGCCGCGGGCTGGGGCTGGAACGAAGTGCTGCCGTATTTCCGCAAGCTCGAACGCGATCTCGATTTCGGCGGCGCGCCGCTGCACGGCGACCGCGGTCCGATCCCGATCCGCCGCATCGCCCGCGCCGACTGGCCGCGCTTCTGCCACGCGTTCGCCGGCGGCATGGAAGCCAACGGCCTGGCCTACATGGACGACCAGAACGCCGACTTTGGCGACGGCCTGTTTCCGGCGGCCTTCTCGAACATCGACGACCGCCGCGTATCGAGCGCCGCGGGCTACCTCGACGCGGCGACGCGCGCACGGCCGAATCTGCGCATCCATGCCGGACTGAGGGTGGAGCGCGTCATCATGGCGGGGCGCACCGCAACCGGCGTGCAGGCGCGCGACGGCGCCGGCCATTCCCTGCGTTTCGACGCCCGCGAGGTGATCCTGTGCGCCGGGGCCCTGCAATCGCCGGCCCTGCTGCTGCATGCCGGCATCGGCGACGCCGCCGCCCTCGGGCGCCTGGGCATCCCGGTCGTGGCCGACCGCCCCGGCGTCGGCCGCAACCTGCAAGACCATCCTTCGCTGACCTTCTGCCATTTCCTGGCGCCCGAATTCCGGATGCCGCTGTCGCGCCGCCGCGCCAGCATGACGGCGGCGCGCTTCTCGTCGCAACTGGCCGGCTGCGACGCGTCCGACATGTATATGTCGAGCTCGACGCGCGCCGCCTGGCACGCGCTGGGCAACCGCCTCGGCCTGTTCTTCCTGTGGTGTAACCGGCCCTACTCGCGCGGCGAAGTGCGGCTCGCCTCGCCCGATCCGCTCGCGCACCCCGAGGTCGACCTCAACCTGCTGAACGACGAACGCGATCTGCTGCGCATGGCGATCGGGGTGCGCAAGCTGGCCGCGGTGGTCATGCACAGCGACCTGCACCGCCATGCCGGCGACTTCTTCCCGGCCTCCTTCTCGCCGCGCGTCAAGGCACTGAGCCGCGTGACGCCGGGCAACGCGCTGTTGACGCGGGCGCTGGGACTGGGGCTCGACACCCCGGCGCCGCTGCGGCGCTGGATCATCGAACGTTTCGTGACCGGCGGCCAGCGCATGAGCGCGCTCCTGGCCGACGACGCGGCGCTGCATGCGTTCATCCGCAAGGCCGTCTTCGGCGTCTGGCATGCCAGCGGCACCTGCCGCATGGGCAGCGCCGGCGACCCGGGCGCGGTGACCGACGCCGAAGGCCGCGTGCACGACGTGGCGGGCCTGCGCGTCGTCGATGCTTCGCTGATGCCGAGCCTGCCTTCGGCGAACACCAATATTCCCACGATCATGATGGCCGAGAAAATCGCCGACGCCATTCGCGCACGGGGCCACCGCGGCAGCGTGCTGCGCGAACCGGCCCTGGCCGACGATTCCTGAGGCCGCACCAGGCGGCACACACGCAGTCGAGACCACCACCACGGCGCCCCGAGGCGCCGGGACCATAATCATTCCACAGGAGACAACCATGGCGCTGGCAACACCCGATACTGTAACAACCGCAAAGGAGAACGACCGCAACACGTTCAGGGCCGTCGTGGCCTCGTGCGTCGGCTGGTCGCTCGACCTGTACGACCTGTTCATCCTGCTGTACGTGGCGCCGATCATCGGCCGCCTGTTCTTCCCGTCCGAGCACGCGATGCTGTCGCTGGCGGCGGTGTACGCCTCGTTCGGCGTCACCCTGCTGATGCGCCCGCTCGGCTCGGCGCTGTTCGGTTCCTACGCCGACCGCAAGGGCCGCAAGGCCGCCATGATCGCCTCGATGGTCGGCGTCGGCGTGTCCACCGCCGCCTTCGGCCTGCTGCCGACGGTGGCCAGCATCGGCGTCATGGCGCCGGTGCTGTTCATCCTCCTGCGCCTGATCCAGGGCGTGTTCGTGGGCGGCGTGGTCGCATCGACCCACACCATCGGCACCGAATCGGTGTCGCCGCGCTGGCGCGGCGCGGTCTCGGGCCTGATCGGCGGCGGCGGCGCCGGCCTGGGCGCCCTGTTCGCGTCGTTCACCTTCTGGGTGCTGTCCGCCATCTTCCCGGGCGAACAGTTCGACGAATGGGGCTGGCGCTGGATGTTCTTCACCGGCATCATCAGCGCGGTGCTCGGCATCACCATCTTCGGCAAGCTCGAAGAGTCGCCGATGTTCAAGAAGCTGCAGGCGGAAAAGGCGCTCCGCAAGGCCACCGCAGCACCGACCGCCAACCCGGTCCGCACCCTGTTCACCGGCAAATACCGTAACATCCTGCTGGTCAACCTGCTGCTGACCCTGGGCGGCGGCGCCGGTTACTACCTGACCTCGGGCTTCCTGCCGACCTTCCTGAAAGTGGTGAACGGCACGCCTTCCGAGACCGCCGGTTTCATCCTGATGCTGGCCAGCGTCGGCGTCATCGTCGCGTCGATCGCTACCGGCCACCTCAGTACGTTCATCGGCCGCAAGAAGACCTTCGTCTGGGTCGGCGTGGCGCGCCTGATCATGTTGCCCGCCATCGCGCTCCTGATGCCCGGCGTGACCGATACCTTCACGCTGGCCATCTACGTCATCGTGTTCAGCATGCTCGGCAGCATGGGCTATGCGCCGCTCCTGATCTTCCTGAACGAACGCTTCCCGACCGAGATCCGCGCCACCGGCACCGGCCTGTCATGGAACATCGGCTTCGCCATCGGCGGCGTGCTGCCGACCTTCGTGTCGCTGGCCTCGCCCATGCCGTCCGACGTGCCGATGTCGCTGGCCCTGTTCCTGGCGGGCATCAGCGTGATCTTCCTGATCGGCGCCCTGGTCATTCCCGAAACCATCGGCAAGCTCGACGAACCTGCCGCGCCTGGAGCCTGACAGAATGGAAAACACAAACGCTCGATCCGCCGAGCGGCAGCCGCCGGCGCCCTTCATCGGGCGTTCCCTGCAACGTATCGAAGACGCGTCGCTGCTGACCGGCCGCGGCCAGTTCGGCGACGACGTCGGCGTCAAGCCCGGCACGCTGCACGCGGCGATCGTCCGGGCGCCGCATGCCCATGCCCTGATCAACGGCATCGACAGCACGCGGGCGGCTCAAGCCCCCGGCGTGCGGGCGGTGCTGACCGGGGATGACCTGGCCGCCTGGTCGAAGCCGTTCGTCGTCGGCGTCAAGGCGTCGATGGAAATGTGGGCGCTGGCACGCGAACGGGTGCGCTATGCCGGCGAACCGGTGGCGGTGATTGTGGCCGACACACGCTACCTGGCCGAGGATGCGGCCGACCTGCTGGTGGTCGACTACACCCGGCTCGAGCCGGTCACCTCGATCGATGCCGCCATCGCGCCAGAGGCGCCGGTGCTGCACGACGGCGTCGGCACCAATATCGCGAGCGACCGCAGCTTTCGCTACGGGGACCCGGAAGGGGCGTTCGCCCGGGCCGCGCACACGGTCGAACTGAGCGTGCGCTACCCGCGCAACTCGTGCACCCCGATCGAGTGCGCGGTGGTGGTGGCCGACTACCTGTCGGCCGAGGAAGGCTACGACGTCGCCTCGAACTTCATGGGACCGTTCTCGCTGCACACGGTGATGGCGCTGGCGCTGCGGGTGCCGGGCCACAAGCTGCGCCACCGCACCTTCCGCGATTCGGGCGGCAGCTTCGGCGTCAAGCAGGCGGTGTTCCAGTACGCGGTGCTGATGTGCCTGGCATCGCGCAAGGCCGGGGCGCCGGTGAAATGGGTCGAAGACCGCCTCGAGCACCTCGGCGGCCTGACCTCGGCCACCAGCCGCCAGTCCACCATCCGCGCCGCGGTCGAGGCGGATGGGCGCATCACGGCGCTTGACTACGACCAGCTCGACGACGTCGGCGGCTACCTGCGGGCGCCGGAACCTGCCACCTTCTACCGCATGCACGGTTGCCTGACCGGCGCCTATGCGATCCCGAACCTGGCGGTGCGCAACCGCGTGGTGCTGACCAACAAGACTCCCGCCGGGCTGGTGCGCGGCTTCGGCGGCCCGCAGGTGTACTTCGCGCTGGAACGCCTGATGCAGCGCATCTCGGTCGAGCTGGGCATCGACCCCGTCGACCTGTACCGCCGCAACTTCATTCCGGCCGACGCCTTCCCCTATCCGGCCGCGGCCGGCGCCCTGATCGACTCGGGCAACTACCAGCGGGCGCTGGAACTGGTCGCCAGCGAAGGCGGCCTGGCCGAGCTGTACGCGAAGCGCGACCGCGCGCGCGCCGAGGGCCGGCTGTATGGCATCGGCTTCGCTGCCATCATCGAGCCGTCGATCTCGAACATGGGCTACATCACCAACGCGCTGCCCAAGGAAGCGCGCGCCAAGGCAGGACCGAAGAACGGCGCGATCGCCTCGGCCACCGTCGCCATCGATCCGCTGGGCGGCATCAATGTCACGATCGCGTCGGCGCCCGCCGGCCAGGGCCACCGCACGGTCTGCGCCCAGGTGGTGGCCGACGTGCTGGGCGTGGATCCCGACCAGGTGGCGGTGAACGTCGAATTCGACACCCAGAAAGATGCCTGGTCGGTCGCCGCCGGCAATTATTCGAGCCGCTTCGCCGGCGCGGTGGCCGGCACCGTGCACCTGGCGGCCATGCAGATCCGCGACAAGCTGGCCGCCATCGCCGCGCCGCAGCTGGGGGTCGACGCCGCCAATGTCGTGTTCGCCGGCGGCCTCGTGCACGCCAAGGACGACCCGGCGCGCGCGCTGCCGTTCCCGCGCATGGCCGCCAACCCGCACTGGGCGCCGGCGCTGCTGCCGGAGGGCGTCGGACTGGGCCTGCGCGAAACCGCGTTCTGGAGCGCGCCGCAACTGGGCGCGCCCGACGACGACGACCGCGTCAACACCTCGGCCGCCTATGGTTTCGCCTTCGACGTGTGTGGGGTCGAGATCGACCGTAACACCGGCCGCGTCACGATCGACAAGTACGTCACCACCCACGACGCCGGCAAGATCCTGAATCCGGCGCTGGCCGACGGCCAGATCCGCGGCGCGTTCGCCCAGGGCCTGGGCGCGGCGCTGATGGAAGAATTCCGCTATGGCGAAGACGGCAGCTTCCAGTCCGGCACCTTCGCCGACTACCTGGTGCCAACCACCTGCGAGGTGCCCGAGCCGCAGATCATCCACATCGAGACGCCGTCGCCGTTCACGCCGCTGGGCGCGAAGGGCCTCGGCGAAGGCAACAACATGAGCACGCCGCCCTGCATCGGCAACGCGGTCGCCGATGCGCTCGGCGTGGCCGACATCGTGCTCCCGCTGACGCCGTCGAAAGTCATGGCGCTGATCGGCGCCGACGAACCGCCGCCCTCCGCGGCCCTGCGCCAGGCGATGCCGGCGCCCGCGCCGGCCACCGCCGGCAAGGGCGGCAAGGCGCTGTCCGCGCGCGGCGAAGTCGTGCTGGCGGCGCCGCCGGAGGCCGTGTTCCGGGTCCTGCTCGACCCGGTCGCGCTGGCCAAGGTCATCCCCGGCTGCAATGCGCTGGAACCGGCCGGCGAACACCGCTACCGCGCCGACGTCAGCGTCGGCGTGGGCATGATCAAGGCACGCTACGCGGCCGAAGTGGCGCTGTCCGAACTCGATCCTCCGCGCAGCCTGCGCCTGGCCGGCTCCGGCCTGTCGGCGGTCGGCAGCGCCAGCGGCAGCGGCCTGGTGACGCTCGAACCGGCCGATGGCGGCACCCTGCTGCGCTACGACTATTCGGCCGAAGTGTCCGGCAAGGTCGCGGCGGTGGGCAGCCGCATGCTCGAAGGCGCGGCCAAGATCGTCCTGGGCCAGCTGTTCGAGCAGCTCGGCCGCGAAGCCGGCGGCCAGGGCGCACTGCCGCAGGCCGGCGCCGGCCAGGAGCGCGGCCTGTGGCGCCGTCTGCTGGCCCTGATTGGAGTACAACGATGAAACCACAAGCATTCGACTACGCGCGCCCCGACAGCGCCGACGAGGCGGTGACGCTGCTGGCCGAGGCCGGCGACGACGCCCGCATCCTCGCCGGCGGCCAGTCGCTGATGGCGGTGCTGAACCTGCGCCTGGCCCAGCCCAGCGTGCTGATCGACATTTCGCGGGTCCCCGACCTGAACTACGTGCGCGCCGGCGACACCCATCTCGCGATCGGCGCCGCCGCGACCCAGGGCGCCGTTGAGTGGCGCGCGCAACTGGCCGCCGAGGTGCCGCTGCTGGCGCAGGCGTTTCCGCACATCTCGCACTTCCAGATCCGCAACCGCGGCACCGTGTGCGGCTCGATCGCCCATGCCGATCCGAGCGCCGAGCTGCCGCTGGCGCTCTTGGCCCTGCAGGGCGAGGTCGCGCTGCGCAGCCGGCGCGGGCGGCGCGTCGTCGCCGCCGCCGATTTCTTCCAGGGCATGCTGATGACGGCGCGCCAACCCGACGAACTGGTCGAGGAAGCGCGCTACCCGCTCGCGCGTGCGGGCGAGCGCTACGCATTCGAGGAATTTTCCAGCCGCCACGGCGACTTCGCCGTATGCGCGGTGGCGGCCGTGGTCGGCCAAGACGGCATCCGGCTGGCGGTCGGCGGCGTATCGGACCGCCCGCGCATGAAGACCTGGCCGCGCCTGTCCGGCGCCGACCTCGACCACGCCATCAATGACTTCGCCTGGGAACTGGAGGCGAAGGACGATCATCACGCCTCGGCCAAGTTCAGGCGTCAACTGGTGCGCCACCTCGGCGCCACCGCGATCCGGAGAGCCTCCACATGAAGACCTACCGCAAGAACGACGTCGTGCGCATCGCGCTGGTGCTCAACGGCCAGCAGCGCAGCGGCATTTGCGAACCGCGCACCCTGCTGTCGGACTTCCTGCGCCAGGAACTGGGCGCCACCGGCACCCACGTCGGCTGCGAGCACGGCGTCTGCGGGGCCTGCACGGTCACCATCGACGGCGTCGCCGGACGTTCGTGCATGACGCTGGCGGTGCAGGCCGAAGGCTGCAGCATCGACACGGTGGAGGGCCTGGACCGCGCGCGCAAGGCCGCGGGCGAAGACGGCCTGTCCGACCTCCAGGAAGCGTTTCGCCGCAATCACGCGCTGCAGTGCGGCTTCTGCACCGCCGGCATCATGATGTCGTGCAGCGACTACCTGCGCCGCAATCCCGATCCGAGCGAAGACGAGGTGCGCGCGATGCTGTCGGGCCACCTGTGCCGCTGCACCGGCTACACCAACATCGTGCGCGCGGTGCTGGAAACCGCCGCCGACCGGCTTGGCAAGCCGCGCGCCCCCGGCGCCCACCCCGACGGCCCCGGCCACGCCGGCATCGGCGCAGCCGAGCAGGCGCGCCTGGTCGACGCCTGACGCCGCCCCCACATCACAACAACGACAAGGAGAACACCGTGCTCGATCTTGGACGCACATTCCTGCAAAGCGTCGAACGCAGCCCGCATGCGCTGGCTGTCGTCGACGGCGAGCAGCGCCTCACCTATGCCGAATGGCATGAACGGATACAACGGGTCGCCAACGGCCTGTCGGCGCTCGGCCTGCGGCGCGGCGACCATCTGCTGCTGGTGCTGCAGAACCGCATCGAAATGGCGACGCTGCACTGGGCCTGCCAGTTCCTGGGCGTGATCGCCACGCCGCTCAACTGGCGCGCCAAGCCCGACGAAGTCGAGTACTGCGCGGTCGACTCGGGCGCCAAGGCGGTCGCGTTCGAAGCAGTGAGCGCGCCGGCGGTGTTGGCGAGCCTGTCCGCCAGCGCGCTGCCGCGCATCGCCGTCGGCGGCGTAGACGGCGGCACCCTCGCCTACGACGACCTGCTGGCGCAGGCGCCCGCGGCGCCGATCCTGCAGGCCCGCAGCGACGACATCTCGCTGATGCTGTACACCTCGGGCACGACCGGCAAGCCCAAGGGTGTGCCGCGCCGTCACCGCGCCGAACGCGCCGCCGCGCTCGGCCACGTGGCGCAGAACCTGTACCGGCGCGGCGAATGCACGCTCGGCGTCATGCCGCTCTATCACACGATGGGCGTGCGCTCGCTGCTGGCGATGGCGCTGATCGACGGCCGCTTCGTGTGCGTTCCCAAATTCGACTGCGCCGCCGCATTCCAGTCAATCGAGCAGGAACGCGTCACCAACCTGTACCTGGTGCCGACGCTGTACCACGACATGCTGGCCTGGCGCGAAAAGAACGGCGCCGACATCTCGTCGGTGACCAAGCTGGGCTTCGCCGGCGCGCCGATGCCGGACGGGCTGCTCAAGCGCCTGACCGAGACCTTCAAGCCCGAGCTGTTCGTCAACCACTACGGCTCGTCCGAGGTCTACACCTTCGCGATCGACCAGGACGCCACGCGCAAGGCCGGCAGCGCCGGACGCGCCGGCATCAACACGCGCCTGCGCGTGGTGCCGCTCACCGCCGAGGGACCGGACACCCTGGCGGCGCCGGGCGAAGAGGGCCAGATCATCTGCGACCTCGAGGGCGACGAATCCTTCGAGGGCTACTGGAACCGCCCCGACGCCGACGCCAAGTCGATCCGCGCCGGCTGGTACTTCACCGGCGACACGGGCTACATCGACGCCGACGGCGACCTGTTCGTCACCGGCCGCATGGACGACATGATCATCAGCGGCGGCGAGAACATCTCGCCGGTCGACATCGAGTCGGTGCTGTCGCTGCATCCGTCGGTCGACGAAGTCGCCGTGGCGGGCCTGCGCGACGAGCGCTGGGGCCAGAAGGTGGTGGCCTTCGTCAAGCTGCACGGCGCCGTCAGCGCCGAAGCGCTCAACGAATACTGCCGCAATTCCGACCTGCTCAACTTCAAGCGCCCGCGCGAATACGTGTTCGTGCGCGAGATTCCGAAGTCGCCGGTCGGCAAGATCCTGCGCCGCAAGCTGGTGGCGGGCGAGTACGACGTCGTGGCGGCGCCGGCCGCCACCGAACCTGGAGACACCAAGCCATGAACAACACCGAGCTCCCGAACCACAAGGCGCGCGACCTGCGCCACTGGCTGGCCCACCTCGAAGCGACCGGCCGCCTGGCCGTGATCCGCGAAGGCGTGCCGCTCAGGCACACGCTGGCGGCGATCGCCAAGCGCCTCGACGGCAAGCAGGCTGCCTTCTTCCCACGCCCCGACGGCCATGACCTGCCCGTCGTGTCCGGCTTCGTGGCGCGCCGCGCCTGGATCGCCGAGGCCATGGGCGTCGAGCAGGCGGACCTGCTCGGCGCATTCCGCCGCGCCGTCGACAATCCGCTGCCGTGGCGCGAGGTCGATGCCGCCGCCGCGCCTTGCCAGCAGGTGGTGCACGACTTCGGCGGCCCAACGGCCGGCGACCTGCATGCGCTGCTGCCGATCCCGACGCACAGCGAACATGACAACGGCCCCTACATCACCGCCGGCCTGGTCATCGCCCGCAATCCCGTCACCGGCGTGCAGAACGTATCGATCAACCGCATCCAGGTGCACGGTCCCGACCGCATGGCGATCCTGATGCTGCCGCGCCATCTGCTGGCGTTCTACAAGGCGGCCGAGGACCAGGGCCAGGCGCTGGATGTGGCGGTGGTGATCGGCGCCGATCCGCTCACCCTGCTCGCCTCGCAGGCCATCACGCCGATCGATTTCGACGAACTGGAGATCGCCGGCGCCCTGCACGGCGCGCCGCTGCCGGTGGTCAAGTGCCGCACCAGCGAGATCCGCGTGCCGGCCAGCGCCGAAATCGTCATCGAGGGCAAGCTGCTGCCGAAAGTGCGCGAGCCCGAAGGCCCGTTCGGCGAATTCCCGAAATACTACAGCGCACGCGAGAACCGCGAAGTGATCGCGGTCGCCGCGGTGACCCATCGCCGCCAGCCGATCTTCCACACCATCGTGCCGGCCGAGATGGAGCACCTGCTGCTCGGCTCGATCCCGCGCGAGGCGACCATGCTGGCGCACCTGCAACGCAGCTTCCCGAACGTGCTGGACGTGCACCTGTCGGTCGGCGGCGTCGGCCGTTACCACCTGTTCGTCAAGTTCCGCAAGCTGCGCGAAGGCGAGCCGCGCAACGTGATCCTCGGCGCCTTCGGCGCCCACTACGACATCAAGCAGGTCACGATCGTCGACGATGACGTCGACGTGCACGACCCGCAGCAGGTCGAATGGGCGGTGGCCACGCGCTTCCAGGCCGACCGCGACCTGATCGTCATCGCCGGTGCCCAGGGTTCGGCGCTCGATCCCTCGACCACGATCGGCCAGATGCACGACGGCGAGGTCGCGCCGCCGCACCTGCAGGGAATCAGCGCCAAGATGGGGCTGGACGCGACCAAGCCGGTGGCCTACCACGGCCACGTCTTCACCAAGGTCGCCATTCCCGGCGAGCGCGAGATCGATCTCGACCAGGAAATAGTACGCGGCGCCACGATCAACTGGAGCGACGCGGCGGTGCGCGCATGAACCGACCGCGCCTGATCGTCGCGATCACCGGCGCCAGCGGCGCGGTGTACGGCGTGCGCCTGCTGCAGCACCTGCGCGCCTCCGGCGTCGCCGAGACCCACCTGGTGATGTCGGCGTCCGGCGTGATGACCGCGCAGCAGGAGCTCGACCTGCGGCGCGCCGACATCGAGGCGCTGGCCGACGTGGTGCACAACGTGAAGGACATCGGCGCCACCATCGCCAGCGGCTCGTTCCGCTCGGCCGGCATGGTCGTGGCGCCGTGTTCGATGAAGACGCTGGCGGGCATCGCCCACGGGCTGGCCGACAACCTCGTCACGCGCGCCGCGGACGTGGTGCTCAAGGAGCGCCGCAAGCTGGTGCTGGTGGCGCGCGAGACGCCGCTCAATCTCGCGCACCTGCGCAACATGACGGCGGTGACCGAAATGGGCGGGATCGTGTTCCCGCCGGTGCCCGCCTTTTACACCCGGCCAGACTCGCTCGACGAGCTGGTCGACCACACCGTCGGGCGCCTGCTCGACCTGTTCGACCTGCCGCACCAGGGCCTCGTGAAGCGCTGGGAAGGCATGGCCAGGGCCGGCGCCGACGGCGCTGCGCGCACGGACAGATTCTAACCATACAACCGATAACACCAGGAGAACCACATGACCCAACTGAACCACCCCGCCCATAGCCTGCTGGCAAATCTCGAAGGCTTCCGGGTCGAGATCGACGCCGGGCGCCAGCGCGCCGACATCATCCTGTCGAACGGCCCGTTCAACATCATCTCGATGACCCAGCGCGAGCAGTTGCGCCTGGTGTTCGAGTCGCTCGACGAAGACGAGCGCGTGCGCGTGATCGTGCTGCGCGCCGACGGCCAGCATTTCTCGAGCGGCGGCGACATCCGCGGCTTCCTGGAGGCGAGCCCCGAGCACGTGTCGAAGCTGGCCTGGAACGTCGCCGCCCCGACCCGCTGCAGCAAGCCGGTGATCGCCGCCAATCGCGGCTTCTGCTTCGGCGTCGGCTTCGAGATCTCGCTGGCCTGCGACTTCCGCCTGGTCACCGACACCACCTTCTACGCGCTGCCGGAACAGAAGCTGGGCCAGATCCCGGGCTCGGGCGGTTCGGCGCGCCTGCAGAAGATGGTCGGCATCACCCGCACCAAGGACATCGTGATGCGTTCGCGCCGCATCCCTGGCCAGCAGGCCTACGACTGGGGCGTGGCCACCGAATGCGTGCCCGACGCCGAACTGGAAGCGGCCACCGACCGCCTGGTCGACGAACTGCGCGCGTTCTCGCCGATCGCCCAGCGCACCGCCAAGAAGCTGCTGAACGATACCGAGGATTCGCCGCTGTCGATCGCCATCGAGCTGGAGGGCCACTGCTACAGCCGCCTGCGTTCGTCGAACGACTTCCGCGAGGGCGTCGAGGCATTCCACGCCAAGCGTCCTCCGGTGTTCAACGGCACTTGAGCGGGGAGAGCGCCTACATGAGCGATCTGCACGCACGGAACTACATCGACGGCGAGTGGCAGGACGCGGCTGGCGGCGCCACCGGCGCCAGCCACGATCCGGCCAGCGGCGCCGTCATCGGCCGCTTCGCCGCGAGTACAAAGGACGACGCCCGGCGCGCCATCGCCAGCGCGCGCCGGGCCTTCGACGAATCGCACTGGGCCCACGATGCGCGCCAGCGCCAGATGGTGCTGCTGCAATGGGCCGACCGCCTGGAGCGGTGCACTGGACTTGCGTCCCTGCTGACCCTGGAGAACGGCAAGGTGCTGCCCCAGGCGCGCGGCGAAATGGCGGCGGCCATCTCGGAGATCCGTTATTACGCGGGTCTTGCGCGCCACATTCCCGGCCATTTCATGGAAGTCGAGCCGGGCGCCTATTCGGCGACGCTGCGCGAAGCGGCCGGCGTGGCCGCCCTGATCATCCCGTGGAACGCGCCGATCGTGCTGCTGATCCGGTCGCTGGCGCCGGCGCTGGCGGCGGGCTGCACGGTCGTGGTCAAGCCCGCGCACCAGACCGCGCAGATCAGCGCCGCCGTCCTGCACGAACTGGCTGCGGTCGAGCTGCTGCCGCGCGGCGTGCTGAACCTGGTGCTGGAACAGGGCAGCGAGGCCGCCCAGGAACTGACCACCTCGGCCGACGTGGACGTGCTGAGCTTCACCGGCTCGAACCTGACCGGCCAGCGCATCATGGCCGCGGCCGCGCCGACCATGAAGAAGCTGTCGCTCGAGCTCGGCGGCAAGTCGAGCTGCCTGGTGTTCCCCGACGCCGACGTCGGGGCGGTCGCGCGCCGGCTGGCGACCGCGGCGACGATCATCTCGGGCCAGCAGTGCACCGCGGCCCGCCGCGTGCTGGTGCACGCCGCCTGCTACGACGCCATGAAGGACGCGCTCAGGGACGCGCTGGCGGCGATCGTGGTCGCGCCGGGAACGACGCCGGGCGCCGGCATGGGACCGCTGATCGACGCCGACGCCCACCTGCGCGTGTCGGCCGACGTGGCGCGCGCGCTGGACCTGTGCGACGAAGTCGTGCTGCGCGGCGGCCGGCCCGACGGCATGCCTGCCGGCGGGCACTTCATGACGCCCACGCTGGTGGCGCATGCCGACGCCTCGGCGTTCTTCACGCAGGAGGAGATCTTCGGACCGTTCGTGGTGCTGGAACGCTTCGAGGACGAAAAGCAGGCGGTGGCGCGCGCCAACGACACCGTATTCGGCCTGTCGGCCAGCGTCTGGACCGGCGACGGCGACCGCGGCATGCGCCTGGCGCGCGCCCTGCGCAACGGCACGGTCTGGATCAACGACCACAACCGCCTGTTCGCGGAAGCCGAAACCGGAGGATACCGGCGCAGCGGCATCGGCCGCCTGCATGGCTATGAAGGACTGGCGGACTTCCTGGAAACCAAGCACATCTTCCGGGACGCGGGCCTGCTCTGAACACCGCACCATAAAACTACAACAACTGGAGACACCATGCACCACCTCACCAGAGGCGCGCTCGCGCTCGCCTGCAGCATCGCCGCGTCCAGCGCCAGCGCGCAATCCGCGGTCCAGATCTACGGCATCGTCGACAGCGGCGTCGTCCACACCACCAATGCCGACGCCGAGGGCGACTCGATCACCAAGGTGCCGTCGCTGACCGGCTCCTTCCCGTCGCGCATCGGCTTTCGCGCCACCGAAGACTTGGGTGGCGGCCTGCAAGCCTTCTTCGTGCTGGAAAGCGGCCTGGCCATGGACACCGGCGCGCTCGGCCAGGGCAACCGCCTGTTCGGCCGCGCCGCCCACGTCGGCCTGAAAAGCGACTGGGGCACGCTGACGGTCGGGCGCCAGGTCAATATGACGTACATCGCGACCATCAAGACCGACGTGATGGGGCCGAACCTGTTTGCCATCAGCAGCATCGACGGCTACCTGCCGAACGCGCGCTCCGACAACGCGATCGGTTACATGGGCAATTTCGGCAACCTGGTGGCGGGCGCCACCTGGAGTTTCGGCCGCGACGCCTCCAGCGCCGGCGGGCCGGCCGCCACCAACTGCGCCGGAGAAGTGGCGGGCGACGCCAAGGCCTGCCGCCAGTACACGGCCCTGCTGGGCTGGGACACCAAACAGTGGGGCGTGATCGGCTCTTACGACAAATTGCATGGCAACAGCGGCGCCGCCTTCGGCCTGACCAGCAGCGCGCGTAGCGATGTGCGCACCACCCTGAATGGCTACCTGATGCTGGGAACCACCCGCCTCGGCGCCGGCGTCATCCACCGTGACACCGACGCCGCCACCGGCCAGTCGCTGTCGAACCTGTGGTACGTCGGTGCGAGCCATCCGATGGGACCGTTCACGCTCGACGCCCAGTGGGCCAGGCGCGACCTCAAGGACTCGCCGTCCGACGTGTCGATGCTGGTGGCGCGGCTGACGTATTCCCTGTCCAAGCGCAGCCACGTCTACGCCTCGTTGGGCCACATGGACAACGACGGCGCGTCGGCGGTGGCCCTGGATGCCGGCGGCACGGTCGGGGTCGGCATGGCGCAGACCGGCGTCATGATGGGCCTGCGCCACCACTTCTGAGCCAGGCGCTTCCCGGCGCCGGGGCTGGCCTAGGCCCCGGTGTCGGGCGTGTCCGCGCCGGCGCCAGGCGCGCGCAAACGCAGGTTCGCCGCCAGCATCGAAATGAACAGCCTGGTGGCCGGACTGAGCGGCCGCCGGGGATTGGACACGCTCACCACGCGCCGCACCAGGCGCGGCGAGACGATGCTGTGGGCGCGCAGGCTGCCGTCGTAGAGCTGCCGGTGCACCGCCACGCGCGGCACGATGCTCGCCATCCGGGTCTGTTCCACCAGCTTGATCGTCGCGACCAGCGAATCGATCTCGAACTTGGGCGCCAGCTCGATGTTCTCGCTCTCGAAAAAGCTGTCGATATTGGCGCGCAAGCCGTGGCCGCGGGTCGGCAGCACCAGATCGAGCCCGCTCCCCGCCATCTCGCGCAGCGTCAGGCAAGGCGACAGGCTGCCCTCGAACCGCTGACCGACGATCAGCACCATTTCTTCATCGATGATGTGTTCGACGTCGAGCGCAAGCAGACGACGCGGCTTGTTGACGATGGCCGCGTCGAGTCGCCCTTCCGCGACCCGGTCCGCCAGTACGCTGGTGTAGCCGTCGCTGACCGACACGTCGACCCCGGGATACTGGCGTGAAAACGCGCCGAGCGTGTCGACCAGCACGCCCTGCGTGATGGAAGCGATCAGGCCGATATTGACATGCCCGCGGATGTCTCCTTCGCTGCTCAGCATCTGCGCCTCGGCGTTCGAGAAGTCGCGCATGATCGGCAAAAACAGCCGGTACATCTGGCGCGCCGCGTCGGTCGGCACCATGCCGTTCTTGGTGCGCTCGAACAGCTTCTGGCCGAGATGCTCTTCGAGCCGGCCGATCTGCATGCTCAACGCCGGCTGCACGATATGAAGACGGTGCGCCGCGCGGGTGACCGTGCCTTCTTCGTACAGGGAAATGAAATAATGAATCTGACGGAAGTCCATGGACGAAACAGTGCGCGCTGGAGCTGACTGAAAGGAACATCATACCTGAGGGAGAACTGCTGACTGGAAGCACACGCACGCTTGAACGGTGAATTGTTAACAAAGTGATTAGAATTGACTGAACAGACTCATGCCTGCGGAGGGCTCATGCTCGATCTCGATCTTCCTTGGTGGGAATTCATTGCGCGCGGCGCCATCGTGTATTGCGCATTGCTGGTCATGATGCGCCTGTCGGGCCGCCGCACCGTCGGCCAGTTCACGCCGTTCGACCTGCTGGTGGTGATGCTGCTGTCGGAAGCGGTGTCGAACTCGATGACCGGCGGCGACGAATCGCTGCTCGGCGGCCTCATCATCGCCGCGACCCTCGTCGCGCTGACCGTGCTGTTCGCCTTCCTCACGTCGCGCAACAAGAAACTCGAGGAACTCATCGAAGGAAGCCCGGTGCTGATTGGCCGCGACGGCGTGTTCTTCGAAAAAGTCATGAAGCGCTGCCGTCTTTCCGAGAGCGATGTCGAGGAAGCGCTGCGCGAAGCCGACTGCCCCCGGCCCAGGATGAAATGCGCCTTTCTCGAAGCGGACGGGCGGATCAGCGTTCTGCGCAATCCAGAATAGCCTGGCCGTAACTTGCCGCAGCGCGCTTGCCTGAACGGCCGAGATTTCTCAACAGCCTTTTACTACCCGTACGGTGTGGGCGGGCCACGCCTCCTGTGCTAATTTTTTGGGCACCGCTGCCAATTCGGCGGCGCGATTGGTTTCTTTCCTGATCAGGAGGTCTACCATGAAACGAGTCCTCACCGTGTTAGCGCTGGCCGCGTCGACCTTGGTCGCCGCCACCAGCCAGGCCGCGCCGGTTTATTACCGCGCGGTTGCCAGCGGCCCCGCCGAAGAGATACCCAACGGCTCGCCCGGGTCGAGCGTATCAAGCTTCGAGATCGACGACCTCATCCTGCGCGCCGAGGTGCCGTTCCGCGACCTGTCCGCGCCGACCATCAGCGCCCACATCCATTGCTGCACGGTGGATGCCTTCCGCGGCGTGGCGCCGGTCGCCATCCCCCTCACGGACTTCCCGCTGGACGTGACGGCCGGTTCCTATTCCGCCGCCTTCGACCTGGGCAACCCGGCCGTCTACGATCCGGACTTCCTCGCGGCCAACGGCGGCACGCCGCAGCTGGCAAGCGGGGCGCTCATCAATGCGTTCAACGGCGACCAGGCTTACCTCAACATCCACAGCACCGCTTATCCGGACGGCGAAATCCGCGGCTTCGCGGTCGCGGCGCCGATTCCGGAACCGGGCACCTGGGCGATGATGGGGATGGGACTGGGCGTGCTGACGCTGCTGGCGCGGCGCCGCGTCATGCCGCAGCCACGGCGGGCGATCTAAGTACTCAGCCGGAAATAAATGTGAATTTTGGCAAACAGAACCGGATGCGGTGCAAGGCGGCGACTGCGCCGCAGTGCGAGCACTGCAAGCACGAGCCAACGCAGCAACGCGCCGGTTCTGGCAGCCAAAAACAGATTTATTTATGGGTGAGTACTTAGGGCCCGGCGCCTGCGCGGCGCGCCAGCAGGCGGCCCCAGGCCGGGATCGCGGCCTGCCAGAACTCGTCGCGCGAGCGCGGCGGCGCCAACCCGAACGCAAGATCCAGATCGAGAAAGCGCGCCGCATCCAGCAGTGCGGCGACGGCCGCGGGCTCGTCCCCCGCCGTCACCGCCAGCGCACCGGTCTGTTTCGACAACTTTTCACCGTTTTCATTGCGCACCACCGGCACGTGCAGGTAGCGCGGCGTCGGCACGCCAAGCAGGCGCTGCAGGTAGATCTGGCGCGGCGTCGAGTCGAGCAGGTCGGCGCCGCGCACGACGTCGGTGACGCCCTGCTCCGCATCGTCCACCACCACCGCCAGCTGATAGGCCCAGAACCCGTCGGCGCGCTTGAGCAGAAAGTCGCCCGAGTCGAGCGCCAGGTGCTGCGTGACCTTGCCCGCGAACCGGTCGATGAAGGTGATTTCATCATGGCCGGCCTCGGGCACGCGCACGCGCAGGCTGCGCATGGCGCGGCCCGGGCCCAGCCCGTGGCGGCAGGTGCCGGCATAGATCGCCGCGCCGTCGGGCGCGAAGCCCAGGCGCGAATCGGCAATCTCGCGCCGGTTGCAGCCGCAGGGATAGGTGTCTTGCGCGATGCGCTCCGCGGCGGCCTGGTACAGGCGCTTGCGCCGGCTCTGCCAGACGACTTCGCCGTCGGCATGCATGCCGAGCGCATCGAGCAGCGCCAGCATGCCCTCGGCCGCGCCAGGCACGCTGCGGCCCTCGTCGATGTCTTCGATGCGCACCAGCCAGGCGCCCCCGTGCCAGCGCGCGTCGAGGTAGCTGGCCAGCGCCGCCACCAGCGAGCCGGCGTGCAGCGGACCGGAGGGCGATGGGGCGAAGCGGCCGATATACGGAAGTTTCAAGTGGCGTCGCTCAATCTAGGTAAATTGCGTCGGGTGGACGGCTCACCGTCCACGCGTTCAAATCCTGCGTGCACCTGGACGTGCGGACGGTAGACGCGTCCACCCTACTTCTTCTTTTCGTGCCCGGCGATGATGCCGGTGACCTGGTCGATCACCTCGTTCGGCACCGCCAGCGAGAGTTGATAGTGAACGATCTCGAAACCCTTCGCCGTCTTGCGGATCACGCCGCTTGCCATCGCATGGCCCATGTTCCTGGTGTCGAGCAATTCGTCGAACCAGATCAGCGACTTGTCGGCGGACGCATAGACGTGGCGACGGGTGGCCTTGAACGTCCAGGCCGACCTGGCGTCGAAATACTTCTTCGACCAGGCCTTGAATTCGTCGCGGGTCCACAGCTCGCTGCGGTCGGTGCCGATGTAGACGCCGTCCTTGGCGATCTTGTCGAAATAGGCCATCCGCGTGTTGGCGGCGTCGTCATGCCACTCGTCGACGAAGGCATTGACCTGCTTCGTCAGCTCGGCATCGGTGGCGGCATTGGCAGCATTGGCGGCGCCGATCAAACCCAGGCACAGGAAGCAGGCGGTCAGGAAGCGTTTCACGAAAGATCCCTTCGATGGAGTGTGAGCGCGGTTATTGTACACATGCAAATGTGTAAGCAACACCACGCCCACGCCTGCTACCGGTGCAGCTCGCCCGCCCGCTCCGGCTGGTAGTCGATGTCGAGCACGGTGGCTTCGAAGGTGCCGCCGCCCGGGCGCTGCCAGGTGATGCTGGCGCCGATGCGCAGGCCCAGCAGGGCCGTGCCGACCGGGGTCAGCACGGACAGCTGCTCGCCGCTGTCCTTCATGTCCTTCGGATAGCTCAGGGTCATGGTCACGTCTTCGTCCGAGCCGGCGAAGCGAAAACGCACGCGCGAATTCATGGTGACGACGTCGGGCGGCATCTCCCACGGCTCGACCATTTCAGCACGCCCGAGTTCGTCCAGCAGGGCGTCGCGCGCAGTGGCTTGCGCGGCGGGGAGACGGTCGAGGATGCGTTCGAGACGCTCGAGGTCGAGCCAGGATACGACGATGGATGGTTTCATGTGTTCTCCACAAAATGACCGGATAAGGTCAAGATTGATGACGGCGCCGCATGATCGATGCGGCGATGCAGTAGATGGAGGCGGCCCGGGAGGATGGACAGGCGCTGGCCTGCCGTGGTTCCTCACCGAGCCAGGGAAAGCCGGGCGAGGTCGAGGCTGGAAAGATGCGCCGCTCGGCGCGCTGCCACGCGCACGCGAACGCCACCATCGCCCAGGGGCGATGCGGCGTCAAACGGTGGCAGGCGGAATGGATTCATGGCGGTCGGCTGAGACGATTAGCCCAGTATAGCGCGCTTTGTTTTCCAGTCAACCGGCGGCTGGCCTCAACGCTTACTTACTTACTTACTTACTTACTTACTTACTTACTTACTTACTTACTTGCTTACTTGCTTACTTGCTTACTTGCTTACTTGCTGGCAGCTGCCTTGCTGACGAGAGCGGCGAGCACCTGCCAGCGCTGTGGCTGGTTCAGCTTTGGCAGCTGGGCGAACAGTTGCGCAAACTGCGGCGCTTTCATCGTACGCTCCCGATCGATGACGACCGGAATTGGACCGCGCATCAGCTCAGTAGATCAATGCTCATCCACAGCTAAACAGGACAGCACCATAAAAAAAAAAGCGGGCCAAGGCCCGCTTTCCGATGACACCGCGTTGTGATTAACGCTTGTCGATGCTCGGCACGTCGCGCACCGGCGAACCGATGAACAGCTGACGTGGACGGCCGATCTTCTGCTCCGGATCGGCGATCATTTCGTTCCACTGGGCGATCCAGCCGATGGTGCGGGCCATGGCGAAGATGCCGGTGAACAGCGAGACCGGGATACCCAGGGCCGACTGCACGATGCCCGAGTAGAAGTCGACGTTCGGGTACAGCTTGCGCGACACGAAGTATTCGTCGTTCAGGGCGATCTTTTCCAGTTCCATTGCCAGCTTGAACAGCGGGTCGTCCTGCAGGCCGAGCTCGTTGAGCACTTCGTGGCAGGTTTCGCGCATCAGCTTGGCGCGTGGGTCGAAGTTCTTGTACACGCGGTGACCGAAGCCCATCAGCTTCACGCCCGAGTTCTTGTCCTTGACCTTCTCGATGAAGGCAGGGATGTTGTCGACGGTGCCGATTTCCTTCAGCATGTTCAGCGCGGCTTCGTTCGCGCCGCCGTGCGCCGGGCCCCACAGGCAGGCGATGCCGGCGGCGATACAGGCGAACGGGTTGGCGCCCGACGAACCGGCCAGGCGGACGGTCGAGGTCGACGCATTCTGCTCGTGGTCCGCGTGCAGGATCAGGATGCGGTCCAGCGCGCGCACCAGCACGTCGTTGACCTTGTACTCTTCGCACGGATTGCCGAACATCATGTACATGAAGTTGGCGCTGTACGACAGGTCGTTGCGCGGATACATGAACGGCTGGCCGACATTGTATTTGTAGGCCATCGCGACCAGGGTCGGCAGCTTGGCGATCAGGCGGATCGCCGAGATTTCGCGCTGCTTGGCGTCGTTGATGTCCAGCGAGTCGTGGTAGAACGACGCCAGCGCGCCGACGGTGCCGACCAGCACCGACATCGGATGCGCGTCGCGACGGAAGCCACGGAAGAAGAATTGCATCTGCTCGTGGATCATCGTGTGCTTGGTCACGGTGTCGTTGAACTTCTCTTTCTGCTCGGCGTTCGGCAGTTCGCCGTTCAGCAGCAGGTAGCAGGTCTCCAGGAAGTCGCAGTTGACGGCCAGTTGCTCGATCGGGTAGCCGCGGTACAGCAGCTCGCCCTTGTCACCGTCGATGTAGGTGATGCTCGAGTTGCAAGCGGCGGTCGACATGAAGCCAGGATCGTAGGTGAACTTGCCGGTCTGGCCGTACAGCTTGCGGATGTCGATGACGTCCGGGCCGATGGTGCCCTTGTAGATCGGCATGTCGACCGACGGGCTGCCGTCCGAGAACGACAGGGTGGCTTTGGTATCAGAGATGTTCATGGCACTTCCTTCTTGTGGGAGTGGGTCTACAAAATAAAACGAAACCGGAGGGCGCCGCGACCAGCCCGCGAGGCAGACCGGATGCCCAATTTCGCTTACGCTTGCCGCAACCGCGCCAGCAAGGCACGCACATGCGGCAGGTCGACCTCGCCGGAAGGCTCGGAGCGTCCCAGCAGCAGGTCCATCAACGGGTTGTCCGCCAGATCGAGCAGACGGGTCAGCGCATCGACCTCTTCGTCGGTCAGTTCTTCTTCGTGCGCGTCCAGGAAGCGCGTGAGAATCAGATCGTTCTCGAGCAATCCCCGGCGTGCGCGCCAACGCAGGCGGGCACGGTTGGCGGGATCGGCTTGATGCGCATTTGCACTAGGTTTCACACTAGAGTCCGTTGTTGGTTCGACATCATACCCCGGCTGCCGCGATTCGGCAGTACGGTACTTTTACTGTATTGCTTCGGCATGGTTGGGCCGACACGAGTATGCACACGTTCGCTGAACGCGTCGGCGGCAGAGCCGCCAACCCTACGGCAATATACCGATCGTAGGGTTGGCGGGTCCCCCGCCGACGCGTTCAACCGGCGCTCGAAACACCACGCCGTTATACGCACGTCTGCACACCGCATGCGGCGCCATGCCGGCCGCCGCATGCGCTACGCGACCATCAAATGGCGCGACGAACCAGCAGTTCCTTGATCTTGCCGATCGCCTTGTTCGGATTCAGGCCTTTCGGGCACACATCCGTACAGTTCATGATCGAGTGGCAGCGGAACAGGCGGTACGGGTCTTCCAGGTTGTCCAGGCGCTCGTTGGTCGCTTCGTCGCGCGAGTCGGCGATGAAGCGGTAGGCCTGCAGCAGGCCGGCCGGGCCGACGAACTTGTCCGGGTTCCACCAGAACGACGGGCACGAGGTCGAGCAGCAGGCGCACAGGATGCACTCGTACAGGCCGTCGAGCTCTTCGCGCTCTTCGGGCGACTGCAGGCGCTCTTTCTCGGGCTTGATCGAGTCGTTGATCAGGTACGGCTTGACCGAGTGGTACTGCTTGAAGAAGTTGGTCATGTCGACGATCAGGTCGCGCACCACCGGCAAGCCCGGCAGCGGACGCAGCACGATCGGCTGGGTCAACTCGTTCAGGTTGGTGGTGCAGGCCAGGCCGTTCTTGCCGTTGATGTTCATCGCGTCCGAACCGCACACGCCTTCGCGGCACGAGCGGCGCAGGGCCAGCGAGTCGTCGACGTCCGACTTGATGCGCTGCAGGGCATCCAGCAGCATCTTGTCGGTGTCTTTCAGCTCGACGGTCACGTCTTGCATGTATGGCTTCGAATCCTTGTCCGGATCGTAGCGGTAGATTTTCAGTTGGACGGTGCGTGCCATTTCATTACCTGTTCTGGGCCGGAACGTCGGTTCCGGCCATGGAAAATATTAGAAAGTACGGGCCTTCGGCTTGAAGGTGTCGACGGTCAGCGGTTTTTGCACCACGGGCTTGTACTCGAGGCGATTGCCTTCCGAGAAGAACAGCGTGTGCTTCATCCAGTTCTCGTCGTCGCGGTTCGGGTAGTCGCTGTGGGCGTGGGCGCCGCGCGATTCCGGACGCGCCGCCGCCGACACGATGGTCGCCTTGGCGGTCTCGATCAGGTTGTCGAGTTCCAGCGCTTCCACGCGGGCGGTGTTGAACACCTTCGACTTGTCCTGGAACGACACGTGCTTGCGGCGCTCGTCGAGCTTCATGATTTCCTTGACGCCCGTCTCCAGCAGTTCCTGGGTACGGAACACGCCGCAGTATTTCTGCATGGTGGCGCGGATGTCGTTGGCGACGTGCTGCACTTTTTCGCCACCGACCGAGGATTCAAGCTTGTTCAGGCGCGCCAGGGCGAAGTCGGCCGCGTCCGCTGGCATCGGCTTGTTCGACTTCTGCTTCAGGTTCGAGGCCACCACGTGGTTGCCGGCCGCGCGGCCGAACACCACCAGGTCGAGCAGCGAGTTGGTGCCCAGGCGGTTCGCGCCGTGCACCGACACGCAGGCGCATTCGCCGATCGCGTACAGGCCGTTGACGATCTTCTGTCCGCCGGTGCCGTCGGGCGCGACCACCTGGCCGTGGATATTGGTCGGGATGCCGCCCATCTGGTAGTGGATGGTCGGGACGACCGGAATCGGTTCCTTGGTCGCGTCGACGTTGGCGAACTTGTGGCCGATTTCCAGGATCGAAGGCAGGCGCTTCTCGATGGTGTCCTTGCCGATGTGGCGCAGGTCGAGCAGCACGTGGTCTTTATTGGGACCGCAGCCGCGGCCTTCCTTGATCTCCTGGTCCATCGAACGCGACACGAAGTCGCGCGGCGCCAGGTCCTTCAGGGTCGGCGCATAGCGCTCCATGAAGCGTTCGCCGTTCGAGTTGATCAGGATACCGCCCTCGCCGCGCACGCCCTCGGTGATCAGGACGCCGGCGCCCGAGACGCCGGTCGGGTGGAACTGCCAGAACTCCATGTCTTGCAGCGGCAGGCCGGCGCGCGCCGCCATGCCCATGCCGTCGCCGGTGTTGATGAACGCGTTGGTCGATGCGGCGAAGATGCGGCCTGCGCCGCCGGTGGCGAAGATGGTGGTCTTCGCTTCCAGGATCATCACGTCGCCGGTTTCCATTTCCAGGGCCATCACGCCGACCACGTCGCCGTCGGCGTCGCGGATCAGGTCCAGGGCCATCCACTCGACGAAGAAGTGGGTGCGGGCGCGGACATTACGCTGGTACAGCGTGTGCAGCAGCGCGTGGCCGGTGCGGTCGGCCGCGGCGCAGGCGCGCTGGACCGGCTTCTCGCCGAAGTTCGCGGTGTGGCCGCCGAACGGGCGCTGGTAGATGGTGCCGTCCGGGTTGCGGTCGAACGGCATGCCGAAATGCTCGAGCTCGTAGACGACCTTTGGGGCTTCGCGGCACATGAATTCGATCGCATCCTGGTCGCCCAGGTAGTCGCCACCTTTCACGGTGTCGAACATGTGCCAGTACCAGTCGTCCTCGCTCATATTGCCCAGCGAGGCGCCGATGCCGCCCTGCGCCGCAACGGTGTGCGAACGGGTCGGGAAGACCTTCGACAGGACCGCGACGTTCAGGCCGGCTTCGGCCAGTTGCAGCGATGCGCGCATGCCGGAACCGCCGGCGCCAACGATGACCGCGTCAAAGCGACGGGTAGGAATTGCGGTTTTGATTGCTGCCACGATTACACACTCCACAGAATTTGCACGGTCCAGGCGGCGCAGGCGATCAGCCAGAAGATCGTCGCGAGCTGGAGCAGCAGGCGCAGGCCTGCGTTCTTGACGTAGTCCATCCAGATGTCACGGATGCCGACCCAGGCGTGGTAGTACAGCGCCAGGAAGGTCACCAGCGAGAACAGCTTGAACCACTGTTTCGAGAACAGGCCGGCCCAGCCTTCATAAGTAAAATTCTGGCCGGTCAGGAAGGAGACCAGCAGGACGACCGTGTAGATCGCCATGACGATGGCGGTGACGCGCTGCGCCAGCCAGTCGCGGAAGCCGTAGTGGGCGCCGACGACCATGCGGCGTGGGCCGATATTATTCTTGGTTGCCATGATTTAAAACACTCCGAACAGTTTCATGCCGACCAGCGCGGTCAGCAGCAGGCTGATGATCAGCACCCAGCGCGCGGTCGATTGGGCAGCGTCCTTGTCCAGGGCAAAGTGATTGTCCATGAACAGGTGGCGGATGCCGGCGACGAAATGGTGCAGGTAAGCCCACGACAGGCCGAGCAGGATGATCTTGACGAGCGGCAGCGACACGATGCCGGCGAAATAGCCGAACGACGATTCCGACAGCAGGCTCTGCTGGAACAAATACAGCAGGAATGGCAGCATCAGGAACAACCCGGCGCCGCTGACGCGGTGCAGGATCGACACGATCGCCGATGGCGGCATGCGATATTTCGTCGTGATATCGCCGATTCCGACGTTGCGATACACCGGCCGCCCTTTCTTGCTTGCTTCTCTCACGGCTTCCGACATGATGGTACACCTCCCATTTAAGACAAATTTTTGTATGAACCCTGCATTCTTGCCGATTTCACGGCCTGGTCCGGGAAACTGGGACCAGGCCAGCGGGACAGCGGGCGGCGAACCGGGTCATGTCCGTCGCGTACCCAAAACCAATATATTTTAATCGCATTCGCGCAATCGCCGCAGAGGGGGCCTATCCCATCCGGCTATTTTCCGAATTATTCGAAAAGACAGAAAACAGAGAATTTCTACCTGACCGTTTTCTGCTTTATTCTCCTCACGACAATTCGTTCAAATAATGGTGGCTTGCGGTCGAGTACAGTTCGCGGCGCAGCTCGACGGCCTTGTCACCGTAGGTGAACGACACCCGCTCGCCGCACAGCAGCGGCGTGCCGGGCGCCACCTTCAGGTGCTCGGCCGTGGCCGCGTCGGCCGACACCGCCCGGATCTTCTCGGTCGCGCGGATCATGCGCGTGCCGAATTCCGTCTCGAACAGGCCGTACATCGGCCCCTTGTATTCCTGCAGCCGCTCCGCGCTCAGGCCCTTGAACAGCTGACCCGGCAGCCACAGCTCTTCCAGGATGGTCGGCTGGCCGTCGAACGATTGCACGCGCTTGATGTAGACCACGGCGTCGCCCGACTTGAGCTCGAGCAGGCGCGCGACCTCGGCCGGCGCACGAGTACGCTTGACTTCAAGGAAACGGTTCTCGGGATGATGGGGGACGCCTTCGTCCGGCATCAGTCGCAGGAAGCGGAAATGGGCGCGCTCTTCGGCGTGGCTGGCAACGAACGTGCCCTTGCCCTGGCGCCGCAGCACGAGGTTCTCGGCAGCCAGTTCGTCGATTGCCTTGCGCACGGTGCCCTGGCTGACCTTGAAACGGGCCGCCAGCTCGACTTCGCTCGGCATGAGTTCGCCAGGCTTCCATTCACCGGCCTGCAGGCTCTGGGTGATCAGCGCCTTGATCTGCTGATAGAGGGGCCGGAACGACGGCGAGCCACTGCTGACAGGATCAACGGCCGGATTGGACGGGGCGGAATTCATAGACCGCGATTTCACCACAAAAGTGCATGACCGTCCAGTATTAGAGGTCTTTAGATATGTGTCTTATATAAGACATATGATATTGAATTGACAGACCAAACGGCAGAGGAATACACTCATGGCCGACCGGGAGTCGGCGCCACTCTTGACATCATTGTACGCGCGCGACACCCGACTTTCGACCTTGAAGGCTTGAAGTGCGCTTTTGGTATCATTGCAGCTTCATCAAACCGCGGTGAAGCAACTTGTAGCCAAACAGGCGTATGCTCGGCGTCGACCTCGGCGCAAACCGTATTCATTCCCACTTTGGAGATTCATCATGGCTAAAACCCCAATGCGCGTCGCCGTCACCGGCGCGGCCGGCCAGATCGGCTATTCCCTGCTGTTCCGCATCGCCAGCGGCGACATGCTGGGCAAGGACCAGCCGGTCATCCTTCAGCTGCTCGAGATCGACAACGAGAAGGCACAGAAGGCGCTCAAGGGCGTGATGATGGAAATCGACGACTGCGCGTTCCCGCTGCTCGAAGGCATGACCGCCCACGCCGACCCGATGACCGCGTTCAAGGACGCCGACGTCGCCCTGCTGGTCGGCGCCCGCCCGCGCGGCCCGGGCATGGAGCGCAAGGACCTGCTCGAAGCCAACGCCCAGATCTTCACCGTGCAGGGCAAGGCCCTGGACGCCGTCGCTTCGCGCAACGTGAAAGTGCTGGTGGTCGGCAACCCGGCCAACACCAACGCCTACATCGCGATGAAATCGGCCCCGAACCTGCCGGCCAAGAACTTCACCGCCATGCTGCGCCTGGACCACAACCGCGCCCTGTCGCAAGTGGCGGCCAAGACCGGCAAGGCCGTCAAGGACATCGAGAAGATGATCGTGTGGGGCAACCACTCGCCGACCATGTACGCCGACTACCGCTTCGCCACCGCCGGCGGCGAGTCGATCAAGGACCTGATCAACGACCAGGAATGGAACGCCAACACCTTCCTGCCGACCGTCGGCAAGCGCGGCGCCGCCATCATCGAAGCGCGCGGCCTGTCGTCGGCAGCGTCGGCCGCCAACGCCGCCATCGACCACGTGCGTGACTGGGTGCTGGGCACTAACGGCAAGTGGACCACCATGGGTATTCCTTCGGATGGTTCCTACGGCATCCCGGAAGGCACCATGTTCGGCTTCCCGGTCACGACCGAGAACGGCGAGTACACCATCGTCCAGGGCCTGGATATCGATGCCTTCTCGCAAGAGCGCATCAACCTGACCCTGAAAGAGCTGGAAGAAGAAAAAGCCGGCGTCGCTCACCTGCTGGGCTGAGCCTGAACCTGGCGCGCGGCAGTCGCCGTGCGCCAACCGCGCCGTGCCGTTCAAGCGGCACGGCCGTTTTTATGTTGTGAGAGATATGCACCCTTCCGAGGTTTTATTCCAGGGCAAACGCCAGCCGCTCCTTCTCCCCGCCTGCGACCACTACGCCGGCTCCGAGAAGCTGATGCGTAAATCGATGGCCCTGCAACAAGAGCTTGGCCCCCTGTTCGACATCACCTTCGACTGCGAGGACGGCGCCGCTGCCGGCAGCGAACTGGAGCACGCCATCCTGGTGGCGCAGATGGTCAACAGCGACGACAACCGTTTCGACCGCATCGGCGCGCGCCTGCACGACCCGGCCAGCCCCCATTTTGCGAAGGACGTCGAGTTCATCGTCGGCGGCGCGGCGCAACGCCTGGCGTATGTGGTGCTGCCCAAGGTGGAAAGCGCGATCGAAGTCGCCCGCGCGATCGACCTGATCAACCAGCACGCCCAGGCCGCCGGCCGCCGGAGCGCCGGACCGACCAACCTGCCGGTGCACGTATTGATCGAGACCCACGGCGCGCTGCGCGAGGCCTACGACATCGCCGCCCTGCCTCAGGTCGAGTGCCTGTCGTTCGGCATCATGGATTTCGTCTCAAGCCACTACGGCGCGATCCCGGCCAGCGCGATGCGCACCCCGGGCCAGTTCACCCACCCGCTGGTGGTGCGCGCCAAGCTCGAGATGGTGGCGGCCTGCCACGCCCACGGCAAGGTGGCGTCGCACAACGTCACGACCGACATCAAGGACAGCCCGACGGTCGCCAACGACGCCCAGCGCGCCGGCGCCGAATTCGGCTTTACCCGGATGTGGAGCATCCATCCGGACCAGATCAAGCCGATCCTGAAGGCGTTCACCCCGCGCCTGTCCGAGGTCAATGAAGCGACGAATGTCTTGAGCGAAGCCATGGCGGCGGATTGGGGACCGATTGCCCAGCATGGCCGCTTGCACGACCGTGCGAGCTACCGATATTATTGGTCGGTGTTGCAGCGTGCCAAACTGGCGGGCCTCGCGCTGCCGGAAGCCGCTGCGGCAATCGTCCACCTCCCCGACAGCGAATAACCCGACCATGGCCACCCTCTTCCCCAAATTCGCCGCCGCCTGCGCTGTCGCGCTCGCGGCCGCCGGCATGTGCGCGCCGGCCACTGCCGCAGGCGCCGCCGCCAAGGAACCGCATCCGAAAGCGGAAAAAGTCCTGAAGGCGCAAGCCAAGAAGAAACCATCGAAGAAAGCGCAGGCCGCAGCAGCGGCCGCGGCGGCTGCGGCAGCGGCTGCCGCAGCTGCCAACCCGCTCGAGGTCGACGAGCCGGACATCACCGATACCAAGGTGACCGAATACGCTTGCGAACTCGGCAACAAGATCACGATCTATACCAACGAAGCCGACGACAGCCATATCGCGCTGCGCTGGAAGCAGCGCCTGCACCGCCTGGCCCGCATCGGCACCACCACCGGCGCGCTGCGCTTCGAGAATCCGCACTATGGCCTGATCTGGATCGGCATCCCGTCCAAGGGCATGCTGCTCGACTCGAAGCTCAACCGCCAGTTGGCCAATGAATGCAAGAACGCCGAACAGTCCGCGATCGTGGCGACCGCGGAACCGGAAGCGAGCAAGACTTGAAGGGCGCCTCGAAAAACTGTCGCGAGCGGCAGCAGTTTCGGTCGAGAAGCGCAACCGTACGGGCGTACGGTGAGCATCGCAGACCGAAAATGCAACGCGCAGCAGGTTTTTCGAGGTGCCCTGAAGATGCGGCGCGGATTTTCCCGGAACGCCGCGCTGTTCTGTCGCCCGAAGTTATCTGTCCGTTATTTCCGTGAACGCTGCTGTTGAAATAACAATATTCCCACTGAAGGAGAGATTATGTCTCGCAACACTCTGAACACACTGAAGGAATTCCCGATCGGCGCAGGCCAGAGCGGCCAGCTCCATTCGCTGCCGGCGCTGGCGGAAAACCTCGGTGTGAACCTGTCGCGCCTGCCGGTGTCGATCCGTATCGTCCTCGAGTCCGTCCTGCGCAACTGCGACGGCAAGAAGGTCACCGAAGAGCACGTCAAGCAAGTCGCCAACTGGGGCGCGACCGCAGAGCGTACCGACGAGATCCCATTCGTCGTGGCCCGCGTCGTGTTGCAGGATTTCACCGGCGTGCCGCTGCTGGCCGACCTGGCCGCGATGCGCAACGTCGCCGCCAAGATGGGCCTTGACGCGAAGAAGATCGAGCCGCTGGTGCCGGTCGACCTGGTGGTCGACCACTCGGTCACCATCGACCACTTCCGCGAGCCGAACGCGCTCGACCTGAACATGAAACTGGAATTCCAGCGCAACAACGAGCGCTACCAGTTCATGAAGTGGGGCATGCAAGCGTTCGACACCTTCGGCGTGGTGCCACCGGGCTTCGGCATCGTCCACCAGGTCAACCTGGAATACCTGGCGCGCGGCGTCATGAAGCAGGGTGACATGTACTATCCCGACACCCTGGTCGGCACCGACTCGCACACCACCATGATCAACGGCGTCGGCGTGGTCGGCTGGGGCGTGGGCGGCATCGAAGCCGAAGCCGGCATGCTGGGCCAGCCGGTCTACTTCCTGACCCCGGACGTCATCGGCGTCAACCTGAAGGGCAAGCTGCGCGAAGGCTGCACCGCGACCGACCTGGTGCTGACCATCACCGAACTGCTGCGCAAGGAAAAGGTCGTGGGCAAGTTCGTCGAGTTCTTCGGCGAAGGCACCCGTTCGCTGTCGACCACCGACCGCGCCACCATCGGCAACATGGCGCCCGAATACGGCGCGACCATGGGCTTCTTCCCGGTGGACGAAGCCACCGTCGACTACTTCCGCGGCACCGGCCGCACCGAAGAAGAACTGGCGGCCTTCGAAGGCTACTACAAGGCCCAGGGCATGTTCGGCATTCCACAGGAAGGCGAGATCGACTACACCCGCGTGGTGGAACTGGATCTGTCGACCGTGACCCCGTCGCTGGCTGGTCCGAAGCGTCCGCAAGACCGTATCGAACTGGGCCACGTCAAGAATACGTTCACCGACCTGTTCAGCAAGCCGACCACCCAGAACGGCTTCAACAAGAACCCGGACGACCTGCACAAGGTTTACGAGACCACCAACGGCGTGCGCGTGAAGAACGGCGACATCCTGATCGCCGCCATCACCTCGTGCACCAACACCTCGAACCCGAGCGTGCTGCTGGCCGCGGGCCTCCTGGCCAAGAAAGCCGTCGAGCGCGGCCTGACCGTGGCGCCGCACATCAAGTCGTCGCTGGCGCCGGGATCGCGCGTGGTCACCGAGTACCTGACCGCCGCTGGCCTGTTGCCTTACCTGGACAAGCTGGGCTTCGGCGTGACCGCCTACGGCTGCACGACCTGCATCGGCAATGCCGGTGACCTGACCCCGGAACTGAACGCCGCGATCACCCAGAACGACATCATCGCCGCCGCCGTCCTGTCGGGCAACCGCAACTTCGAAGCACGTATTCACCCGAACATCCGTTCGAACTTCCTGGCCTCGCCACCGCTGGTCGTCGCCTACGCGATCGCCGGCAACATGACGAAGGACCTGATGACCGAGCCGGTGGGCAAGGACACCAACGGCGTCGACGTCTACCTGGGCGACATCTGGCCGACCTCGCAAGAGATCGGCGAACTGATGCGCTTCGCGATGAACTCGGAAGTCTTCAAGAAGAACTACGCCGACGTCAAGGGCAACCCTGGCGCGCTGTGGGAACGCGTGTCGTCGACCGAAGGCCAGGTGTACAACTGGCCTGAATCGACCTACATCGCCGAACCGCCATTCTTCGCCGACTTCGAGATGACCCCGAAAGCGGCCGCCACCGGCATCACCGGCGCACGCGCGCTGGGCGTGTTCGGCGACTCGATCACCACCGACCACATCTCGCCGGCCGGTTCGATCAAGGAAGACGGCCCTGCAGGCAAGTGGCTGAAGGAACACAACGTGTTGAAGGCGGACTTCAACTCCTACGGCTCGCGCCGCGGCAACCACGAGATCATGATGCGCGGCACCTTCGCCAACGTGCGCATCAAGAACAAGATGATCCCGCCGAAGGCCGATGGCAGCGCAGTCGAAGGCGGCATCACCATCCATCAGCCGTCGGGCGAACAGATGTCGATCTACGACGCGGCAATGCAGTACGTGTCCGCGGGCACCCCGACCATGATCTTCGGCGGCGAAGAGTACGGCACCGGCTCGTCGCGCGACTGGGCCGCCAAGGGCACCCAGCTGCTGGGCGTGAAGGCCGTGGTCGTGCGTTCGTACGAGCGCATCCACCGCTCGAACCTGGTCGGCATGGGCGTGCTGCCGCTGCAGTTCATCGGCAACGACAGCGTCGAATCGCTGGGCATCACCGGCAAGGAAACCTACGACCTGAAGGGCCTGGAAGGCGAGATCAAGCCGCAACAACTGGCAACCCTGGTGATCCACCGCGAAAACGGCGAATCGCAGGAAGTCAAAGTGCTGCTGCGTATCGACACCCCGATCGAAGTCGACTACTACAAGCATGGCGGTATTCTGCCGTTCGTGCTGCGTCAGTTGCTGGCTGCCTAAATCGGGTAAGCCCGCTCAGGCGGGCTGCCGCTTCAAGCGAAAAGGGCTGGAATCCGGGAGGGTTCCAGCCCTTTTGTGTTTGCATGATCCTGTCCTGCCAGACATTTTCGAGAGTGTCACCAGATGGCAGTGGGAGTCATATTGAAGAGATGAGCTTGGCGCCACACGCGGTGAGATCCTGGTCATATGCGACCTGTTTGCCGTGATGCTTGCGGGTGCTTCCGCTGGGCTGGATCGGGAATTGGCCTTCGCATTTGGGGCAATAAGTAGTATCCCCTTCGACGGCGATTCGCTTGCTGAGCACTGTGAAATCTCCGGCTGCCGATATAACCTCTCCGCCATGGCTGGTTTTATCTCCGAGGCGGATAACGCCGCGTCCGTTTTGATCCTTCATGGTATCTTTTTCCCTTAGATCGTCAGACGGCGCTGGTCCCAGTATCCACATGATGGACCGCCGCAACAGCGTGATCATCGGTACCGAGGTAGACTCTTCGGTAGCGCCAATAACCAGGGCTTTCCAGTATAGGCGAATTAAATCCAGCGAGCGAATCATGCACGTAGTGTTCAAATAATCTGGCGAAAGAAGTAGGCGTCGGCTTGGACTTCTGAGCAATCTCAAGTATAGATCGAGCCTCCGGCTCAAGCGATCTCAATCTCGACAAATCGTATTTTTCGAGACATGATGATGGTTTTCATCGCCGCCTGTGCCATCTGACCGAAACTCCTATGTTTATTCATTCGCCCCATTATATTAGCATCATCGACCAATGTCTTATTATGGCTGAGCAACACCCTCCTATCCATCTCGCCTGCGCGAACGACTTGGCTAGTTGTGTGAAAGCGGTCACGAATTTGCCAACGCCAATTTAGATAAGGTTGAAGCCATTCGTAAACTGGCCGCGGGTTCAACGTAGCTTGGTCAATAAACTCTTCGTAAGCCTTGGCAAGATCGGGGTGAATAGCAAATGGATCATATTCTCCGTCGGCAGGACGTGATTTAGTGATCGGAGCGCCAGCTGCCACAGCACATTCCAGCATATGATTCAAAGGTATCTGTGACAGTTTTTGTGAATCGTCCCCTACCGCAATACCGAGTTCCCCTGGCCGATATCCGCCACCGACGTCACTATGCGAACCCGGATAAGCAAATTGGAGCCAGCCCTGCTGCACTTTTCCATCAATGCCAATGAGATCGAGAGGGAAGTTTCGTCGAAGCTCGTGCATTGCCACCATGTGCACACAGTTTTTAACGGAAGATGGTAAGCGCAGAGCTTCAGCACTAGCCCAAGCGCCGTGCCCCCCAGTTGATTTGGTTGCAAACGCAATTACGCCAGACCAAAATCCCGCCGATGCAACAGTATCGACAATTCCAACAAACCGGAAACGCAACGGCACCCCAGCGAGGCATTCGCCAACAAGCAATTCATTCAACCAGCTACAGAACACTCGTGCTTCCGCTGCACCTCTGGAGAATCCAAAAACATCGATGAAGCATTCTACAATACGAGGCTTTCCAGTCTTGAGTTTTTCCTTCAAGAGCTTACATTGTCGCGTCAAAAAATCCCGCCTATTCCCATCTCCCATCTCCGGCTCCAACAAGCCACTGTCTTCACCGAGCTTCGCCAAATTCTCCTTATCAATTTTAAGATTCACATATGAACCATTACGACACAGGGCAAGAACAGCACTTTTATCAAAAAGGTTTTCAGAATAGCACTGCCGGTGAAGAAAGTTCAATATCTCTAATAAACCGAAGATCACCCGCCCTTCACAGCCAAATGCACAACCAGCGCCCAAAGAGCTTCTCTCATTCTCTCCAATATCAGAAAACTTCGTACCGACCCCCGGAACATAGATTCGATGAGAACCGAGTTTTTCATTTGAATAATAGGCGCCATATAATCTTGCAATATTTGTATGGGAGCGCGAAGGAGAGTCTTCATCGAGGTTGTTGTTAGTTCCATCAAAAAATATTCCCACATTTATTCTATTTTCGCATTTTTTTACGTTACACTCGCTCTCCGGAAGGACCCTCTTAATTTGCGAAGCTGGCGAGGCTTTAACTGGAAGAACTGTAAATTTCGATTCTTTTGTATTTTTCATCTCCAGTCCCCATGTAACTTTCTATCATTGTAAATTTTCCGCTCTAATTCATCCAATTCCCCTTTGCTAAAAATAGCCTTAATAGGACGTCCTGGTGTCGCCACATTTTCCGCCAAGGCATCATCAGCCTGAATTGGATGGAGTTCGCCACTGGATGTATATCTGCTCACCACAATTCGCACGCGCCCATTAGAAAAAAAATGAACATAAAAATCTCCCGGCTCTACGTATGACTCAACCGGCACCTGTGCTTGATATATTCCCTCAAGCTCTACAGTTTCCGGGGCAGTTGGATCAGCGTGCCTAATAATTCGACTCACCTCCCAACGCACGTCTGCTGATAGATTTGAACTCGGTTGCCTTGGTAAATTCACACAACATCTTCTACTACCGCCCCCACCGCCTTCTCCAACGTTATCACTGATACTTTTGTTGATATAGAAATTATTGACGACATGATCTGCGCCAAGATGATGAACGCCTACGACGTCAGCAGGAAAGCGTTCTTCTTTCACGTCTTGCTCTAACATCCTTAAGCCGAGCGAGACGAATATTCCCGCCGCCACCAGTGAAATTCCCAGCCTCCGCCATGAATAGAATTTTTTGATTAGTTTCATAGATTCCTGGAGCCTTTACATGAGAGCAGGGAATGCGTCTACCACTAAGATTTATTCCTCGAGACAAACTTGTCTTTCGCACACGATTTTACTAAGCCGTTCGTGGAAATATTTAGCTTAACTATTCCCAAAGATGTTTAAGTTGATTGGCATTCTGATACCGGAGAAATTTTATTCGGAAAAATGCGAAAATCGTCACGCATCATCGCCAATCTCCGTATTTCTTTCTATCACGGTCGATTTCACGCTGATGCTCAGCGAGCTCTTCGTCTGTCAGACACCTCACCCTAAGAGCAATAAGGAATGAGAAATCGAACTTGGAGTAACCAAGAGCAGTTCAACTGTCCCTACATTCGCGCCACGAGTTCCTTCAATCGAGCAGAAAATATATCAATATTACTTAATGCAAGACACTCGCGAACCTCACTCCTATTTAGAATACCCCCCTGTGTTGTTAACACTGCCTCAGTCAAAAATGTCAGGAACAGTGGATTAGAGTTGCCAGCGGCTCGCCATACCTCAAGAGCGCCTCGTGCCCAAGCATGCTGTTCCACGGTATTGCCAGGAAAATTGGCCCCGTGACGCATCATTTTCGCTTTTGCAATAAGGTGGTCGGGTTCGCTGGCCTCGTCGAGCATTGCCAACTGTTCCCAATCCAGGCAAAAGGGCGTCGGTGCACGAGCATCTGATTCGATCAACGGCAAATGGATGATCGATCCTGATCTATCGTGTACTGCCCAACGCGCTATAGGCCCTCTCATTGCCCCCCATTGAGCCGGCGTCAGTACAGATGAGAGCGTTGCTAGGACCGCACAATCAGCATATCTGAGCGTGAACTGTTTACCGTTCGGATCGACAATGAAAATAAAGTGGCGCAAATGGTGGACGAGCTCTCCAAGTTTCAATTCGCTTTCGATAATCGACGTGTGTAATGCCGGCTTACACGCGCTCACATAGCCCATGACTTTCTCGATGTCACCGGCTTCATAAGCCGCCTCGACGTCGATCAGGAGCGGACTAACCTCCAATGCGCGTTGCGCGTAAACCGGTGCCAGCCAGATCGGGCGACTCTTTGCATCGGCATGCGCATAACCAGCCGAAAGGTCGTGCAACAGGCCGTTATCGATCAAGAGATACACAGACAGTTCTCCGTTGCCGCCGCTCATTCCGCCTCCACCAATGGACTATGCGCACGCGCCGCCGCCAGCATGCAGGGAATGCAAATGTCGTGATGCGGCAGCTCGTCAGGAAATTGCACCTCAGACGCCTTCTTCGCAAAGGTCTGATGGTCGGCGGCATACATGTGGCTGTTCCCAGTCGTGTTGCCGACAATGCCTTCGGCACTGATCTTCAATTCACTGCCACCGCCATAGATGCGAACGCCCTTTCTCGCCTTGATTTCGATCCAATCCGTGGTGCTGATCAGCTCCATGACTTTCTTGGCAATCTGATGAATGGCGCCGTCGTGCGCCTCGGTGCGGATATCGCCCCGCGCCGCAACATGCTTGATGCCACCGTCGTTCGTGAAAGCGCTGAGTCCATTGGTCGCGCGTACCGACGTCCGCCCGCCGGCCGCCAGATGCGTATCCGCAGCCGTGATCAGGTCGATATTCTTTTCGGCGCCCAGCGCCAGGCTTTCCGCGCTCGCCATGACGATCCCGGCCGGTCCGCTGACGGCGACGATGGGTGCGCCGCCAGCACTGCCCTCGACGGCATTGGTCCCATGATCCAGATGCCTGAGCTTGTCCACCAGCTGGGTCAGCAGAGGTCCGTTGTCCGGATCCTTGGCATGGGTTTCGGCAAGCTTTGCCAGTTGGTCCGCGATGTCGCGCAGTCCGTCGGCAAGTCCGGTCAGTTCGGCCCGATCCAGTTGATTGCCTTCGGCCCTGGTCTTGCCATCCGCAGTGATCAGCACACCCTTACCGCCGCGGATCGCCACGGCATGGTCGCTGCGCAGCTCCGCGCCTTCGCCACGGGGCTGACGGCGCTCGCCCCTTGGATGCGTCAGCCAACCCAGATTGAGCTGTGAAGCGCCATCGTCGCTGGCCAGCTGCGCGCTGATTTCATGAGGCGTGTCGTCGAATCGGAGTTGATTGGCGCGCCATCCCTGAATTTCCTGACTGCGTATGCCGGACAAATACCGCGTGGCAGGCAGGTTCGCGTTCTTGCTCAACGGCGGTGGCAAGGCATGTGCGTTGTAAAGTTGAGAGATGATGATCGGCTTGTCCGGGTCGCCGCCGATGAACGCGACCAGCACCTCGGTCCCGACTCTCGGCAGAGTCAGATTGCCGCAATGTGAATCTCCTGTACCAGCCCAGTGGTTTGCCACCCTCACCCAGGCTGAATCCGTGTCGGTCGCCGACGCGCCGGCGCCCCCGGCGTGCTGATGATCGGCCGGACGCGTTGCCGGAAACCGGATCTTGACGCGACCATACTCGTCGCAATGAACGACCTCGTTCTGCGCTCCGACCACGAGCGCGATCTGAAGACCGGGGTCGCGCAGATCGGTCCGTGGATCGAATGCCGGGACAATCGGAATGGCACGCCGCACGGCTTCGAATCGCATCTGGAAAGGATTGGCGTTCTCGCCCGCGGCAGGCCCGCCTTGTCGACTATCCCAGCCATTGCACGCGAACAGCCGCTGCACCCGTTCTTCCAGGCTTCTCGGCAGGTTGTTTCGCGCCCTGACGTCGAGCGCCGTGATGACGAAATCGCGTTCGGCCACGGGATGGCCATCGATCTCGGGATGATTCATGATCGTGAAGTATTCCCCTACGCGAAAATCGCGCACGGTTCCCTCTCCGATAAAGCACTTCGAATCGAGTTCTTTACGCTGCATGCGCAATAGTCCCAGACGGTACAGCTGGTCGCCGTCCGTTGCGGCATGCGGAGATTCGACGATGTATTCCTGCACCGCGCCGGCCAACCGGTTGCCTGAAGCGCCTTGATCGATCTTGCCGGGCACCTCGGTTACCATCGCCGGAGCGTTTCCCGGTTGTTTGTAGTCCCAGCTGAATACACTCGCACTACCCGCCTGGAACTTGCGCACGGCTCCCCAACGCGTGACGGAATCGCGCTCTTCGGTGGCATCATCGCGGTGATAACGGACTACGCCGGCATCATTCCGGGCAAGACTGCTATGGGCGTCGAACAGCACCAGCGTGTGCGCTGCCGCCCACTCGCTCGCCTGACCGTTCTGTTGCAAGACGCGACTGCTGCCGGGTCGGAAGAACCATGCAATGCCGGAACGGCCGAGAAGCCGCCGCACGAATACAGCATCGGATTCGTTGAACTGGATTGTCTGCTCACGTCCGGGATAGTTTTCAAGACGAAATCCATCTGCAAACTCGTAGTCGAAGGCTCCAGCCTGCGCACCGTATATCTGAAGCCATTCCTTCAGCACGACGACCACGATTTCGGGCCAGCTCAAGCACCGGAAGACACGCGTATTGATACGCTGCTCCATGATCGTCATCACATCGCAAAGGATGATGCGATAGCTGGAGATCGCCCCATCGGATTCACCCGAGTTGGCTTGGGCGATGACACCACTGACTTGCCTCAGCCGTCCCCGGTCAGTGACGAACTCCAGGGTTGCCGGCCGGCCGATAAAATCCTTCAGTGGAAGACGGCACGAGGTCGCCACACAATCGATCTGGTACTTGAAGCCACCGCATACGGTTTCAGTACCATGAATCGATTGGGGGAGCAGCATGTCGCTGCCCGGTTTGTCCTGGCCGGATATCCTCAGCCTGATTGGACGATTATCAGCAGTCAGGTCGCTTCCAGACTGCAGGGGACTGCTGAGGTCAGGAGCCATGCCCACGCTATCCTCCAGTTATTTCTCACCGGAACAAGCATGGATTCTGGCAACTCCTGAGTGCGCATCCTTGAGAATGGGCAAATTTCTCGACGCTGCTGCATGGAAGAGCTTACCGATGTCTCGTTAACGCGCGGCGAAGGTCCTCCCTGCAGGCATCACACCTCGGCCCACATCCTCAGCAGATTGTGATAATGCGCCGTCAACCCCACCGTGATCTCCGACTCCCCATGCTGCGCGCGCAGCTTCTGGATCTGGGTGTCGAGATCGAACAGCATGCCGCGCTTGCCGTCGTCGCGCACCATGCTCTGGGTCCAAAGAAAAGAAGCCACCCGTTCGCCGCGCGTCACCGGCCGCACCTGGTGCACGCTGCCCGACGAATACACGATCGCGTCGCCCGCCGCCAGCTTGACCTCGTGCGCGCCGTACAGGTCGACCACTTCGAGCTCGCCGCCTTCGTATTCGTCCGGCTCGCTCAGGAACACGGTGGTCGAGACGTCGGCCCGCACCGGCGCCCCGCCGCCGCGCTGGGCGCGGATGGCGCCGTCCACGTGAAGCCCGTAATGCTCGCCGCCGCCGTAGGCGTTGAAGTACGGCGCCAGCACCCGCAGCGGCAGTACGCTGGAAAAGAACAGCGGGTTCGCCATCAGGGCCGCGCTCACGATCTGGCCCAGCTCGGCGGCCAGCGGCGTGCCCTCGCCCAGTTGGCGGTTGCGCTTGACCTTCGCGCCTTGCGGGCCGACGCTCTCGCGGCCATCTAGCCATTCCGGCGCGCCCGCCATGCGGGCGCGGATATCGGCCACCTGGTCCGGCGTCAGCACGCCGGGAATATGCAGCATCATGTCGTTCGTCTTCTTAGCGAGCCAACAAAAAAATCCCTCCTGACGGCGTCAGGAGGGCTGAATCCGGTTGCCCGGCGGGGGTGGTACTCCGTGACACATCCGCCAGCGCTTTCCCGGTCGCCGGCGGCTACTGCAACACAAGCTAAATACACAAGGTATATACACAAACCAGATACAGCTCGAACACACCAATCGCTCTTCCCAAACATTATTGAATGAGAATTATTCTCATTATCTATCGTGTTGGTGCAATGTGCAAGCGATCGCATGCCCTTTTTTCATCTGCAGGCCATCGCGCCCCGGCACACCCATTGTTCATGACCTGTGGCCGAATCAACTACAATACCGGGGATATGGGTTTATCATCACCCCCAGGACTTTCGAAACATTCACTGACAAGAGACCCACCAGCGCCATGCGTCGTCCTTCCAAAGATTCAACTCCAAAACTTTCCGCAGAAAGCCAGCGCCTCGTCAGCCTCTCGCAAGCCCTCATGCAAGCCGCCAGCCGTGCCGAAGAGCGGGCGTGGGAACGCCAACTCGACACCTGCCTGCAAAAGCTGCTCAAGACCAATCATCAGGACAGCATCGACGCTGCCCTGAACGCCCTGTTCAAGGACGACCTGGCTTCCTACGACGTGCTGATGGATACCGTCGAGGCGGTCAGCGAATCGGCCACCATGGTCGAGCAGGCCGATGGCGGCGACGTCACCTGGCAGGCGCTGCTGGTCGCGGCGCCGATCCTGGCCTGGACCCGCTTCTCGATCGCCACCGGCGCCATCCCGAACGACATGCTGTCGACCCTGGGCGCCCACTTCTCGGCCCATCTGCTGGCCGAAGGCACCAGGATGGCGATCGCGCCCACCCTGTACTCGCTCGACCAGCTGCCGCGCACCCACGCCGAAACCGCGGCGCTGACGCAAAAGCTGGCCACCGCCGCCCACAAGGGCAGCACCATCAAGCCGGCCCAGCACCTGGACGACACCGCGCCCTTCCTGGCCGACACCCGCTACCTCTTGATCGCGATCGTCGCCCCGGCCGGCGAGCCTCTGTTCCGCTGGCAAGAGCCCCAGCACCACCTGCGCTTCGCCGAAGAGCGCAATCGCAGCCTGGAGCAGTGGCGCGCCCAGGCCACCGCAAATATCGCACGCCTGCTGCCGGGCTGCGGCATCGAACTGCTGCTGCCGGAAGCCTATTACGTCGCCTGCCGCGAGGCCGACAAGCTGATCCGCCCGATCTCGATCCGCGCCGCCGTGCACTACCTGACCAATATTCTGGGCGTGGAAGCGTCCGACCTGCGCGCCGTGATCGCCGGCTTCGGCGAAGAGTCGCCGGACATCCAGATCGACGAGTACCGCGTCTCGTTCACCATGCGCCAGAGCGCCGACGTGGTGTATGGCATCGTCTGGCCGCTGTACGGCCAGGAAGACGAGAACGGCACGCCGATGGAAGGCCCGCTGGCGGTCACCGCCACGGCGCTGTCTCCGATCAACGAGATCGCGGCCCACCTCAACGACGCCGGCATCGCCCACATCAAGCGCATCAACGAACGCTACGTGGCCGAGTACTGCGACGACTGCGGCGCGCCGCTGTTCGCCGACCCGACCGGCGAACTGGTGCATGCGGAAATGCCGGAAGACGCGCCAGCCGGCACCGAGCACTTCCACTGACCTCGCTCACGCTCCCGCCGCGGCGGGAGCGTCACCTCTCTCCCTGCCCCTCTTGCAACAAGCGCCGGCGTGATGAAACGCCGCGCCAGCCCCTTCACGCACCAGCCCGGCAAGACTTTCACCAGCGCGCCGCGATGATGGCGCTGTCTTGACGGTGGCGATCCAGCGATTGTATGCCGTTGGTTGACAATCAAACGACTTCGGACAGGTTAGTTTCCACTCCTGGTCGGCGGCACGCCGCCGACGGCGAAGGCGGTGCTGACGCACATGAAGGAAGACGGACGCAACGTCGACATCAGCAGCACCAATGCGCTGCACATGCCGATGGTGGACGGGTCGGTGTATGCGATGAGCAAGCCGGCGCCGGGCGGCCTGACCCGGGGACTGGCGCGCGAACCGGGGCCGCGCGGGAACATGATCAATGATGTGCTGCCGGGGCCGGCCAACACGGACATGAACCCGGAAAAGACCGGGTTCGGCGCCGACCTGTGGATCGACGGCGGCTGCCGCATGAGCGCGGCCTGAGCCGTTATGCCATCGGATCGATGGTGAAGGCCGGCATGCGTTCGCCGTTCCTGGCGCTGTCGAGGAACTTGTCGGCAGTGAGCAGCGCTTCGTGGATGGTGACGTCCATGTCCAGGTAGCGGTACGTGCCCAGGCGGCCGACGAAGGTGACGTTCTCTTCGTTTTTCGCCTTGTTCACGTACAGCTCCAGCTGCGCCTTCTCGCGCGTCTGGCGGATCGGGTAGTACGGCACGTCCTTCTCTTCGCACTGGCGACTGTACTCGGCGTAGCAAATGGTCTTTTCGTGCTTTTCCCACGGCGAGAAGTGCTTGTGCTCGGTGATACGGGTGTATTTCTTGTCGTCGTCGCAGTAATTGATGACGGCATTGCCCTGGTAGTCGCCGTCGGCGCGGAAGGTGTCGAAGTCGAGCGTGCGGTAAGGCAGGCGGCCCTCCTCGTGCTTGAACCAGGCGTCGATCGGGCCGCTGTAGAACACGTGGGCGTAATTGCCTTTGTCCGCCGGATCGAAGGCCGTGCTCAGGTGCACGGTCACGCCCGGCACGTCGATGATGTTCTGCACCAGCGCCGTGTAGCCGTCGGCCGGCATGCCCTGGTATTTGTGGTTGAAGTAATTGTCGTCGTAATTGAAACGCACCGGCAGGCGCTTGAGGATGCTGGCCGGCAGCTCGCTCGGGTGCAGGCCCCACTGCTTGATCGTATAGGTCTTGAAGAAGGCTTCGTACAGCTCGCGGCCAACGAAGCGCAGCGCCTGCTCTTCGAAGGTGGTCGGGTTCTCGATCGACTTGTCGCCCAGGCTCTGCAGGAATTCCTGCGCCTCGGCCGGCCCCATGGTCTTGTTGAAGAACTGGTTGATGGTCAACAGGTTGATCGGCAGGGTGAACACCTTGCCGCCGGTGATGGCCTTGACGCGGTTGACGTAAGGCTTGAACTCGGCGTAGCGGTTGACGAATTCCCAGGCGCGCTCGTTATCGGTGTGGAAGATGTGAGGGCCGTAGACGTGGACCATGACGCCGGTCTCGGCGTCGCGTTCGGAATAGCAGTTGCCGGCGATGTGGGGACGCGATTCGAACACGTCGACGGTATAGCCGGCCTGCGCCAGCTGGTTTGCGATCACGGCCCCGGAGAATCCAGCGCCGACGATGGCGATATTCTTGTTCATTCTTGTGTGTCCTGGTGGTGTTGGCAATGCCGGAGCGTATGCCTGACCTCGACCCGACCGGGTTGACTGCAAGAACAGATTGTCGGATTTAACCAGAGGACACACAACACCGCATCGCGGGTGGGATTAATGATAAAAATATATCACTCAAACCCCGTTTTGCCCCGCACAATTGGCGCGGCCCGCGTTGCGGATAGTGGACGTTTTATTGACGGATAGCGGCGATGACACGGGTGGCGAACTCGGCCGCGTTGCCGGCATGCCAGCGCCATACGATCACCAGATCATGCTCGGGCGACACGACGATGTCATTGCTGCCCGCTCCCAGCGCCGCGAAGGCGGTGGCCGGCATGCCTGGCAGGTTCTTGCCCTTGGTATTGAGCCACCACAGGTAGCCATAGTCCGGACCATGGGCGCTCGGCGTGAGCGCTTGCTTCACGTAAGAAGTGGGGAGGATCTGCCTGCCGCCCCAGTTGCCCTGGTGGAGCCACAGGTAGCCGAAGCGCGCCATGTCCCAGCTGTCGATCCACATGCCGCCGCCCCAGCGCGTGCCGCCGCTTACCGACGGCAATTGCTTGCCGTTCACTTCCACATAACTGTTATGGTAGGGAACCCATTTCCAGGTCGGCGACGCGCCGATCGGATCCATGACTTGCTGCTGGAACACGTCCGGCACCGATTGGCCGAACACGCGCAGCAGCGACAGGGCGAAGCGGTTCACGCGCGTGTCGTTGTACTCATAGAAGCTGCCCGGCGCCTTGATCGCGCGCGGCTTCTTCTCGCCCTTGCCGAAGGCTTGCTTGCCGATGAAATCGCTGTGCTTGCCCCACAGCTCGCCTTCCCACTCGGATTCCTGCTGCAGGTGCTGCTTCCAGGTCACTTGCGCGTTGTGCGGCGCGGCGTAGCCGCCGTCGTTCACCGTCTTCGCCACCGGGTCCTCGACCTGGATGCGGCCGTCGCGCACCGCGACGCCGGCGACGGTCGCCAGCATGCTCTTGGCCACCGAATAGGTCGGATCGACGAAGCGCGTGTCGCCGAACTCGGCCACCACATAGCCCTTGTAGATCACGACGCCGTTGGTCTGGGCGCGCCGGGTCGGCATCGAGCCCAGGCGGGTGCCGAAGATGGCTTCCTGGTCGGACAGGTCGAGCGGACGCTCGGTCTCGCGCGATTGCGCGAACCGGACGGCCGCGGCCAGGGCCGCCGGGTCCATGCCCAGCTGGGCCGGGTCCTTGCGGGCCCATTCGCCGGCCGGTGGGAAATAGGCCAAAGGCGAGGCCACAGGCGAGGCCGCATGCGACGCCGCATCGCCGGCGCCGGGCGCGCCGGCGGCCGGCAGCGCCAGGCCCAGCGCGGTGGTGAAGGAAAGTGCGAGCAGGCTGCGGCGGCGGTGGGTAACGATGGTCATCGGTCGGTATCGGTCCAGGTGGAATACGGGGAACGGATCAGGTTGGAGTTGTAATAGCGCTTGTCGCCGGTGACTTCCTGGCCGACCCAGTCCGGCTTGTCAAAAACGGCGTCTTCGGCCGGCAACTCGATCTCGGCCACGATCAAGCCCGCGTTATCACCCAGGAATTCATCGACCTCCCAGGTAAAGCCCGCGTGCGCGATGCGGCGCCGGTATTTTTCCACCAGCGGCCGCTCGCACAGGCGGTCGAGCAGTTCGGCGGCTTCGCCCAGCGGGATCGGGTATTCCCACTCGCCGCGCGCGGCGCCTTCGCTCTTGCTCTTGATCGTGAGGAAGCCCTGGTCGCCGTAGATGCGCGCCCGCACGGTGCGCGCCGGGTCCGAATTCAGGTAACCCTGGCGCACCAGGACGGGCGTGCCGAGCTGGCGCCAGGCGTCGCCCGCGACCAGGAACTTGCGCTCGATCTCGAGGCCCATGGATCAGCCCAGCGCCTGCAGGATCGGCTGCAGCATCGCCGCGCCCAGGCCGGCGCTGCGCGCGCCGTTCCAGCCGACGTGCGGGTCGGGCAGGTTGGCGTTGTCCTTGAACGGCATCTCGAGCGTCAACGACAGGCATTTGTAGTGGTGGCCGACGTATTTGGAGGCCAGCGTCAGCAGCTCGTCGTTGTACTTGCTGGCGGCGTAGCCGTATTCCTTCTGGAAGTCCGGGCTGCAGGCGATGTAGCGGTCGATGAAGGCGCTCTGCTCCAGCGCGCGCTCGGCGGTGAAGTTGTCGAGCATCTCGCAGCCGGCCACGAAGTTATAGGGCAGCGCTTCGTCGCCATGGATGTCGAAGAACATGTCGACGCCGACTTCCTCGATCTTCTGCTTGACGCAAACTACTTCCGGGCTGCGCTCGAGCGACGGGTTCATCCACTCGCGGTTCAGGTTGGCGCCGGCGGCATTGGTGCGCAAGTTGCCGCGCACCGAGCCGTCCGGGTTCATGTTCGGCACGATGTAGAACACGGCGCGCTGCAAGAGCTTCCTCGCCACCGGATTGGCGTTGTCGAGCAGCGCATCCATCATGCCTTCGACGAACCATTCGGCCATCGATTCACCCGGGTGCTGGCGGGCGATGACCCAGATCTTTTTCTCTGCCTGCGGATTGCCGATCACCACCAGGTTCATGTCGCGGCCGTCGACCGTGCTGCCGATATCGATCACGCGCGCGATCGGGCTCTCGGCCACTTCGCCCAGCAAGCGCAGGTGGCGTTCCCAGGTGTAGGGCTCGAAATAGGCGTAGTAGACGCTGTCCAGTTCCGGGGTGTGGTTGATGGTCATCACCTGGCCGTCGAAGCTGGTGGGGACGCGGAACCAGTTCTCGGTATCGTAGCTCGCGACTGCCTGGTAGCCCTCGAAGCCCTTCGGATAGGTGGCCTGGCCGGCGTTCAGGAAGCGCATCGTGACCGCCTGGCCGCGCGCGCCCTGCAGGCGGAAGTGGAACCACTGGTGGATATCGGCGTGCGAATCCTTGCGCAGGTTCAGGTCGATCTGTCCGGCGTTGTCGGCGCGGACGACGTCGATCGCGCCGGAGTCGAACATCGTGCTGATCTTGATGGGCATCGTGGGATCCTTTCATGGCCCGTCGCGGTGGACGGTGTGCGAATATCGGAAGCATCGGGCGCCAGCCCGACGTTGGCCCGGCCATGATACCGGATCGGCCATGCCGACCGCTGATGCCGGGCCGGGCCGCGAGCGCGTGTTTTACTGCGCGTCGAGGTCGATCAGGTCCTTCGCGTACATGTCCATGATCTGGCGCATCAGTTCGACGTTGCCGCGGTCGAGGACGACGGTCAGGTCGGGCTTGCGGTCGAGCACGAAGGTCATGCGGATCGCGCCCGGCAGTTCCTTGCAGTTCACGTATTGCGCGCGCGGCACGTGGGGACTGTCCCAGTCGGCCTGGGTGATGCCGGGACCGGCAGGCGGCGGTTTCAGCTGCGGATCGCGGTTGACCGGCAAGTGCCTGAGCAGCCAGAACACGATCGAAGCCGGGACGTGGACGCCCACGTCGCTCGCGCCCTGGGTGGAGAACTTGGTGAGCAACAGGTTGCCGACCCGGTCGCAGGACATGGACAGGCTCTTGACTTGACGGATGACCGCTGGTTTCACGACGTTGATCCTTGGGGGAAGGTTGAAAAAGGCGCAGCGATTCTACCTTATCCCATTCGCGTTTTGTGTGTATTACAGGCAAAACAAAAGCAAAACGGGAAGCCCCCAGCTTCCCGTCGCATTTCCCGCGCCGGCCTCCGACCGGCGGCAGGCATATTCGGTTGCCAGCTTATTCTTTCGAGCCGCCGCTGCGGTTGCCGCCCTGGGTGCTCTGGCGGTTGCCGCTCTTGGTCGAGGTGCGCGATGCCGTGCCGGCGCCGGCGCTGGCCGACTGGCGATTACCGTGGCTCAGGCTGCCGGCGCGGCGTGCCTCTTCCGACGTGAATTCGTGGGCGGTGCCCTTGGCATGGGCGGCCTTGCCGCCCTGGCTGGCGATTTCGCGCTGACGCGCCGGATCCATCGAGGCGAAGCCGCGATTGCGGGTGCCGCTGCTCTGGCTGCTGCCCTGATTGCCAGATTGCTTGTTACCTTGATTACTTGAGGCCATGATCACGCTCTCCCTTATACACTATGGAAACCGCCGCGTCCTGCGGCAGGCTTGAGACCCGTCGCCGCCGGACCGGCGCCGGCGAACGATGAGTCGAAGCCCATCTTAGGCAGGCATCTCCGATGCGGCTATAGGAGGATTTCAGATGACTTTGTAGGACATCGCGCGACAAATAATGCATGTGCGAAAAATAACTTCCAGTAATCAACAAACTCGTCAGGATCAGTCCTACACCGTCCCCCTACCTCTTCCTATTCTGTACGGCGCGCGCGGCGCGCATCATGGCGGTCTGCGGCAGGAATCCGACCTGCCTGTCTATCAGTACAGGAGACCGTCATGACTACCGACAAGCAAGACAAGCACACGCTCCCCGGCAACCAGGCCGACTATGGCGCCAATGAAAAAGGCGTCCCCGGCGCCAAGGGCATCACCCGCGATGGTCCGCTGGACCATACCTACCCCAACGCGGCCAGCCGTCAGCAAGGCAATTCCGCGATCGACGAGTCGGGCGGCAGCCGGGCGCAGGGCGGCTCGATGCAGGGCCAGCAGTCAGGCGGCAGCGGCACCACCCAGGGCGTGACCGACAGCCACGAGCGCCAGATGGGCATGCACTCCGACGCCTGGGGCAAGCTCGAGCAGCCGGTCGGCAACCGCCAGCGCGATACCGGCGTCTCGGTGACCGGCGACGCTCTGAACCGCCAGGGCAAGACCCAGACCGGAGACACGCTCAATCCGCAGGATCCGGCGCACCCGCAGCTGCACGGCGCCGAACCGGGTCGCGACGGCCGCGTGCCGGGCACCGCGGCGCCGGAGCCGATCGGCACCGAGGCCGGCGTGCCGGGCGTGCAGCACGGCGACATCTACGGCAACCGCCAGGGCGCCTCTGATAATCGCGCCGACACCCAGGACGCCAGCGCCAGCCGGATCCAGCGAGAAGTCGACGCCGCTGCGGCGCGCGACGCGGGCAGCAACCCCGGCAGCAGCGCGGGCCGCGACACGGGCAGCCACGACGTCCACCAGTCGAACGATGTGGCCGGCGGCCTGCCGCGCAGCCCGGGCAACTCCGGCCTGCGCACCGAGGGCGAAGGCTACCAGGTGGGCGGCAGCATGCATGCCGATCCGAACCCGGTGCACGAGTCGAACGACGCTGCCGGCGGCTACCCGCGCAGCCCGGGCGGAGCCAACAAGCTGGCGGGCGACCGCAAGATGGACGACGACACCGGTTTCTCGCGCGGCTGACGAAGCGTCATCCCGCACCACAGCCCTGGCGTTGTGTGGACGGCCTGGCCGTCCACGCGTTCAACCAGCGTCCGGATTGCCACGGATCCGGTGTGATCTGGACGCATGGGCGCCCGAAGGTGTATTTCCGCCTTCGTGCTTGATCCATCTCCAAGCCGTACCGGACCGCAGGAACCGCTTCATACGCATGGCAATCGAACCGCTCGACATCGCCACGATCATGCCGTGGCGCGAGACCAGCGGAGACATCCCATGCCTGCTACGGACGATGCCCACAATCCCGCCACGCCCAACGCCACGCCCGCCGCCATCCCCACGGTTTCCGTCGTGCTGCCGGCCTGCGGCCGCATGGACCTGCTCGACCGCAGCCTGGACGCCCTGATGCGCCAGAGCGTCGATCCGCGCAGCGTCGAGGTCATCGTCGTGGACGACGAACCCAACCACAATACGCTGCACCTGGTGGCCGGCTGGCGCACCCGCACGCTCGAGCGCGGGCCGCGGCTGGCGTATGTCGCCAATACCGGGCCGCGCGGGCCCGGCGCCGCGCGCAACCGCGGCTGGCGCGCGGCGCGCGCCGACGTCATCGCCTTCACCAGCGACGACGCCGTGCCCAGCCCCGACTGGCTGGCCCAGGGGCTCGCCGCCTTCGACGGCGGCGCCGACGTCGTCTGCGGCCGCATCGAGACCCCGGTGCCGGCCCGCCCCACCGACCGCCAGCGCAGCGCGCATGCGCACGAGCTTGCCGATTTCACCAGCGCCAACTGCTTCGTCCGCAAGCCGGTGCTCGAACGGCTCGACGGCTTCGACGAGCGCTTCAGCGTCCAGCGCGGCAGCGACGCCGACCTGCACTTCCGCCTGCTCGAACAGGGCATCCGCATCGTGCGCGCGCCGCAGGCGCTGGCCGTGCACCCGGTACGTCCGGCGCCCTGGGGTGCGAGCCTGCTGCAGATCCGCCATGCCGTGTTCGACGCGCTGCTGTACAAGAAGCATCCGACGCTCTACCGCGAACGCATCGAAGCGCATCCGTGCTGGGACCACTACGCGATCGTCGCCGCCTTGCTGCTGGCCCTGCCCTGCTGGGCGCTGGGCGTGCGCTGGCTGGCCCTGGCCGCCACCCTGGCCTGGCTGGCGCTCACGGTGCGCCTGTTCCTGCGCCGCCTGAAGGGCACCGCCCACAGCGCCTCGCACGTGGCCGAGATGGCGATCACCTCGATCCTGCTGCCGCCACTGTCCGTGTTCTGGCGCCTGGCCGGCGCGGTGCGCTACCGCGTGCGCTTCGCCTGAGCGCGCATGAAAGCCATCTTTCTTGACCAGGACGGCACGCTGGTCGACGACATCCCATTCAATGCCGAGCCGCGCCGCATCCGCCTGGTGAGCGGGGCCGGCGCGGCGCTGCGCATGCTGGCCGAGCTCGACTATCGCCTGTTCGTGGTCTGCAACCAGCCGGGCATCGCGCACGGCTGTTTCACCGAAGAGGCAATGGGCCCGGTCTCCGACCGCCTGGGCGACCTGCTGTTTCGCGAACAGCTCACCCTCGCAGGCTTTTACTATTGCCCGCACCACCCACTCGGCACCGTCAGCGACTATGCCTTCGCCTGCGCCTGCCGCAAGCCCTCGCCCGGCATGCTGCTGCGCGCGGCGCACGAACACGCCATCGACCTGCGCGCCTCCTGGATGATCGGCGACATCCTGCATGACGTCGAGGCCGGCAACCGCGCCGGCTGCCGCACCCTGTTGATCGACAACGGCAACGAGACAGAATGGCGCCTGGGACCACGCCGCCTGCCCACGCGCATCGCGCCAGACCTGGTCAGCGCGGCCAGGCTGATCGCCCGGCATGGCGAGCGCGAAGACCTGCGGCCGCAGGCGGGCTCGCAACCGCAGGGATGACGTTCTTGAAGTATGTGCGAAACGGCGGGATACCCGCCGCTCAGCGCCGCCGGATCTCGACGACCGGCGCAGGAGTGGCCGTGGGCGTGGGCGTGGCCGAGGGCAAGCTTGCCGGCGCCTGCGTCCGCAACTCGGCGCGCGCCTGCCGTATCACTTGGCGCGCCGCCGACAAACCAAGGCACGCCAAGATGCTCGCCACCACGATGTCCGGCCATGCGGCGCGGGCGCCGAACACGCCCAGCGCGGCCAGCATCACGGCCAGGTTGCCGATCATGTCGTTGCGCGTGCACAGCCACACCGAGCGCATATTGGCGTCGCCGTTGCGAAACGCGTACAGCATGGCCGCTACCGCGCCATTGGCGGCCAGCGCCAGCAGGCCGACCGCCCCCATGGTGGGGGCATGCGGCAGGTGGCCGTCGAGGCCGAGCCACAGCGACCGCGCCAGCACCAGCACGCCGAAGACGCCCATCACGACGCCCTTGGCATAGGCCGCGCGCGAACGCCACACCACGGCCATGCCCAGCACGAACAGCGACACCCCATAATTGGCGGCGTCGCCAAGAAAGTCGACCGAGTCGGCCAGCAGCGACACCGATCCGGCAGCCAGGCTGCTGACCAGCTCCACGCCGAACATGACGAAGTTGATGAACAGCGCCGCCCACAGCACCCTGCGGTAACGCCCGTCGGGCGGCGGCGTGGACGGACTGCAGGAACCGGAACAGCAAGCGGACATGAGCGCACCTCCAATGACGATAAACCATTAGAATCCCTGTAGTAACTACAAGGTCAAGGGAAGATCATGCTGATGCGCATTGGTGAGTTGGCGAAACTGACGGGCTGCCAGTCCGAGACAATCCGTTTCTACGAGCAAAAGGGATTGCTGCCGCCGCCGGTCAGGTCGCAGGCGAATTACCGGATGTACGACGCCAGCCACGCCGAGCGGCTGCATTTCATCCGCCGCTGCCGATCGCTGGACATGTCGCTGGGCGAGGTGGAAACCCTGCTCGGCTACCAGGACCAGCCGCACCGCTCCTGCAGCGGCGTCAACGCGCTGGTCGACCACCAGCTGTCCGAGATCGACCGCCAGATCCTGGAGCTGAGCAAGCTGCGCGCCGAACTGTCGAGCCTGCGCGAGCGCTGCGATTCGACCCGGCCCGCCGGCCAGTGCGCCATCCTGCGCGAGCTGACCGTCCACGCCTGAACGTCGCCTGCATTCCCGGATCGTCGGGCGTCGCCTGGCCGTCGCCGCATACCCGCTCTCCGATCAGCACGCCGTGGATCACGGCGCCATGCCCGCCGGGAGGCGCAAAAAAAAATCCGCCGACCGCAAGGCCGACGGAACAACGCAGTATCCGTTGAGGGATCACGCGGAGAGACACGGGAGCAATCTTAGCAACCGATGGTGTCAACTTGATGACAACGCGACGCCGGGATCCCGCCGCTGTCGCGGCTGCGCCGGGTTCGACTGCGCCTGCGCCAGTGCCGAACCGGAGACCGCCCAGCTGGTGCGCGAGCACTGGCGCCAGGAGCACGACTGGCCGCTGGTCGGCATGCCCGACGGCGTCGTGATCAAGAACCCGCGCTGCACACGTTACAATTGCCGACAGAACAATCGCCCGTAGCGTTTACGGCTCTCCACCTTTTACTTCAAACACCTTGAACTCCAGTTTCAGCTTCCTGGCCGGCGGCGGCGAGATGGGCGCCCTCATGCGCGCCTACGATTGGGACGACAACCCGCTCGGCCCGCCCGACGGCTGGCCTTCGACCCTGAAGACGGTGCTGCGGGTACTGCTGTCGAGCAATCACCCGATGTTCATCTGGTGGGGCGACGACCTGATCCAGTTCTACAATGACGGCTACCGCCAGACCATGGGCCCGGAGCGCCATCCGGCCGCTCTCGGCCAGCCCGGCCGCCCGTGCTGGGAAGAAGCCTGGGACCTGATCGGACCGGACATCGAGCGCGTCATGCGCGACGGCACCAGCGCCTGGTACGAGGACCGCCTGGTCCCGCTGACCCGCAACGGCCGTCGCGAAGACGTGTGGTGGACCTACGGCTACAGCCCGATCGAGGACGAGGCCGGCATCCACGGGGTGCTGGTGATCTGCAACGACGTAACCGAAGACCACCTGCTGCGGCAGCGCCTGGAGCAGACGAACCACGCGCTGATCGAGACCATGGACGATGCGTTCTGCCTGATCGACCTGGTCTACGATGAACAGGGTTGTGCGGTCGATTACGTCATCCTGGAAGCCAACCGCGCCTTCGCCCGCCATACCGGCCTCGCCGACAGCGTGGGCAAGACCGCGCGCCAGCTGGTGCCGGACCTGGAACAGCGCTGGATCGCCACCTACGACGAGATCGCGCGCACCGGCGTGGCGCGGCGTTTCGAGGAATTCTCGCAGGCGATGGGCCGCTGGTTCACCGTCTACGCCAGCCCGATCGCCCATCCGGTCGAGCGCCGCGTGGCCCTGCTGTTTACCGACATTACCGACCAGAAGAACGCCGAGCGCGCGCTGCAGGCCAGCGAAACGGCGGCGCGCGCCGCGGCCAGCCAGGCCGAGGCCGACCGTCGTCGCCTCGATGCGCTGCTCAGCTCGGCGCCGGTCGGCATCGTCTACGCCGATGCGAACGGCGCGCTGTCGTCCGTCAACCACATGAACCGCCAGCTGTGGGGAGAACATCCGATGCCCACCAGCCAGGATCAATACGCCGTGTGGCGCGGCTGGTGGGCTGACGACTCGGAGCGCCACGGCAGGCCGATACGGTCGGACGAATGGGCGCTGGCGCGCGCGCTGCGAGGCGAGCAGGTCGAGGCCGACGTCGTCGAGATCGCCCCCTTCGGCCGCCCGGACGAGCGCCGCACGCTGCTCACCCGCGCCACCGCGATCCGCGCGGAAGATGGCGCCATCGCCGGCGCGGTGGCGGCCTCGATGGACCTCACGGCCCAGGTCGACACGCAGCGCGCGCTGCGCGAAAGCGAAGAAAAATTCCGCACCATTACCGACGCGATGCCGCAGATGGTGTGGTCGTGCCGGGCCGACGGCGAGAACGATTATTCGAACCGGGGCTGGGCCGACTTCACGGGCCTGTCCAGCACCGAGCTGCTCGGCACCCACTGGGTCACCGTCATCCACCCCGACGACCTGCCGACGCTGCAGGCGCTGTGGGCCGGGAGCCGGGCGAGCGGGGCCCTGTTCGAGCTCGAACACCGGCTGCGCCACCACAGCGGCGAGTACCGCTGGGTGCTGAACCGCGCGCTGCCGGTGCGCGACGAGGCCGGCCGCATCACCCGCTGGATGGGCACGGTCACCGACATCCACGACCAGAAGCTGGCCGCCGAAGAACTGAAGGCGGCAAACGCGCGCAAGGACGAGTTCCTGGCCATGCTGGCGCACGAACTGCGCAACCCGCTGGCGCCGATCAGCACCGCGGCCCAGATGCTCAGGCTGTCCGGCGTCGACCCGAAGCGCATCGCCCACGCCAGCGACGTCATCAACCGCCAGGTGCGGCACATGGTCGAGCTGGTGGACGACCTGCTCGACGTCTCGCGCGTGACGCGCGGGCTGGTCGAGCTGGAGCGCGAACAGGTCGACCTCAAGTCGGTGATCCAGAGCGCCATCGAACAGGCGCGCCCACTGATCGAAAAGAAGGGCCACACCCTGTCGACCCGCCTCGGCGCGGCCAACGTCACCGTCATTGGCGATCGCAAGCGGCTGGTGCAGGTGATGGCGAACCTGATCAACAATGCGGCCAAGTACACGCCGGAAGCCGGCGAAATCACGGTGTCCGCCGACGCCGTGCCGGACGCGGGACAGGTCAAGCTGAGCGTGAAGGACAATGGCATCGGCATCGATGCGACGCTCCTGCCCGACGTATTCGAGTTGTTCACGCAGGCCAAGCGCACGCCCGACCGCGCCCAGGGCGGGCTCGGGCTTGGCCTGGCGCTGGTGCGCAGCATGGTCGACCTGCATGGCGGGCAGGTACAGGCGCACAGCGACGGGCCGGGGCGCGGCAGCTGTTTCAGTGTGGTCCTGCCGCTCGGCGCCGATGGCGCTGATGACGACGCACGGCGGCGCGAGGACGACGCAACGCTGGCTGCGCATTCGACGCTGCGCATCATGATCGTCGACGACAACCGCGACGCCGCCGAATCGCTGGGCATCGTGCTGTCGGCGGTGGGGCACACGGTGCAGGTCGAGGATTCGTCGATGGCGGCGCTGCGACGGGTGCAGCAGGACGGCTTCGACGTCTGCCTGCTGGATATCGGCTTGCCGGATATGGATGGCTACCAGCTGGTAGGGGCATTGCGCGCGGCGCCGCTGGTGGCCGGCGCGGCCATGATCGCCCTGAGCGGCTACGGCCAGCCGCAAGACATGGCGGCGTCGAAACGGGCCGGGTTCACCAGGCACCTGGTCAAGCCGGTGGACGTCGGCCAGTTGCTCGATATGCTGGACGAGCAGGGTCCGGCATCGCAGGGATCGCCGCCTTGATGTGAAAAAAGCCAGCTCGAGAGCTGGCTTTTTTCACTGGTTCTGTTGGTCGGGGCGAGAGGATTCGAACCTCCGACCCCGTGCACCCCATGCACGTACGCTACCAGGCTGCGCTACGCCCCGACTAGTCGATAATTATATCAGAGCCAGCGAAAAAATCTTGCGTTTTTGCCATACAGTGCGAGATCGTCGCCAACTCCGGGGCGGCAGGCCCTATTTCCAGTCCCCGCGCAGCGCCATCACCTGCTGCTGCAGGTACTCCGGCGTCGCCTGCTCCGGCGCCACCGGCTGGCCGACGGCCAGCGCCAGCTGCGAGCGCATGCCGCGCGCAATCCTGCGCTCGAACAGATTGCTCCTGTCGCGCGTAAACCAGCTGCCCCACAGGCCGCGCAGCGCCATCGGGATCACCGGCACCTTGCTGTGCTCCACGACTCTCGCGATGCCGCTGCGGAACTCGTTCATCTCGCCGGTCGAGGTCAGGCGTCCTTCCGGGAAGATGCACACCAGTTCGCCGTGATGCAACGCATGGGCGATGTCGACGAAGGCCTTTTCCATCGTCCACGGATCTTCCTTGGCCGGCGCGATCGGGATCGCATTCACGGCGCGGAAGATCCAGCGCAAGAACGGCGTCTTGAAGATGCGATGGTCCATCACGAAACGTATCGGACGCGGGCTGGCGGCATTGATCACGATCGCGTCCACATAGCTGACGTGGTTGCACACCAGCACCGCCGGGCCTTCGGTCGGGATGCGCGCCGTGTCGATGGTGCGCACCCGGTACACGGTGTGGATCAGCAGCCAGGCCAGAAAGCGCATCAGGAATTCCGGCACCAGCGAGAAGATGTACACCGCCACCACCGCATTGAGCAGCGCCGTGGTCAGGAACAGTTCCGGGATGCTGAAGCCCTGCCCCAGCAGCAGGATGGCCACGCCGGCGGACGCCACCATGAAGATCGCGTTCAGGATATTCATGCCGGCAATCGTGCGCGACACGTGCTTCTGGTCGCAGCGGGTCTGGATCAGGGCGAACAGCGGCACGATGAAGAAGCCGCCGAACACGCCGATCATCACCAGGTCGGCCAGGATGCGCCAGGCGCCGGGCTGGTTCAGCAGGCCGGTCCAGTCCACCAGCGTCGTGCTGGCGACAAAGGCTTCGCTGGCGAAATACAGGTCGATGCCGAATACCGACAGGCCGATCGACCCGAACGGCACCAGGCCGATCTCGACCTTGTGGCCCGACAGGCGCTCGCACAGCAGCGAGCCGAGACCGATGCCGAGCGAGAACACGGTCAACAACAGCACGAACACGCTGTGGTCGCCCATCAGATAGTCTTTCGAAAACACCGGGAACTGTGCCAGCAGCAAGGCGCCATAGAACCAGAACCAGGAATTGCCGAGCATCGACAGGAACACCGTGCGGTTCTGGCGCGAGTACGCCAGGTTCCGCCACGATTCGGCAATGAAGTTACGGCTGATGCGCAGCTCGGGCACCGGCGGCGGCGACGGCGGGATGCGCCAGGCGGCGGCCAGGCCCAGCACGGCAAAGAGCAAGGTTGCACCGGCCACCAGCATGATGCCGTTCGGCTTGTAGCCGACCAGGATCGCGCCCGCCACTTCGCCCAGCAGGATGCCGACGAAGGTCCCCATCTCGACCACGCCGTTGCCGCCGACCAGCTCGTCGGGCTTCAGGTTCTGCGGCAGATACGCGTACTTGACCGGCCCGAACAGCGTCGAATGCATGCCCATGCCGACCACCGCCGCGATCAGGAGCCACAGCGTGTGCGTCATCCAGCCGATGCCGGCCACCAGCATGATCGCGATCTCGGCGACCTTGACGATGCGCGCCAGCCTGGCCTTGTCGAACTTGTCGGCGATCTGGCCCGCGGTGGCCGAGAACACCACGTAGGGCAGGATGAACAGCCCCGGGATCAGGTTGTTGAGCAGCGAGGGATCGAGCGTGGTCCAGTTGATCGCGTCATAGGTCATGACGACCAGCAGCGCCGTCTTGAACAGATTGTCGTTGAAGGCGCCCAGGAACTGGGTCCAGAAGAACGGGCCGAAACGGCGCTGGGTCAGCAGGGAAAACTGATTCGGTTGGCTCATGCTGGAACGCTCGGCTGTGATGGAGTGCGTAATGTACAACGCAAGGCACAACCGGACAAACGCTGTTTCTCACATTCATGATTGCGTATTCGCATCCAAACCCGTAAGTATTGCTCTACAGTACGACGTGCTTGCGCGCGCATGGACTTCCCGGCACGGCAAGCGTGCTGGCCGTCACCGTCCGGGCGTGCGGCGGATGCTTGAAGCCGGTCAAATCAGGCTTGATCTGGCACATTGGTGCACTGCAGCGAGGGTAGAATCCGCGGATGACTTCCGCCAACTTCCACATCAGCTACGCCAGCGTCGCCAATGCGCTGTTCGAGCATATCGAGCAGGACCTGCTGCTCCTCACCACCGCCCTCCTCGACGATGACGAGGAATTACCGCGCCGTTTCGAGCCGTATCCAGCGTCCTTGCTGGCGCACGAGAGCATGCCGCCGCCATGAAAAAACCGCCGTTGCCCTGGCATGGGCAACGGCGGTTTCGGCGGCGTCTCCCTCAGGCCAGCGCTTCCAGGCGAATCCGCGTCACCTTGCCGATCACTGCCGGCAAGCCTTCGATCTTGGCGATCGCCGCGTCGATGCTCTTTTCGCGCGTCTGGTGCGTGAGCATGATGATGTCGATGTCGGTCTGGTCGCCCGGCTCCTTCTGCAGCACGGCGTCGATCGAGATGCCGGCGTCGGCCAGGATGCGGGTCAGGTCGGCCATCACGCCCAGCTTGTCCTGCACGTGCACGCGCAGGTAATAGCTGCTGGTGATCTCGGACATCGGCATGATGGCGACGTCGGTCATCTGGTTCGGCTGGAACGCCAGGTGCGGAACGCGGCTGTACGGATCGGCGGTCAGCAGGCGGGTCACGTCGACCAGGTCGGCGATCACGGCCGACGCCGTCGGTTCCGAACCGGCGCCCTTGCCGTAGTACAGCGTGGCGCCGACCGCATCGGCCTGCACCAGCACCGCGTTCATCGCGCCTTCGACGTTGGCGATCAGGCGCGCGGCCGGGATCAGGGTCGGGTGCACACGCAGCTCGACGCCCTCGCCCGACTCGGTGTGGGTGCGGCGCGTGATGCCCAGCAGCTTGATGCGGTAGCCGAGCTGTTCGGCGTAGCGGATGTCGGCCGCCTGCAGCTGGCTGATGCCTTCCACATAGGCCTTGTCGAACTGCACCGGAATGCCGAAAGCGATCGCCGACATGATGGTCAATTTATGGGCCGCGTCCACGCCCTCGATGTCGAAGGTCGGGTCGGCCTCGGCATAGCCCAGTTCCTGCGCCTGCTTGAGCACGGTCGCAAAATCCAGGCCCTTCTCGCGCATCTCGCTCAGGATGAAGTTGGTGGTGCCGTTGATGATGCCGGCCACCGATTCGATGCGGTTGGCGGTCAGGCCTTCGCGCAGGGCCTTGATGATCGGCACGCCGCCGGCCACGGCGGCCTCGAAGGCCACCATCACGCCCTTCTCCTGGGCCGCGGCGAAGATCTCGTTGCCGTGCAGCGCCAGCAGCGCCTTGTTGGCAGTGACGACGTGCTTGCCGTTGGCGATTGCTTGCAGTACCAGTTCGCGTGGCAACTCGTAGCCGCCGATCAGCTCGACGACGATGTCGATGTCCGGATGGTTGACCACCGCAAACGGGTCGGCCACGATCTCGACCGCACCGCCGGTCACTTCGCGCGCGCGTTCGATGTTGCGCGCCGCAATCATCGCAATCTCGATGCCGCGTCCGGCGCGGCGGCGGATGTCTTCCTGGTTGCGTTGAAGGACGTTGAAGGTACCGGCACCCACGGTGCCGATGCCCAGGAGGCCAACTTGAATCGGTTTCATAAAATCTGTTTCTCTTGATGGTCAGGACGCCGGTCCGGTTCAGGCGTGGCGTCGTCGGTAACCGTCGAGGAAGCGCGCAATGCGTCCGCAAGCGTCGGTCAGGTCGTCGGAATTGGGCAGGAACACCAGCCGGAAATGGTCCGGGGCAATCCAGTTGAAGCCGGTGCCTTGCACCAGCAGCACTTTTTCCTCGGACAGCAGTTCGCAGATGAACTGCTGGTCGTCCGTGATCGGATACATCTTCGGATCGAGGCGCGGGAACATGTAGAGCGCGGCTTTTGGCTTGACGCAGGACACACCCGGTATTTCGGTAAGCAATTTATGCGCGAGGTCGCGCTGTTTCAGGAGGCGCCCGCCCGGCCCCACCAGGTCTTTGATGCTCTGGTGCCCGCCGAGCGCGGTCTGGATGGCGAACTGGCCCGGCGCATTGGCGCACAGGCGCATCGAGGCCAGGATGTTCAGGCCTTCGATATAGCCCTTCGCATGGCGCTTCTCGCCCGAGACCACCATCCAGCCGGCGCGGTAGCCGCAGGAACGGTAGTTCTTCGACAGGCCGTTGAGGGTCACGAACAGCACGTCGTCGGCCAGCGAGGCGATCGAGACGTGCTCCGCGCCATCGTACAGGGTCTTGTCGTAGATCTCGTCGGCGTAGACGATCAACTGGTGCTGGCGCGCCAGCTCGATGATGTCGAGCAGCACTTCGCGTGGATACAGGGCGCCGGTCGGGTTGTTCGGGTTGATGACGACGATCGCGCGCGTGTTCGGCGTGATTTTCCGCCGCATGTCCTCGATGTCGGGCAGCCAGTCGGACTGTTCGTCGCACACGTAGTGCACCGGCGCGCCGCCGGCCAGGCTCACGGCCGCGGTCCACAGCGGGTAGTCGGGCGCCGGCACCAGCACTTCGTCGCCGTTGTTCAGGAGGCCCTGCATCGACATCACGATCAGCTCCGAGGCGCCATTGCCCAGGTAGATGTCGTCTATGCCCACGCCGACGATGTTTTTCTCTTGCGTGTAATGCATGACGGCCTTGCGCGGCGCGAACATGCCCTTGGAGTCGGTATAGCCGGCGGCGCCGTGCATATTGCGGATCATGTCGCTGACGATCTCGTCCGGCGCATCGAAGCCGAACACGGCGAGGTTGCCGATGTTGAGCTTGATGATCTTCTGGCCGTCTTCTTCCATCTGGCGCGCCTTCTCCAGGGCCGGTCCGCGGATTTCGTAGCAGACGTCGTCGAGCTTGTTCGATTTGGCGATCGGTCTCAAAATTTCCTCTGGGTGTAAGCGTGCTCTGTTGCAGTGCGAAAAAATACCATTCTGCCGAAAGCGCCCCGTTTAAGCAACCTTGCCGATCCGGTTACAATGGGCCCTTGTTAGCACACCCGATCCAGCAAACGCCATGAAGCTTCATTCCGACAACACTCAACAATACCAGACCGTGACCGGCTATGACGCCTCGGGCGTGGAAATCAATGCCGAGCGTTTCAATTACAGCCTGACGGTGCTCCCGGAGATCCCGCCGCGGCCGTGGAACGTGACCCGCTTCGACGACCTGACCGCCGCCCACTTCGAGGAGATCGCGAAGGACGCGCCGGACGTCGTCATCCTCGGCACCGGCGAGCGCCAGCGCTTCGTGCACCCGCGCCTGGTGGCCAGCCTGTCGGCCATGCACGTCGGCGTCGAAAGCATGGACAGCCAGGCCGCCTGCCGCACCTATAACGTGCTGATGGGCGAAGGCCGCAAGGTCACGCTGGCCCTGATCATCGACGCCGGCGCCTGAACCACGGCCCGAATCGACGGGATCGTCGGCAGAAACGTTTCATCAAGCACATAAATAGTGCGATTCTGTCCAGCCGGACACTAGCGGCAGGTGGCATGGCCGGATTATCATGCAGTGCCGCTCCCCGCCACCATGCGCCGGGAGGTAAATATTTGCAGCGCAGTGCGCTGTCACTGCCCAGGAGAAGCCCGTGGCCGAGAGCCAAGCAACCATCGCACCATTTTCCGCCCCGATGACCGGTGGCCAGACCTTCGAGCTGCTTGGCCGTCCCGCCAGGTACACCGTGCTGTACTTCTACCCCAAAGACAATACGCCGGGCTGCACGACCGAGAGCATCGCCTTTCGCGAAGCCTGGCCCGAGTACCAGGCGCTGGGCGCCGAGATCTATGGCCTGAGCCGCGATTCGCTGCGCTCGCACGAGAATTTCAAGGCCAAGCTGGGCCTGCCCTTCGAACTGATCTCCGATCCGGACGAAACCGTCTGCACGCAATTCAATGTCATGAAGATGAAAAACATGTATGGCAAACAAGTGCGTGGAATCGAGCGCAGTACGTTTGTCATTGACGCTCAAGGCCGATTGGTGAAAGAATGGCGTGGCGTGAAAGTCAATGATCACGTCACCGAAGTGCTGGAATTTTTGAAGAGCCAGCCCTGAATTACGGATGGCTCCAGTTCGTTCAACCTGCTGGATCGCTATCCTTTATTTTGAGTCAACCCGTAATTCATCCACATCCTTCCAATCTGGTTTCCCGCCGGGCCGGAGCATTTCCAGGCTCGGCCTTACTGCAGACATTTTCCTTCGCAGTCTATCCGGCGGCGCACCCGCCACTCCCGTTAGTAGCATCGACTCCGTGCGGCAGCGCGCCACGTGGCCCGCGCGCGCACGGCCATCCAGACTTTTTTTAGATTGAGAACCTGATGCCACTGCCAAAGATGCCTACCCAGCCAGCGACCATGCTGCTGGCAAAAGATTACCCCAAGGCCGAACCCGGCAAATCGCCGGTACGTCCCGTCTCGGCCCAGGCCAATGACGACGTCGAGGACCTGATCAGCGGCCAGGCCGTGCCGACGCCGAAATCGCGCGCACGCCGCAAGGCACAAGACACCCTCGCCGCGGCGCAAGCGCCCGCGGCGGCCAAACCCGTCGCAGCCGTGCCAGCCGTGGCCGCCGAGGCGGGGCAACCGGCCCGCAAGAGCGGCAAGCAAGGCAAGCAGAACTGGCCTGAAGCCGCTCCTGTGCAAGCCAAGCTGCGCGAGACCGACGCCGATCAACCGCATCCGGCCAAGCACAAGCCGGTCGAAGTCACCATCAAGTCGTCCACCAGCCGCAAGGCCGACCGCTCCGGCGCCACCAAGGTGTTCGTGCTCGACACCAATGTGCTGATGCACGATCCGTCCTCACTGTTCCGCTTCGAAGAGCACGACGTCTATCTGCCGATGATGACGCTCGAGGAACTGGACAACCACAAGAAGGGCATGTCCGAGGTCGCGCGCAACGCGCGCCAGGTTTCACGCACGCTCGACGCCCTGATCGCCAACGTCGACGATGACGCCATCGAGTCCGGCATTGCGCTGTCCAAGCTGGGCAACAAGGATGCCAAGGGGCGCCTCCTGTTCCAGACCCGGCTGAACAGCGCCGCCCTGCCCGAGGGTCTGCCGGCTGGCAAGGCCGACAACCAGATCCTGGGCGTCGTGCGCGCGCTCGAAGAGCAGATGGCGGGCCGCGCCATCGTGCTGGTGTCGAAAGACATCAACATGCGCATCAAGGCGCGCGCCATCGGCCTGCCGGCCGAGGATTACTTCAACGACCACGTGCTGGAAGACACGGATTTGCTGTACTCGGGCATCGTCCAGCTGCCGGACGATTTCTGGGACAAGCACGGCAAGGACGTCGAATCCTGGCAAGAGAACAAGAACGGCAGCTCGGCGACCTATTACCGCGTCACCGGCCCCGTGATCCCGACCCTGCTGGTAAACCAGTTCGTGTTCCTCGAGCCGAAGGATGGCCAGTCGCCACTGTACGCGCAGGTCAAGTCGATCAACGGCAAGACCGCCGTGCTGCAGACCCTGCGCGATTACAGCCACAACAAGAACAACGTGTGGGGCATCACGGCGCGCAACCGCGAGCAGAACTTCGCCCTCAATCTGTTGATGAACCCCGAGGTCGACTTCGTCACCCTGCTGGGCCAGGCCGGTACGGGTAAAACCCTGCTGGCGCTGGCGGCCGGCCTGGCGCAGGTGCTGGAGACCAAGCTCTACAACGAGATCATCGTCACCCGCGTCACGGTGCCGGTGGGCGAGGACATCGGCTTCCTGCCGGGCACCGAGGAAGAAAAGATGTCGCCATGGATGGGCGCCTTCGACGACAACCTGGAGGTGCTGATGAAGTCGGACGGCGACGCCGGCGACTGGGGCCGCGCCGCCACGCAAGACCTGATCCGCTCGCGCATCAAGATCAAGTCGCTCAACTTCATGCGCGGTCGCACCTTCGTGAACAAGTTCCTCATCATCGACGAGGCGCAGAACCTGACGCCGAAGCAGATGAAGACCCTGGTCACGCGCGCCGGTCCCGGCACCAAGATCCTGTGCCTGGGCAATATCGCGCAGATCGACACGCCATACCTCACCGAGGGTTCGAGCGGCCTGACCTATGTGGTCGACCGCTTCAAGGGCTGGAACCACGGCGGCCACGTGACCCTGGCGCGCGGCGAACGCTCGCGCCTGGCCGACCACGCCAGCGACGTGCTGTAACGGCGCGCGCCGCCTGCACGAGGCGGCAGTGCCCCCAACGCCCGCCCTCACCGGCGGGCGTTTTTTTTGCCTGAATCGCAAACAGCGCTACCATAGGAGGAACGGCTGCGCCGTCCACGCGTCCGGACCCACCTCGCCCACAGGAGACCCCATGCCCCACATGCTGCTCATCCACGAGCCCATCGGCCAGCGCGCGACCCGCAGCGAAGCCGAAGGACGCGCCGCCTACGAGCGCATGCTGCGCTGGGGCGACGACCTGAAGGCGCGCGGCCTGCTGCTGGCGGCCGAGTCACTGGCGTCGCTCGACAGCGCGGTGCGGGTGAGCGGCCCGGCCGGCAAGGCGCGCATCGTCGACGGCCCGTTCGCCGAGGCCAAGGAAATGGTGGGCGGCTTCTTCATGGTCGACGTCGACTCGCGCGACGAGGCGGTGCGGCTGGCCGCCGAGTGCCCGGCCGCCGAATGGGCCATGGTCGAGGTACGCGCGCTGGCGCCCTGCTTCATGCGCTAGACGACGGCGTCGATATTTTTTTGCCGGGGGTGTCGAAAACGGTAAGCGCCGTTCGTCGTGGACCATGCAAGGCCCGCTGCCGCGGGCCGCTCACCACCACAGGAGAACACCATGCGATTCATGATCATCGTCAAGGCCAGCGCCGCGTCCGAAGCCGGAGAGATGCCGCAAGAGCCGCTGCTTGCCGAAATGAACGACTACCACCAGGAGCTGGCGCGCGCCGGCGTCCTCCTCGACGGCAATGGGCTCAAGCCGAGCAGCCAGGGCTGGCGCATCCGCTACGAAGGCGGCGAGCGGCGCGTCGTCGACGGCCCGTTTACCGAAACCCGCGAGCTGATCGCCGGCTATACCCTGATCCAGGTCCGTTCGCGCGAGGAGGCGCTCGAATGGACGCGCCGCTTCCCCAACCCACGCGGCCCGGGCCTGGAAGCCGAGATCGAGGTGCGCCAGCTGTTCGAACTGGACGACTTCGCGCCGAGCGAGACCATCGAACGCATGCGTGCACAACAAGCGTGAGAGGAAAGCCGCTCAGGACCGATGAAGGGCAATGACGCGCGAATGACAGGCAAGGTCGAGGACACCATCGCGGCGGTGTGGCGGATCGAATCCGGCCGCATCGTCGCCAGCGTCGCGCGCATCGTGCGCGACGTCGGGCTGGCCGAGGAGCTGGCCCAGGACGCCCTGGTGGCGGCGCTGGAACGCTGGCCACGCGACGGCATCCCCGACCGTCCCGGCGCCTGGCTGCTCACGACGGCGCGCAACGGCGCCGTCGACCTGCTGCGACGCGACCGCAGCCTGCGCCAGAAGCTGGAACGGATCGGCCTCGACCTCGGAGCCCGGGAGGAGCTGACGGTGCCGGATTTCGTGGACGACCTCGACGCCAGGCGCAGCAGCGTGGTCAAGGACGACCTGCTGCGCCTGATGTTCGCCGCCTGCCACCCGGTGCTGTCGCTCGACGCGCGCCTGGCGCTGACGCTCAAGCTGCTGGGCGGCCTGGCCACCGCCGAGATCGCGCGCGCCTTCCTGGTTCCCGAGAGCACCATCGCCCAGCGCATCGTGCGCGCCAAGCGCACCCTGGGCGAAGCGAAGGTGGCGTTCGCGCTGCCGCCGCCCGCCGAACTGGGCGAGCGCCTCGGCGCCGTGCTGGAGGCGGTCTACCTGATCTTCAACGAAGGCTATGCCGCCACCGCCGGCGCCGACTGGATGCGCCCGGCCCTGGTCGACGAGGCGCTGCGCCTGGGCCGCATCCTGGCCGAGCTGGCGCCGAACGAACCCGAGGTGCACGGCCTGGTGGCGCTGATGGAGCTGCAGGCGTCGCGCATGGCGGCGCGCCTTGATTCGGCCAGGCGCCCGGTGCTGCTGCTCGACCAGGACCGCGCACGCTGGGATGGCGTGCTGGTCCGGCGCGGCCTGGCCGCCCTCGCGCGCGCCGCGCGCATCGCGGTGCCACGCGGCCCCTACGTGCTGCAGGCCGAGATCGCCGCCTGCCACGCGCGCGCCCACCGCGTTGACCTGACCGACTGGCGCCGCATCGCCGATCTGTACGACGAACTGGCCGTGGTCCAGCCCTCGCCCGTCGTCGAACTGAACCGCGCGGTGGCGGTGGGCATGGCCGACGGCCTCGCGGCCGGCCTGGCGCTGGCCGACCGGCTGCTGGCGGACGGCCGGCTGGACGGCTATCACTGGCTGCCGAGCGTGCGCGGCGACCTGCTGTTCAAGCTCGGCCGCCGGCCGGAGGCGCGCGCCGAATTCGCGCGCGCGGCCGCGCTCACCGCCAACGCCAGCGAGCGCGAACTGCTGCTGCGGCGCATGCGCGACGCAGCCGATGCCTGAGCCGGCGCAAAGACTGTGCGTTCATTCACGCCTATGCCGGAAGGATACATACCGTTATGATCTCGGCTGTATAGAATAAAACTGAGCGATCGTGACGGGAGGCTTGCAATGAAGTTCCGGTTCTGGGGAGTGCGTGGATCGATCCCGTCGCCGGGCCCGCGCACCGCGCGCTACGGCGGCAATACCACCTGCATCGAAGTGCGCACCGACGCCGGCGCCCTACTGATCCTGGATGGCGGCACCGGGCTGTTTCCGCTGGCCCAGCACCTGGCCCAGCAAGGGCCGGTGGCCGCCAATATCTTCATCACCCACAGCCACTGGGACCACATCCACGGCCTGCCCTTCTTCACGCCCCTGTTCGTCAAGGGCAACCGGGTGCGCCTGCACGGCGCCCACGACGAAACCACGGGCCACGGCATCGAGCACGTGATGAACGTCCAGCTGCAGAACAGCTATTTTCCGGTGGGCGAAGCGCAGATGGGCGCCACCCTCGACTACCGCACGCTCGGGATCGGGACCCCGATCGCGCTGGAAGACGCCGTGGTGTCGAACGTGGCGATGAACCATCCGGTGCTCAACCTAGGCTACCGCATCGACTGCAACGGCAAGTCGCTGTTCTTCACCGGCGACCATGAGCCCTGCCCGCACCCGGACGGCAGCGGCGCACACGCCGCCTGCGAGGAACACCTGCGCGAGCGCGAACGCAGCATGGACGCCGTCATGCGTGGCGTGGACGCCCTGATCGTCGACTGCTCCTATACGCGCGAGGAATACCCGTCCCGGCGGGGCTGGGGCCACGGCACCTTCGACGGCGCGCTCGAGATGGCGCTGCGGGTGGGCGCGCGCGCGCTGTACTGCACGCACCACGAGCCGACGCGCGGGGACGACGAACTCGAAGCGGTGTTTGCCGAGGTGATGGCGCGCTACGCGGGGCGGCTCGATGGCTTGCAGGTGTTCCTGGCCTACGAGGGGCTGGAAGTCGATCTCGGGTAGACCGCGCAAGGCGAAAGTCTTCTTGAGTTAGCGTAAAAACGTCGTTACTGCCACTGGCAGTAACGACTCCCCACGAAGGTGGGGACCCAATCTTGCAAGCGTTTCGACGACGTTTGCAGAACTTGGGTCCCCGCCTGCGCGGGGACGACGTATTTGACGGCTAGCTCAGCAGCTTAACTTGACGGTATTAGCGCCACCGGCTCCGCTTCGCATCATGCGCTCAACGCGTCCATCACATGATGTGGGTGCCGATCCACCACGCCACCGCGGCGATGAACGCCGACGCCGGAATGGTGAAGACCCACGCCCACACGATGTTGCCGGCCACGCCCCAGCGCACGGCCGAGGCCTTCTGCGCGGCGCCCACGCCGACGATTGCGCCGGTGATGGTGTGGGTGGTCGACACCGGGATGCCGAAGGCGCTCGACATCAGGAGCGTCATCGCGCCGCCGGTCTCGGCGCAGAAGCCGCCCACCGGTTTGAGCTTGGTGATCTTCTGGCCCATGGTCTTGACGATGCGCCAGCCGCCGAACAGCGTGCCGAAGGCGATCGCGGCGTAGCACGAGATGATGACCCAGGCCGGCGGATGGGCGTCGCTGGCGCTGACGTAGCCGGCGGCGATCAGCAGCATCCAGATGATGCCCATGGTTTTCTGCGCATCGTTGCCGCCGTGGCCCAGCGAATAGGCCGCGGCCGAGACCAGCTGGAGCTTCCGGAACAGGCCGTCGACCTTGCGCGGCGTCGCCTTGACGAACACCCAGGCCACGATCAGCATGATGATCGATCCGAGCGCAAAGCCCAGCAGCGGCGCGACCACGATGAAGGCGACGGTCTTGAGCAGGCCGCCGGAAATGAGCGAGCCGGTGCCGGCCTTGGCCACCGCGGCGCCGACCAGGCCGCCGATCAGGGCGTGCGAGGACGAGGACGGGATGCCGTAGTACCAGGTGATCAGGTTCCAGGTGATGGCGCCGACCAGGGCGCCGAAGATCACGTAGTGATCGACGATGTGCGGGTCGATGGTGCCCTTGCCGATGGTCTGCGCCACCTTCATGTTGACCACGAAGATCGCGATGAAGTTGAAGAAGGCGGCCATCGCGACGGCATGCTGCGGCTTCAGGACGCCGGTCGACACGACGGTGGCGATCGAGTTCGCCGAATCGTGGAAGCCGTTCATGAAGTCGAAGACGAGTGCCAGCACCACCAGCCCGCCCAGCACGTAAATGCTGATGTTGAGAGTATCCATGGTTGTTCCGCTCGAACGACGCTTACGCGTTCTCGACGATGATGCCTTCGATGATGTTGGCCACGTCTTCGCAGCGGTCGGTCACGGTTTCCAGGATCTCGTAGATCGCCTTCATCTTGATCAGGTTGCGCACGTCCGGCTCGTCGCGGAACAGCTTGGACATGGCGGCGCGCATCACGTGGTCGGCGTCCGACTCGAAGCGGTCGATCTCTTCGCAGATGGCGACGATCTTCGGCGCGTTGTCCATATCGTGCAGCATCGACACCGCTTCCTGCACCTTCAGGCAGCACGACAGGCACAGCTCGGCCAGGCGTTTCGCTTCCGGCGTGACCGCGTGCAGGTCGTACAGCGACACGGTCTGGGCCGCGTCTTCCATCATGTCCAGGATGTCGTCCATGCGCGTGATCAGCTTGTGGATGTCGTCGCGATCAAGGGGAGTAATGAAGGTCTTGTGCAGCAGGTCGACCGTGGCGTAGGTGATCTTGTCGGCCTGCTTTTCGATCGTTTCGACCGCATGGGTGCGGGTTTCCAGATCGTCGAAATTGGTCATCAGGCCGACCATTTCATGGGCACCCTTCACGCACAAGGCCGCGTGCTGGTTGAACAGTTCAAAGAAATTGCCTTCTTTAGGCAAAAAGCGTCCAAACATTATTTTTCTCCGTTTTTCTCTCGGTATTTGCCGACGCTCCGGGAAAAGCGACGGCTTGGTATGCGGCGTGACGCCGGCCGCGGTATGCGGCGTAGAATCTTAGTCGCCCTGGTAGACCGACAGGTTGCCGCTGTAATTGCCAAACTTGGTGTATTGGCCAATCCAGGTCAGGCGAATCGCTCCGATCGGGCCATTACGCTGCTTGCCGATGATGATCTCGGCGGTGCCCTTGTCCGGCGAATCCGGGTTGTAGACTTCGTCGCGGTACAGGAAGATGATCACGTCCGCATCCTGCTCGATAGCGCCGGATTCGCGCAGGTCGGACATCACGGGACGCTTGTTGGGACGTTGTTCCAGCGAGCGGTTCAGCTGCGACAGCGCGATCACGGGGCACTGCAGCTCTTTGGCCAGGCCCTTGAGCGAGCGCGAGATCTCCGAGATCTCGGAGGCGCGGTTGTCGCCCGCCTTCGAACCCTGCATCAACTGCAGGTAGTCGACGATAATCAGGCCGAGCTTGCCGCACTGGCGCGCCAGGCGGCGGGCCCGCGCGCGCATCTCGATCGGGTTCAACGCGGGCGTTTCGTCGATGTACAGCTGGGCGTCGTTCATCTTCTGGATGGCGTGCGTCAGGCGCGGCCAGTCCTCGTCGTGCAGGCGGCCGGTACGCAGGCGGTGCTGGTCGAGCTGCCCGACCGAGCCGAGCATACGCATGGCCAGCTGGGTGCCGCCCATCTCCATCGAGAACACGGCGACCGGCAGGCCGGCCTCGATCGCGACGTTCTCGCCGATGTTCACCGAGAATGCGGTCTTGCCCATCGACGGACGGCCGGCGACGATGACCAGGTCGCCCGGCTGCAGGCCGGAGGTCATCCGGTCGAGGTCGATGAATCCGGTCGGCACGCCCGTGATCTCGCCCTGGTTCTCGCGCGAGTACAGTTCGTCGATGCGCTCGACCACCTGGGTCAGCAGCGGCTGCACCGCGAGCCAGCCCTGGGCGCCCCTGGCGCCCTGTTCGGCGATGGCGAAGATTTTTGACTCCGCCTCGTCCAGCATCTGCTTGACTTCCTTGCCCTGCGGATTGAAGGCATTGCCGGAAATCTCGTCGGCGACGGTGATCAGCTGGCGCAGGATGCCGCGGTCGCGCACGATCTCGGCGTAGCGGCGGATATTGGCGGCCGACGGCGTGTTCTGCGCCATCGCGTTCAGGTATTGCAAGCCCCCCACTTCCTCGGCCTTGCCGAGCTGGTTGCAGGCTTCATAGACCGTGATCACGTCGGCCGGCTTGCCGGCGTTGATCAGGCGGACCATCTGTTCGAAAATGATGCGGTGATCGTAACGGTAGAAGTCTTCCGCATGCATGAAGTCGGCGATGCGGTCCCAGGCGGCGTTATCGCGCAGCAGCCCGCCGATGACGGATTGCTCTGCTTCGATGGAATGCGGGGGGATGCGCAGGGCTTCGATCTGCGGGTCTGAGGGTGCTGCGTTCATGGGCGGCATTATACCTTCTCCTGTCACACGGCTGTCATAATTGGTGAGTTTCAGAAGCAAAAAAGCCGGGAGATCCCGGCTTTTTCGTGCACTGCTTTTACGTCAATCCAGCATTCGCTCAGGCAGCTTCGCCTACGACAGCGATGATGATTTCCGACACGACGTCGGTGTGCAGGGCGACTGCAACCGGGAATTCGCCGGTGGTCTTCAGCGGGCCGGTCGGCATGCGAACGGCAGCTTTTTCGACCGGGAAGCCCTGCTTGGTCAGCGCCTCGGCGATGTCCGCGTTGGTGACCGAACCGAACAGACGGCCGTCGACGCCGGCCTTCTGGCCGATGGTGACGGTCAGGCCGCTCAGCTTGTCGCCCTGGGTTTGGGCGGCTGCCAGTTTCTCGGCGGCTGCTTTTTCCAGTTCGGCGCGCTTGGCTTCGAACTCGGCGACGGCGCCAGCGGTAGCGCGGCGGGCCATCTTTTGCGGGATCAGGAAGTTACGTGCGTAACCATCCTTGACTTTGACGACGTCGCCCAGGTTGCCGACGTTGATAACTTTTTCCAACAGAATAACTTGCATGTTTTATCTCCAGGATATCTGACTGTCGTGACCGACGATTAACCGTGGTGCAGGTCGGTGTACGGCAGCAGCGCCAGGTAACGGGCGCGCTTGATGGCGGTGTCGACCTGACGCTGGTAGTGCGCCTTGGTGCCGGTCAGACGTGCTGGCATGATCTTGCCGTTTTCCTGGACGAAGTCCTTCAGGGTGTCGACGTCTTTGTAGTCAACCTGCTCAACGCCAGCGGCGGTGAAGCGGCAGAACTTCTTGCGCTTGAACAGCGGGTTCTGCTGCTTGCGCTTGAGTTTTTCTTTAGCTTTGTTTTTGTCGAACTTTTTACCGAATGCCATTTGAGGCTCCTGTATATCTAAATTGCCGAACTAGGCGGCACTGAAATCAATGATGTGAAACACCAGGGCTTTGCTGTTGCGATTTTTCCGTGCGAGGAAGCCATCGAAGCGGTAGCTGGCGCCGAGCTCGGCGCTGCCAAACCTGCCCGAAATCTCGCCCGCGGCAAACGCGGGGACTTCGAACTCGACCAGGCGATCGATCCCTGCCTCTCGTTGATGCGAACTGTGCATCAGGACGGCTGAAACGATCGGCACACCGGCCGGGGTGTAGCGCAGGACATCACGCTCGGCGATGGTCGCCACGAGCTGGAGCTGATTCACCCGGTTCTACTACTGCTTGTTACGAATTCCTGGAAAAAATCTTAAGCAGCGGCAGCGGCTGGAGCAGCAGCTGCAGGAGCAGCGGCTTCTGCACGGTGGCTCTTGGCTGCGTCTTCGCGCTGCACCGATTTCATCATCGGCGACGGTGCGGTTTCTGCTTTCTTCATCTTGACGGTCAGATGACGCAGAACGGCATCATTGAACTTGAATGCGGTTTCCAGCTCGACCAGGGTCTCGTTGTCGCACTCGATGTTCAGGCAGATGTAGTGGGCTTTTGGCAGCTTCTGGATCTGGTAAGCCATCTGACGGCGGCCCCAGTCTTCCACGCGATGGATGTTACCGCCGCGGCTGGTCACCGTGGTCTTGTAACGCTCGATCATCGCCGGGACTTGCTCGCTCTGGTCCGGATGGACGATAAAAACGATTTCATAATGACGCATGCATTACTCCTTGAGGACGTTTTACATAAATGCCCACCTCGGCGTCAAGACGAGTGTGGGAAGGGAACAGCCAGCTAGTATAGCGTGAAATGGGCAAATTGGGAACATGGCCGTCAAGCGCTTTAAGCCGGCGCCAGGCTCACTCGACATTTACGCTTGCAAAATCCGTACTTTTTACGATGAGCGCGCTTTTTTTGCGCTTTTTCGTGTATATCCCTTGCGTATGACGGAATACTGTACAAAAATACAGTCTACTGCTACAACCCGTTGCTGCAACATCGCATCCAACCACGGCATTTACACACGGCAACCATTACACAGTTATGCTCAAGCTCACTGCAAGGCAAGAACAGATCCTGAACCTGATCAAGGAAGCGATCGAGAACACGGGCTTCCCTCCGACCCGCGCCGAAATCGCGGCCGAACTGGGCTTTCGCTCGGCCAATGCGGCCGAAGAACACCTGCAAGCGCTGGCGCGCAAGGGCGCGATCGAGATTTCGCCGGGCACCTCGCGCGGCATCCGCCTCGTCGGCGCCAGCGCCCAGCAGATTCCCATGCCGCCGCCGTCGCTGATGTCGCTGCCGCTGGTCGGCCGCGTCGCCGCCGGCAATCCGATCCTGGCGCAAGAACACGTCGAAGCGACCTATAACGTCGACACCGCGATGTTCGCGGCGCGGCCCGACTTTCTGCTCAAGGTGAAAGGCTGGTCGATGCGCGACGCCGGCATCATGGATGGCGACTTCCTGGCGGTCAAGAAAATCGACAGCGCCAAGAACGGCCAGATCGTCGTCGCCCGCCTGGGCGAGGAAGTCACCGTCAAACGCTACCGCAAGACGGGCGACCTGGTCGAACTGTTGCCCGAGAACCCCGACTTCAAGGTGATCCAAGTCAGGCCCGACGAAGAGTTCGCGCTCGAGGGGCTGGCGGTGGGGTTGATGCGCAGCTGGAACTGATCTCGATACACATCATCTCCGTGAGCGCGTCGTTCCCGCGCAGGTGGGAACCTCGGTTCGCATGCGCTGCCGGCCACGTCCATCCATCGTGGCGGCGCTGAGGACTTGGGTTCCCGCCTTCGCGGGAACGACGTTTATGGGCGGTCTCTACTGCTTGGCCTTGTTGATCACCGCATTGTGCTGGTCCACGAACGCTTCGGTCGCGCGGCGCCATGCGGCGAAATCGGCCAGTACCATCTTCGAATTGACTTTCGCTCCCTCGGCGATGTTCTGGCGCACCCCCTCCAGGTAGGCGGTCGCGGCCTCGGTTTCCTGCTTGTTCATCAGTTTGGCGACGTCGGGCGGGATGCGGCGGGTCAGCGGCGACTGCGCGTTCAGGTTGGTCACCATCTTGTTGTAGCAATCCTGCCAGCCGGTCACGGCCTTGTTCACGCGCTCGATCTCTTCGTTGATCTTCGACACCGCCGGAATGCGCGGCGCCGGGCAGCGGTACTCGCCCGACTGCAGGTCGGCGCCATCGTAACCCTTGATCCAGTAATCGATCTCGGCGCGACGAAGGGCGCGCTGCTGCATGATCACGAGCGAGTCGGCGGCGATCTTGTTGCCCTTGGCGGCCGACTTCTCGAACCACTCCTTCGCCCTGGCTTCGTCGACCGCGCCGGCTTCGCCATACCAGTACATCTGGCCCAGCTGCTGCTGGGCCTGTGAATTGCCGGCATTGGCCAGCCTGGTGTACAGCTTGAGCGCGCCCGCATAGTCTTTTTTCTCGAACAGGGCGTTGGCGTCCTCGAGCTCGCCGGCGTAGGCGCCGCCGCCGGTTGCGCACAACACCGCGAGGGACAGGCAGGACAGGAATCGTTTCATGGGCATACCGTCAGGCTGGGCTGGTAAAGGTCCATGATAGCCGTGTTTTACGGCTGGGCTCAATCGCGAATGTGACAAGGCCGGCAAGTTGCCGGCCGCATCAAGACAGTTTTACCCGGCTTTACGCGTCCAGCGCCTGGCGGAAGTCGCCGACCAGGTCGGCGGTGTCTTCGATGCCCACCGACACCCGGATCAAGCCTTCGGCGATGCCCATGCTGGCGCGCCGCTCGGGGCCCATTTCAAAGAAGATCGTGTGCGCGACCGGAATCACCAGGGTGCGGTTGTCGCCCAGGTTCGAGGCCGGGATCGCCAATTCGAGGCGGTTCAGGACATCGAACGGGTCGATGTCTGGTTTCAGCTCGAAGCTCAGCAACGAGCCGCCCGAGCGGAACAGCGACGCGACGATCGCGTGCTGCGGATGCGAGGCCAGGCCCGGATAATAGACGGCGGCGACGCGCTCGTCGGCTTCCAGCATCGTCGCCAGGGCCAGCGCGTTGGCACAGGTACGCTCCATGCGCAGGGCCAGCGTTTCGGCGCCGACCGCGATGTGGTGCGCCGCTTCCGGCCCCAGCGCGGCGCCGAAGTCGCGCAGCGCCTTGGCGCGCAGCTGGGCCATACCCTGCGCACTTGCCGTCTGCTTCCTGAAGTTCGGGGCGATGTTCGGGTACGCGGCCCAGTCGAACAGGCCCGTGTCGGTCAGCGCGCCGCCCAGTGCGATGCCATGGCCGCCGATCGACTTGGTCAACGAATTGACCACCAGGCCCGCATGCACGTCCTTGGGACGGAACAGCCAGGGCGTGGTCATCGTGTTGTCGACCACGTACAGGATGCCGCGCGCGCGGCACAGTTCGCCGATGCGGGCCAGGTCCGCCACTTGCGTGCGCGGATTGGCGATGGTCTCGACGAACACCATGCGGGTATCCGGCGTCAGCGCCGCTTCCACCTGGGCCACGTCGGTGGCGTCGACGAAGGCAACGTCGACGCCCTGGCCCGCCACCGTCTGCCACAGGCTGTTGGTATTACCGAACAGAAAACTCGACGACACGATGTGGTCGCCGGCCTTGAGCAGCGCCTGGAACAGCGCGCCGATCGCCGCCATCCCGGTGCCGAAGCACAGTGTGGCGACGCCGTCTTCCATCTTGCTGATCTTGTCTTCCAGCGCCGACACCGTCGGGTTGCCCTGGCGGCCGTAGCGAAAGCCCGGCTCCTTGCCCTGGAACACCGATGCCAGCTGGCGTGCGTCGGCATAGCCGAAGGCGACCGAGGTGTGCACCGGCTTGTGCAGCGAACCCTGCTCGATCGTCTTGCGGCGATCGTTGTGCAATATAGTGGTGGTGAAACCGTAGCTTGGCTTGTCCGACATGGTTTTTCCTGGCCTTATTCGGCCGCCACCGGCGGGTTCAGGTTGAGCAGGGTGCGCACCTTGTCCTCGGCATCCTTCGACGTCGGATTGTGGCGCGCCGATTCCTGGCGGTCCAGGTACTCGGGGGTCACGTCACCGGTGACATAGACGCCATCGAAGCACGATGCCTCGAAATTCTTCAGCTCGGGATTGACATCCGAGATCGCGCGCTTGAGCGCATCGACGTCCTGGTACACCAAGCGGTCGGCCGTGATCTCGCGGCACACTTCCTCGACCGTGCGGCCGTGGGCGATCAGCTCGTCGCGGGTCGGCATGTCGATGCCGTACACGTTCGGGTACAGCACCGGCGGCGCGGCCGAGGCGAAGAACACCTTGCGCGCGCCCGCTTCGCGCGCCATCTGCACGATTTCGCGGCTGGTGGTGCCGCGCACGATCGAGTCGTCGACCAGCAGCACGTTCTTGTCCTTGAACTCGGAGCTGATGGCGTTCAGTTTCTGGCGCACCGACTTCTTGCGCATCCCTTGCCCCGGCATGATGAAGGTGCGGCCGATGTAGCGGTTCTTGATGAAGCCTTCGCGGTATTCCACGCCGAGTTTCAACGCCAGCTGGATCGCGGCCGGGCGCGAGGAATCGGGAATCGGCATCACGACGTCGATCTCGTCGACCGGGATCTCGCGCCCGACCTTGTCGGCCAGGTACTCGCCCATGCGCAGGCGGGTGGCGTACACCGAGGCGCCGTCGATCACGGAATCCGGACGGGCCAGGTAGACGAATTCGAAGGCGCACGGGTTGAGCGACGGATTCTCGGCGCACTGGCGCTCGTGCAGCTGGTTGTTTTCATCGATGAAGATCGCTTCGCCCGGCGCGATGTCGCGCACGAAGCGAAAGCCCAGGCCTTCCAGCGCGACCGATTCGCTGGCCACCAGGTACTCGACGCCCTGCTCGGTCTCGTTCACGCCCAGGCACAACGGGCGGATGCCGAACGGATCGCGGAAAGCGAGCATGCCGTGGCCGGCGATCTGCGACACCACGGCGTAGGCGCCGCGCACGCGGCGGTGCACGGCGGCGACCGCCTTGAACACGGCGTCGGCGTCGAGCGAGAAGCCGTCGGCCGCTTCCTGGATTTCGTGGGCCAGCACATTGAGCAGCACCTCGGAGTCGGAATCGGTGTTGATGTGGCGGCGGTCGTTGCGGTACAGCTCGTCCTTGAGCTGGACCTGGTTGGTCAGGTTGCCGTTGTGGGCCAGCGTGATGCCGAACGGCGCATTGACGTAGAACGGCTGCGCTTCTTCCTCGCTCGACGAGCCGGCGGTCGGGTAGCGGCAGTGGCCGATGCCCGTGTTGCCCTGCAGCGAACGCATATTGCGGGTGCGGAACACGTCCCGGACCAGGCCATTGGCCTTGAACATCGAGAACATGCTGCTGTGATTGGTCGCAATGCCCGCCGCATCCTGGCCGCGGTGCTGCAGCAGCAGCAGTGCGTCATACAGCAACTGGTTGACGGGAGAGTGAGAGACGACGCCGACGATGCCACACATGGTGTGCTCCTAAAAGCTTGAGTGCTTGATTACAGAAAAATTTCTACGACTGAGGAATGCTGGTCAAAAATTCACGTGCTGCGCCATGGCAGCGGGCAGGAAGGGCTCGACGGTACGGGCGCCGGTCTCGGCGATCGGCGACAACAGCGCCTGTTGCCAGAACGCCTGCTTTGGAATGTCCGTCATCCCACACAATATGACGCCGGCCAGCACGATTACAATGCCGCGCGCCAATCCGAACAAGCCGCCAAGGCCGCGGTCCGCCAGCGAGAGGCCGGTGGCTTCCACCAGAGCCCCGATCGCCAGCGACAGCAGGCCCATCAGGATACGCACGCCCAGGAACAGCGCGATGAAGGCCACGATCAGGCGCGCCGTGGCGCCGGGAATCACTTCCGGCAGCAAGGGCGCGAGCTGCGCGCCGTAGGCATTGGCCACCACGAAGGCGACGATCCAGCCCAGCAGCGACAGGATTTCCTTGACCAGGCCGCGCAGGGTGCTGATGACCACCGAGGCGATCAGCACGAACAGCACCAGATAATCAAAAATCGTCACGCTGTTCGGTCAGGGTCAGAGCGGTACCATGGTGCCGGACAGGCCAATGCCGCCCAGCCTGGCGCGCACTTTCTCGGCTTCTTCCTTGCTGAACGGACCGATCCGCACCCGGATCAGCTCGCCCGACTTCTGGGTGAACGATGCGATGCCGGCGCCGCGCAGGCGCTCCTGCAATTCGGTGACCTTTTCCTGGCTGGCCAGGGCCGCGACCTGCACCACGAAGCGCGGCGCCGGGCCTTGCGCCTTCTGCGGCTCGGCCGCCTTGCCTTCGAGGATGGCCATGGCGCGCGCGGCGTCGTCCTTCGGCGCGGGCTTGGCGACCTGCTCGGCCTTCGGATGCGTCTCGGCCGGTTTTTTCACTGGCTCGGGTTTCTTCTCGGGTGTCGGCGCCGACCTGGGTTCGGGCTTCGGTTCGGGCTTCGATTCGGCCTTTGGCCTCACCGGCTCGGGCATCGGCGCCGGTGTCGGCGGCGCGGCCGGCTCCAGCATGCGCATCGGCGGCGGTTCGCTGGCCGCCGGGGCCGCCGGGGCCGTTACCGGTGCGGCGGTTGCGGAAGCGTCGGCCGCAGGGCCGCTGGCCGGCGCCGCCGCGCCTGGCTCGATGATCTCTTCGTCGCTGTCGACGCTGGCCGACGGCGCCACCTGCTCGGACGGCACCGGCAGCGGGGCCGCCTTGTCCTTGTCCGGAATGTGGATGGCGATGTCGGTGGCGAGCGGCTTGGGTTCGGAATCGAGCAGCATCGGCAGCGCGACGACGGCCGCCAGTACCAGGGCGATGGCGCCGACGAGGCGGCGCCGGGCGCGCTTCTTCTCGGGCAGGATCGGATCGCCGCGGCTGGTGCGGCGGCCCGGCTCGCCCGCCGAGCTGGCGCGCTTGGAACGGGCGCGCTCGCTATAAGCGGCGTCGTCGTCCTTGACGAAGTGCCCACTGTCCCGGACAGTTTCTTGCTTGTTTTTATTGCCGAACGAGAACAAGCCCATGTGGTTCAGGTAATAGGGTGAAGAAGGTCAGTGAAGACTCGATTTACGGGCCGCCATGACGCCTGCAACGGTGTAGAAAGAGCCAAAGACCACAATTCTATCATTCTCCCCTGCCCGGCTCAGCGCATTCGCATAGGCCTCGGCCGGCGTTGCGAAATTACTCACAGAAAAATCGTCGTCCCTGGCGCCGGCCGGCCGCAGCGCGCCCAGCTTCGCGGCCAGCGCTTCGGGCTGCGCCGAGCGCGGCGAATCGAGTCCGGTCACGCACCAGTGATCGACCACGCCGGCCATCGGCGCGATGACGGCGTCGATGTCCTTGTCTTCCATGATGCCGAACACGGCATACGTGAAGCGGTGGAAGCCCATATTGCCCAGGTTCTGGGCCAGGGTGGCGGCGGCATGGGGATTGTGGGCGACGTCCAGCACCTGGGTCGGACGGCCGGGCAGCACCTGGAACCGGCCCGGCAGTTCGACCAGGGCCAGGCCCGCGCGGGTTTCCTGGGCGCCGCACGGCAGTTGCATGCGCAACGCCTCGAGCGCGGCCAGCGCGGCCGAGGCGTTGAGCAGCTGGTTGGCGCCACGCAGGGCCGGATAGGCCAGCGAGTTGCGGCGCTGGCTGCGCCCGCCATAGCTCCACTGCAGCTGGTCGCCCTGGTAGTTGAAGTCGCGGCCGAGCAGCCACAGGTCGGCGCCGATGTTCTCGGCATGCTCGATCAGCGATTGCGGCGGCACCGGGTCGCTGCAGATCGCCGGCTTGCCCGGGCGGAAAATGCCGGCCTTCTCGAAGCCGATTTTTTCGCGCGTATCGCCCAGGTAGGACGTATGGTCGATGTCGATGCTGGTGACGATCGACACGTCGGCGTCGATGACGTTGACCGCGTCCAGGCGTCCGCCCAGGCCGACTTCGAGGATGGCGACGTCGACGCCGCTCCGGGAGATCAGGTGGGCGATAGCCAGGGTGGTGAATTCGAAATACGTCAGGTCGGTGCCGGCGCGGGCGGCCTCGACCGCGTTGAAGGCATCGACGAGCGCTTCATCGGACGCCATCTCGCCATTGATGCGGGCGCGCTCGTTGAAGTCGAGAAAGTGCGGCTTGATGTAGAGGCCGACGCGGTAGCCGGACTGCAGCAGCACCGATTCGAGCATCGCGCAGGTAGAGCCCTTGCCATTGGTGCCGGCGACCATGATCACCGGGCAATCGAAGGCCAGTTGCAAGCGCTCCTTGACGGCGCGCACGCGGTCCAGGCCCATGTCGATATGGGTTTCGGCATGGCGCGACTCGAGCAGCGCCAGCCAGGCGGGCAAGGTGGTGGGAAGTGGGGACATGTGAATACAATCGATCTGCTCGGCTGCCCGGCGTGGGCGCGCAAGCTGAAAGGGCGACCGAAGTCGCCCTTGTGTCTATCAGGCCAGGACTTCGGTCGCCTGGTTTTGCAGCAGGGCCAGCAGACGCGCGATTTCTTCGCGCATCTTGCGGCGGTCGACGATCATGTCGACGGCGCCCTTGGTGACCAGGAACTCGGCGCGCTGGAAGCCTTCTGGCAATTTCTCGCGCACGGTGTTCTCGATCACGCGCGGGCCGGCGAAGCCGATCAGGGCTTTCGGTTCGGCGATCACGACGTCGCCCATGAAGGCGAACGAGGCCGAGACGCCGCCCATGGTCGGGTCGGTCAGTACGCTAATGAACGGCAGCTTCTTTTCGGACAGCTTGGTCAGCATGGCGGTGGTCTTGGCCATCTGCATCAGCGACAGCAGGCCTTCCTGCATGCGGGCGCCGCCGGTGGCGGTGATGCAGATGAACGGTACTTTCTGCTCGAGCGCCACTTGCGCGCCACGCACGAAACGCTCGCCGACGACCGAACCCATCGAGCCGCCCATGAATTCGAATTCGAACGCGGCGACGACGACCGGCAGGCTCATGATGGAACCGCCCTGCACGATCAGCGCATCGGTTTCGCCGGTGGCGTCCATGGCCGACTTCAGGCGATCCGGATACTTCTTGCTGTCCTTGAACTTCAGCGTATCGACCGGCAGAGTCTCCTGGCCGATATCGTAGCGGCCGCCCTCATCGAGCAAGGCGTCGAGGCGGTCGCGGGCGCGGATGCGCATATGATGGTCGCACTTCGGGCACACGTGCAGATTGGACTCGATGTCCGAACGGTACAGCACCGACTCGCACGACGGACACTTGACCCAGAGGCCTTCCGGCATCGTCTTGCGGTTAGCGGCATCGGAGCGCTGGATCCGAGGGGGCAGCAGCTTTTCCAACCAACTCATGTTCTCTCCTTTGCGGCAAATCTTTCAAGTGGCGGTAGTGTAGCCGCTCAAGCCCGGCTTGTCGAATCGTAGCTGGCTGCCAATTGCCTGTTTGACATCACCACTTCGCCGCCCGCAAAGTAGGGTCGGAGTCGAATTGTTTGACAACTTTTTGAGTTGGCCAATAACTCGACACCGAGCCCCGCCCTTCTTTTTCTAATACAAACTCTTTTCGTTCATATTAGGGACAGAGTCACGCACATTGATATGGCAAGCAATAGCCCAACAATGAGGGTCAGAGTCGAATTATTGGCCAATATTTCTAGAGCAAGGTATTCGCCGCCGGCTCAGGACGTGATTTCCGCGGTCGTGTATTCGAAACCGCCAATCCGGTCGGCCACGAGGTTATAGATCCACGCGGCTAACAGTCCGCCGAGGTAACTGAAGAGCGCGTATACGAAAGGAAGCAGGATCAAGCCGCCGATGCCGATGCTGGCCTTTCCCGTGCTCATCGCCACCAGAAGGATCAACGCAACGATAGGCAGCGAAATCACGAAATAAATACCGGCAATCATCTTGGCGCACTGGGCGACGCCGACGTGTTTGATGCGAACCTTCATTGAGTCCTCCCGAATTTGAAATTGAACTCACAATTTACTTGAGGCAATTTTCTGGAGACTAGCGCAGAAGCAAACCTGCCTTTGCGCGATGACAATGAATATGAGGTCAGGGGAAGGTGGATGCGAAGGCGAGCGAAAAGTTGTCAAACAATTCGACTCTGACCCTCATTGTTGGGTAATGTCTGCCGGGTAAGCTCAATAAGGGTCAGTGTCGAATTAAATGACAATATCTCGCTAAGAAATTGCTCAATAATTCTACTCTGACCCTAATTGACGGCTTAGCGCGCGTCGAGGGCGGTGCGGATGCCTGACGTGAAGCTGCGGACGGCTTCGACGGCTTCGCTTGCCGGGTGCGCTTCGATTTCCTGGATGATGCGGCTGCCGATCACGACCGCGTCGGCTACCTGCGCCACTGCCCTGGCGGTCGCGCCGTCGCGGATGCCGAAGCCGACGCCGATCGGCAGTTTCACGTGTTCGCGGATGGCGCCCACGCGGCGCGCCACGTCGTCGGTGTCGATCGCGCCGGAACCCGTCACGCCCTTGAGCGAGACGTAATAGCTGAAGCCGCCGCCGTGTTGGGCCACCTGCTTCACGCGCTCGGTGGTCGAGGTCGGCGCGAGCAGGAAGATCAGGTCGAGGCCGTTGTCGCGCATGGCGGCGGCGAAATCGGCGCATTCTTCCGGCGGGTAGTCAACGACGATGGCGCCGTCGGCGCCCGCCTCCCTGGCGCAGCGGATGAATTCGGACTGGCCGATGCGCTCGATCGGGTTGGCGTAGCCCATCAGGACAACCGGCGTGCTGTCATTGGTCTGGCGGAATTCACGCACGAACGCGAACACGTCCTTCAGGCCGATATTGAACTTGAGCGCGCGCTCGCAGGCGCGCTGGATCACCGGGCCTTCGGCCATCGGGTCCGAGAACGGCACGCCCAGTTCCAGCACGTCGGCGCCGCCCGCCACCAGGGCGTGCATCAGCGGGACGGTCAGGTCGGGGCCGGGGTCGCCGGCGGTGATGAAGGTCACCAGGCCGGTCTTGTTCTGCGCCTTGAGCGCGGTGAAAGTGGGTTCGATGCGGGACATGCTGTTTTCCTTGAAATGATTGGTGCGACGCCCCGGCCGCCAGGGCGACCGGAGCCGGACAGGGTTGGACTACGCCCGGATTTCAGCCGAAATCCAGCCCCATCCGCTGCGCCACCGTGTGCATGTCCTTGTCGCCGCGACCCGACAGGTTGACCAGGATGATCTTGTCCTTCGGCAGGGTCGCCGCCAGCTTCAGGCCATGGGCGATCGCATGCGACGACTCCAGCGCCGGAATGATCCCCTCGATGCGGCAGCAGTCATGGAAAGTCTGCAGCGCCTCTTCATCGGTGATCGACACATATTGCGCGCGCGCCGAGTCCTTCAGCCAGGCGTGCTCCGGGCCGACGCCCGGATAATCCAGGCCCGCCGACACCGAATGCGTCTCGATGATCTGCCCGTTCTCGTCCTGCAGCAGATACGTGCGGTTGCCGTGCAACACACCCGGCAGGCCGGCCGTCAGCGACGCGGCATGCTTGCCCGAACCGAGTCCCTCGCCCGCCGCCTCGACGCCGACCAGCTGCACGCCCGGCTCGCCGATGTACGGGTAAAAAATGCCCATCGCGTTCGAGCCGCCGCCGATGCAGGCGACCACGTAGTCCGGCTGGCGCCCCGCCATCGCCGGCATCTGCAGGCGGCACTCCTCGCCGATCACCGACTGGAAGTCGCGCACCATCATCGGATACGGGTGCGGGCCCGCCACCGTGCCGATGATGTAGAAGGTGTTTTCGATATTCGTGACCCAATCGCGCATCGCCTCGTTGAGCGCGTCCTTCAGGGTCTTCGAGCCCGATTCCACCGGCACCACGGTCGCGCCCAGGAGCTTCATGCGGTACACGTTCTGCGCCTGGCGCTTGACGTCTTCGAGGCCCATGTACACCACGCACTCCAGCCCGAAGCGGGCGCAGATGGTGGCGGTGGCCACGCCGTGCTGGCCGGCGCCGGTCTCGGCGATGATGCGCTGCTTGCCCATGCGCCGCGCCAGCAGGGCCTGGCCGATCACGTTGTTGATCTTGTGCGCGCCGGTGTGGTTCAAGTCTTCGCGCTTGAAATAGACCTGGGCGCCGCCGGCCATCTCGGACCAGCGCCGCGCATGGTACACCGGCGACGGACGGCCGACGAAGTGGGCCAGCTCGTAGCGGAATTCCTCCAGAAATTCGGGATCCTGTGCGTACTTCGCATAGGCCCCGTTCAGCTCTGCCAGCGCGTGCGACAGGGTTTCGGCGACGAAGCTGCCGCCATACGGGCCGAAGTGCCCGACCGCGTCGGGCAGGGCGTAATCCGGGGTCTTGAACAGGGGCGCAGCTTTAAGCTGGGCGTTGATGGTGTCTTTCGTGGTCATGGTGCGACTCGCTTTCGATGGTGGTATCGGCCGCCCGCACCGCCGCGACAAAGGCGGCGATCTTGCAGGCATCCTTGATCCCCTTCGCTTCCTCGACACCACTGCTGATGTCGACGGCGAAGGGACGAACACGTTCGGTCGCCTCAAGGACGTTGTGTACGCTCAACCCACCACTCAAAACGACCCGAGGCGCGAGCTCTTTTGGAATTAGAGACCAATCGAAGACCTTTCCTGCGCCGCCGTAGGCGTCCACCCAGGTGTCGAGCAGGAGGCCCGAGAACCACGGACTGGCGGCGCGGTATGCAGATTCACATTCTAGCAAAGCCGCGGGCGGCGTGTCAGGCTTGATGCGATAGGCGCGCACGAACGGCCGCTCTACCACCGCCGCGATCGCGGCGCATTCCTCTGGCGTTTCGTCGCCATGGAACTGGATCAGGCCCAGCGGCATCGTGCTTGCCACCGCGCGCACCTCGTCCAGGGTTGGATTGACGAACAGCGCCACGGCGCTCACGAACGGCGGCAGGATCGCGCACAGCTCGGCCGCGCGCGCCGGCGTGACGTAGCGCGGACTCTTCGGATAGAAGACGAAACCGAGCGCGTCGGCGCCGTGCGCGACCGCCGCGCGCAGGTCTTGCTCGCGGGTGATGCCACAGATCTTGATACGGGTGCGTCGCATGGATGTTCCTGGAAAATCGATCACAGCCACGGCAGGGGCGCGCTGACCTCCTGCGGCAGCTTCCACTTCGGATCGTACTCGATCCTGGCGAAATACAGACCGTCCGGCATGAAAGTCGGCGCGGCGACGTCGCGCGAACGGGCGGCCAGCACCTCGCCGATCCACGCCGGCTCCTGGCGCCCGGTGCCGACATAGATCAGCGAGCCGACGATGTTGCGCACCATATGGTGCAGGAAGGCGCTGGCGCGCAGGGTGAACACGATGATGTCGCCATGGCGCGCGATGCTCACCTCGTGCATGTCCTTCACCGGCGTATTCGCCTGGCAGCCGCTGGCGCGAAAGCTCGAGAAATCATGGGTGCCGATCAGGTGCCGCGCGCCTTCGCGCATGCGCTCGACGTCGATCGGACGGAACACCCACCCTGCCCGCTTGGCCAGCAGCGCCGACGGATTCGGATGGTTGTAGAGCACGTAGTGATAGGTGCGCGAGCGGGCCGAGAAGCGGGCGTGGAAATCCTGTCCCTCGTCGTCGGGCTCCACGACGGCGGCCCAGCGCACCACGATCGACTCGGGCAGGAAGGCATTCACGCCGCGCACCCAGGACTGGACCGGGCGATCCAGGTCGGTATCGAAATGAACGACCTGCTCGATGGCGTGCACGCCGGCGTCGGTGCGGCCGGCGCAGGTCGTGGAAAGCGCGACGCAGGCGAACTTCTCCAGCGCGATCTCGAGACGGTCCTGGACGGTGTTTCGTTCCGGCTGTTTCTGGTAGCCGTTCCAACCGGTGCCGATGTACTGGACACCCAAAGCGATACGGGTCACGCCAGCATTTCCCTCATCGCGCTGGCCTTGCCGACCTGCTCGGGATTGCCGCCCTTGATGACTTCGTCCAGCAACTCGCGTGCGCCTTCCTTGTCGCCGATCTCCTGGTAGGCGGTGGCGAGGTCGAGCTTGGTTTCCATCTCCATGTGCTCGGCCGACATCTGGCCCGGCGCCTCGGCGCCCGCACCGGCCACATCCAGCGGCTGTGCCGTGGCCGGCTCGGATGGCAGGTCGAGGTCGAAGTCGGCCAGGTCGAACGACGGCGCGGCCCTGTCGTCGACCGGCGCCGAAGCCGGCTCGAAGGCGTCGCGCGCCGACACTTCCTGCGGCGCCGGCACCGGGGCCGGGATCTCGGGCAAGTCGAAGGCGTCGAACGGATCGTCCACGCGCGCACCGAAGTCCTTCGGTTCGGCGCCGCCCGCAGGGGGCGCGTCGCCCGGCGCGCCGAAGTCCATCGTGTCGAGGTCGAACAGCGGATCGTCCGATACGCTGGCCGGCGCTCCCCGCGCGGGCGCCTCATCCAGGCCTGGCGCGGCCGGCGTCACCGGTATGGTGGGCGCGGAAAAATCCATGGCGTCGAGGTCGTGCAGCGGATCGGCCTGCGCCACGCTCGGCTGCGCTGTGCTGCCCGGCAGCGACGGCAAGCCCTCGAAGTCCCTGGCCAGGCCCGCCATGTCGACCGGGGTCGCCTGCACTTGCGGCTGCGGCGACAGGTCGAGCGTGAAATCGTCGTCATCGTCGACCGTGGCCGTGGCAGCCGCCGGCCGGGCGGTCGCCGGGGCGTCGAAGTCCATGTCGAAATCGAGATCGGTGGCGTTTGATGCAACCCTGGCCTGCTCTGCAGCCGGCGCGCCGGCCGGTGGCGCGAACGGCGCCATGTCGAATTCCAGGTCCGGTACGGCGGTCGCATCCGGGTCCGGACGGCCGGCCGTTGGCGGCGCCGCGTCGGCATTCGTCACCGGCTCGAACGTCAGGCCGCCGAGGTCGAAGTCGAGCGCGTTGTCGTCGTTGCGGGTTTCGCTGCGCTGGTCGGCCGCAGATTCGGCCTGCTGCGCGGTCTGCGGCGCGGCCGTGCGGTCCTCGTCGTCCTTGGCCAGGGCGACTGTGGCAGCACCGGCGGCAGCGCCGGCGGCAAGGCCGGCAGCAGCGCCCGCGCCCATCGACGGGCCGCCGCGGAAGGCGTCCTCGAACTGCTGCGACAGGATCGCCTGCTGGTCGCGTTCCTGCGGCGACGGCGCCGGGGTCGACGCCGGCGCTGCATTCGCATACAACGGATTGGTCGGGTCAAGCGCCAGGCCCAGCACCGCGGCCTGGGCCCATTCGTCGCCCTGGCCGCCGGTGAAGGCATGCAGCTCGCGGGCCTGGGCTTCGAAGGCGCGCAGGTCCTTGCGCGTGGCGTAGATCTCGAGCAGCTTGAGGCGCACCGGATGGCGTTCCGGATGGACGCGCAGCGCTTCCTTCAGGATTTCCTCGGCCTGGGCGTCGCGGCCGTAGGCGATATAGACGTCGGCCTCGGCGACCGGATCGACCTCGTTGGTGTCGAGCTGGCTGGCCGACGGCGCGAAGCTGGAGTTGAACACGCTGTTGTTGGTGTCCACGCTCTGGCCGCCGCTTTCGGCGAACAGCGACTGGGCGCTGGCGCCGGGCACGCCCAGCACCGACGGTTCGGCAGGCAGGGGCTTGACCGCTTGCGCGTTGCGCTTGCGGCGCTGGGCGAGGCCGAGCGCCGCGAGCAGCAGCACCAGCGCGCCGGCGCCGATATAGAGCATATTGTCCAGGATGGTGTCGACGAAGCTTTTTTCCGGCGGCGCGGCCGGCTTGGCCGGACGCGGGCGCGGCGCGGGCTTGGCCGCCGGCTGCGCGGCCGCGGCCGTGGCGGCGGCCGCGCCGGCGGCGGCTGCCTGCTCGGCCTCGGCGCCGGCGCGGCTCGGCACCGTCATCAGGTTTTCGAGTTCGTTGACGTTGCGTTCGAGTTCCTTCACGCGCGCCTCGGCCTGCGCCAGTTCACGCTCCTTGGCCACCGTATCCTCGACGCTGGCGGTGCCGTCGGCCGGCGCGCCGGCCGCGCCGGGCGTGGCCTTGGACAGCTGCAGTTTGTCCTGCGCTTCGCTGACGGCGGTCGGCTGCTGCTCGACGCGGGCGGTGACGCGGCCGCTGGCGCTCTGGCCGCCCTGCGGCGTGGCGCTCGGCGCGCTGCCGGCCACCTGGCCGGCCAGCTTGTTGCGGTAGGCGTCGAAATCGGCCGCATGGGCCACGACCACGCCGCGCGCCTCGCCCGGACCGGAGCCGCCGCGCACCGAATCGGCATCCGGAATGCTCAGGATCTGGCCCGACTTCAGGCGGTTCATATTGTTGCCGATGAAGGCGTCGGGATTGGCGCGGTACAGCGCGACCAGCATCATGTCGAGCGAGACGTCGGCCGGCTTGAGGTCGAGCGCGATGCCGCCGAGCGTATCGCCGCGGCGCACGCGATAGTTGTCCTGCACCGCGCGCGCCTGCGCTTCGCGCGCCTGGCGTTCGGCGCCGCGACGGGCGGCGGCAAGGCGCGCCTGCTCGGCCTTTTCCGGAGCGGGCATGGCGACCGGAGCGGCGGCCGGCGGGGATGCCGCGGCCGATTGCCTTTGCGGCGCCGCCGCCACCTGGGCCGGCTGGGTCGCGCGCAGCTCGACCGGGTCGAGCAGGAAGGTGTATTCGCGCACCAGGCGGCCGTTATTCCAGGTCAGCTCCAGCAGCATGTCGACGAACGGCTCGTTGAGCGGCTGGGTCGAGCTGACCCGGATCACCTGGCGTCCACCCCGCTCTTCGACCGCGAAGCGCAGCGACAGCAGGGCCGGGTTGAATTCGATGTTCGCGGCGCGGAAGGCGTCTGGCGAGGCCAGCTTGACCGCCATGCTCGCCGGGTCTTCGCCGGCGCCGGCCGTCAGCTCGATCTCGGCGCGCAGCGGCTGGCCAAGCGCCGACAGCACCGTCAATTTCCCCAGCCCGGCCGCAGTGGCGGCGGAAGTCAGGAACACTGCACTGGCCACGGCCACGGTGATCGATTTCAGCGCGGTTGCCACGAGCGGAGATTGGTGCGAAGAGTGCATAGTTAGCAGCGAAATGAGTTGGCCGAGGGAAAGGCGGTTTCCCGGAGTCTCAACATAACATCATGCTCTGGAGCACGCAAGGTCTCGACGCACGCGGATGGCCGGAGTATGCGCCTTCTTCAAACAGAATGCCCCGTAGACGGGGCATTCGATATGCGGGTTGCATGCAAGTTGCCTTCAAGGCAACGAGTGGAGGCAGAGGGGGATCAGCGCTCGAGCACGATGCGCAGCATGCCGCGCAGCGGTTCGGCGGCGCCCCACAGCAGCTGGTCGCCGACCGTGAAGGCCGACAGGTAATCGCCGCCCATCGACATCTTGCGCAGGCGGCCGACCGGGATGCCCAGGCCGCCCGTCACCGCTGCCGGCGACAGGTCGCGCATCGATGCTTCGCGGGTGTTCGGCACCACCTTCACCCACTGGTTATGCCTGGCGATGATGTCGTTGACCTCGTCCAGCGGCACGTCCTTGGTCAGCTTGATGGTCAGCGCCTGCGAGTGGCAGCGCATGGCGCCGATGCGCACGCACAGGCCGTCGACCGGAATCGCCTTGCTGTCGAAGCCCGCGCCGCGACCCAGGATCTTGTTGGTCTCGGCGCCGGCCTTCCACTCCTCTTTCGACTGGCCGTTGCCCAGGTCCTTGTCGATCCACGGAATCAGGTTGCCGGCCAGCGGTACGCCGAACTGCTTCGTCTCGTCGCTTGACAAGCCATGCTGGGTCGCGAGCACGGTGCGGTCGATCTCGAGGATGGCCGACGCCGGATCGTCGAGCAGCGACTTCACCGAATTGTTGATCGTGCCGAACTGGGTCAGCAGTTCGCGCATGTGCTGGGCGCCGCCGCCCGACGCCGCCTGGTAGGTCATGGAGGTCATCCACTCGACCAGGCCCTGCTCGAACAGGCCGCCCAGGCCGATCAGCATGCACGACACGGTGCAGTTGCCGCCGATGTAGTTTTTCACGCCTTTCGCCAGCGCGGCGTCGATCACCGAGCGGTTGACCGGGTCGAGCACGATGACTGCGTCATCGTTCATGCGCAGGGTCGACGCGGCGTCGATCCAGTAGCCGTTCCAGCCGGCCGCGCGCAGTTGCGGGAACACTTCGCTCGTGTAGTCGCCGCCCTGGCAGGAGATGATGATCTCGCATTTCGACAGTTCGTTAATGTCGGTAGCGCTCTTGAGCGTGGTTTCGTTCTTCGCCATCTTCGGCGCGGCGCCGCCCGGATTCGAGGTGGTGAAGAACACCGGCTCGATGTGGTCGAAATCGCCTTCTTCCTGCATGCGCTGCATGAGGACCGAGCCGACCATGCCGCGCCAACCTACCAGACCTACTAATTTCATCATCTTCCCTTGGAGTTTTAAAAAACCTTATGCGAGCGCCGCGACCACCGCGTTGCCCATTTCTTCGGTGCCCACTTTCGTGGTCCCTGCTTCGAAAATATCCGGCGTGCGCAGCCCCTGGGCCAGCACGCGCTTGACGGCCGTCTCGATGCGGTCCGCCTGCTCGATCAGGCCGAGCGAGAAGCGCAGCATCATCGCGGCGGACAGGATCGTCGCCAATGGATTGGCCACGCCCTGCCCCGCGATGTCGGGGGCCGAACCGTGCGACGGTTCGTACAGGCCCTTGTTATTGGCGTCGAGCGAGGCCGACGGCAACATGCCGATCGAACCGGTGAGCATCGCGGCGGCGTCCGACAGGATATCGCCGAACATATTACCAGTAACGATCACGTCGAACTTCTTCGGCGCGCGAACGAGCTGCATCGCCGCGTTATCGACATACATGTGCTCGAGCGCGACGTCCTGGTATTCCTTGTGCACGTCGGTGACGATGTCGCGCCAGAACTGGAAGGTTTCCAGCACGTTGGCCTTGTCGACGCTGGTCACGCGCTTGTCACGCTTCCTCGCCGCCTGGAAGGCGACGTGGGCGATGCGGCGGATCTCGCCTTCGGCGTAGCGCATGGTGTCGAAGCCTTCGCGCTGGCCCTTGAACGGGCCGTCCGGGCATTCGCGCACGCCGCGCGGCTTGCCGAAATAGATGTCGCCCGTCAGTTCGCGGATGATCAGGATGTCCAGGCCCGAGACGACCTCGGGCTTCAGGGTCGAGGCGCCGGCCAGTTCCGGATACAGGATCGCCGGACGCAGGTTGGCGAACAGGTTCAACTCGCGGCGCAGGCCAAGGATGGCCTGCTCCGGACGCAGCGCGCGCTCGAGCGTGTCGTATTGGTAGTCGCCGACGGCGCCGAACAGCACCGCGTCGGCCTGCTTCGCCAGCGCCAGGGTGGATTCCGGCAGCGGATGGCCATGGGCCGCATAGCCGGCGCCGCCGACTTCCGCACTTTCCATCTCGAACGATTCGCCGAGGGCGTTCAATACCTTCACTGCTTGCGCGGTGATCTCCGGGCCGATGCCGTCACCCGGCAGGATCGCGATCTTCATTCAGCTGCTTTCTATCAGATGGTGTTGGTCAGCCACGGCTGGGCCGCGACGTGGCGTTGCTCGAAGGCGCGGATGTCGTCCGCATGGCGCAGGGTCAGCCCGATGTCGTCCAGGCCGTTGAGCAGGCAGTACTTGCGGAAGTCGTCGATCGGAAACGCGAACGACAGACTGCCATCCGCGGTGCCGACGCGCTGCCGCTCCAGATCGATCACGAGCTGGTAGCCGGGGTTGGCCTCGACCGCCTGGAACAGCGTGTCGACTTCTTCTTCGGAGAGCGTGATCGGCAGCAGGCCGATCTTGAAGCAGTTGTTGAAGAAGATGTCGGCGAAGCTCGGCGCGACCACGGCGCGGAAACCATACTGCTGCAGCGCCCATGGCGCGTGCTCGCGCGAGGAGCCGCAGCCGAAGTTCTTGCGCGCCATCAGGATCGAAGCGCCGGCGTAGCGCGGCTGGTTCAGCACGAAGTCCGGATTGAGCGGACGGATGCTGCAATCCTGGCCCGGCTCGCCGTGGTCCAGGTAGCGCCACTCGTCGAACAGGTTCTGACCGAAGCCGGTGCGGCGGATCGATTTCAGGAACTGCTTGGGGATGATGGCGTCGGTATCGACATTGGCGCGGTCGAGCGGCGCCACCAGGCCCTGGTGTACGGTGAATTTATCCATCAAACTTCCTTCGTCCCCGCACACGCGGGGCACAATCAACGTCATCCCCGCGCAGGCGGGGACCCAAGTATCGTCATCCCCGCGCAGGCGGGGATCCCGTCGTCCCCGCGCAGGCGGGGATCCAAGTTTTCTTACCTACCGCCGGCGCTGGTAACGACCTGACCCACCTTCGAGACATCGCGGCCGATGCCCGAGATGGTGTTGCAGCCGGCCAGCAAGACAGTGATGAGGGACAGAGCGAGTGCTTTTTTCATGATCTTCCTGTGACGGTAAAACGAGTTCAACAGCTGTCACGCATCAGAGCGCGCGGACGTCGACAAAGCGGCCGGCGATGCCCGCCGCCGCCGCCATCGCCGGCGACACCAGGTGGGTGCGTCCGCCCTGGCCCTGGCGGCCTTCGAAGTTGCGGTTCGAGGTCGAGGCGCAGCGCTCGCCCGGCTCCAGGCGATCGGCGTTCATCGCCAGGCACATCGAGCAGCCCGGTTCGCGCCATTCGAAGCCGGCGTCGACGAAGATGCGGTCCAGCCCTTCGCGCTCGGCCTGTTCCTTGACCAGGCCCGAACCCGGCACCACCATGGCCAGCTTCACGTTCGCCGCGCGATGCCGGCCGCGCACGACCTCGGCGGCGGCGCGCAGGTCTTCGATGCGCGAATTGGTGCACGAGCCGATGAACACCTTGTCGATCGCGATCTCGCCGATCGGGGTATTGGGCGCCAGGTCCATGTAGGCCAGCGCCTTTTCGATGGCGCCGCGGCGCACCGGATCGGGCTCGTTGCGGGGATCGGGCACGCGCCCGCCGATCTCGGTGACCATCTCGGGCGAGGTGCCCCAGGTCACTTGCGGCTGGATGTCTTTCGCGTCGAGTTCGACCACGGTGTCGAACACCGCGCCGTCGTCCGTGTGCAGCGTGCGCCAGTAGGCGACGGCCTGCTCCCACTGCTCGCCCTTGGGCGAGAACGGACGATCCTTGACATAGGCGATCGTGGTGTCGTCGACCGCCACCATGCCGGCGCGCGCGCCCGCCTCGATCGCCATGTTGCAGACCGTCATGCGGCCTTCCATCGACAGCGCGCGAATGGCGCTGCCGCCGAATTCGATGGCGTAGCCGGTGCCGCCGGCGGTGCCGATCTTGCCGATCACCGCCAGCACGATGTCCTTGGCGGTCACGCCGGGATTGAGTTCACCCTCGACCTTGACCAGCATCGATTTCGATTTCTTGGCCAGCAGGGTTTGCGTGGCCAGCACGTGCTCGACTTCCGACGTGCCGATGCCGTGCGCCAGGCAGCCGAAGGCGCCGTGGGTCGAGGTGTGCGAATCGCCGCAGACGACGGTCATGCCCGGCAGGGTCGCGCCCTGCTCCGGCCCGATCACGTGCACGATGCCCTGGCGCTTGTCGTTCATGTTGAAATAGGTCAGGCCAAAGGCCTTGGTGTTGGCGTCGAGCGTCTCGACCTGCAGGCGCGAGGTCGGGTCGGCGATGCCTTGCGCGCGGTCGGTGGTCGGCACGTTGTGGTCGGCCACGGCCAGGTTCGCGGACACGCGCCATAGTCCACGGCCCGCCTCGCGCAGGCCGTCGAAGGCTTGCGGGCTGGTGACTTCGTGCACCAGGTGGCGGTCGATGTAAAGGACGGTGGTGCCATCGGCGTCGGCACGCACGACATGGGAATCCCAGAGTTTGTCGTAGAGCGTTTTTTGCATGGTCGATCCAGTGTTGCGGTGAAGTGAGGCGCGCCCCCGCCATCGTGCGACAGGCGGGACGGCTTTCGATTATGCCATAGTTGTGCAGTGCCGCACCAAGCCGGCGCAGCGCACGTTTATGCCAACGACCATATCACGTGGCAAATAATATTTGCAAGGATTTTGCTATATGCAAATAAAAAAAGCCTGCGTCGGTGACACAGGCTTTTCTCTGCGCTTTTGGCGCATGCGGCGGACAGTGGGTTGGCGGCCTACCCTATACGTCAGGCTGCCAGCCTGACGCTGCTGCGGCAGCCATCCATCAGGAACGACAGGCCGACCACCAGCACCAGTTCGCCCTCGGCCGAGCGCGCGGTGCCGGTGATGCCCTCGACCGACAGCGCGGTCATCGGCTTGATCACCAGGTCGGCCGTGCCGTCCACCGCTTCCATCGCCAGGATGTACGGCTGCGGCGCGTTGATGACGATGCCGACCTTTTCGGAAGCGGCCTCGTAGCCCAGCGCCAGCGCCAGCGAACGCACCGGCAGCGGGCGGCCCTGGTCCTTCAGCACCGGGGCGCCGCCGACGCAGGCGAAATCGTCCGGCAGCTCGACCACGCGCTCGACGACGGCCATCGGCAGCGCCAGCTGCGCGCCCGAGGTCGACACCAGCATGGTCGGCACGATCGACAGCTCGATCGGCAGGCGGATCGCGAAGCGCGTGCCCTTGCCCAATTGGCTTTCAATCCGGATGGCGCCGCGGTTCTTCTCGACCGCGGTCTTGACCACGTCCATGCCCACGCCGCGGCCCGACACCGAGGAAGCCACTTCCTTGGTCGAGAAGCCCGGCAGGAACACGAGCTGGTAAGCGTCTTCGTCGCTCTGGGCGCCGTTTTCGCCGATCAGGCCCTTGTCGACCGCCTTCTTGCGCAGCTTGATCGGGTCCATGCCCTTGCCGTCGTCCTGCAGCACGATCATGACGCTGTTGGCTTCCTGCCAGGCTTTGAGCAGGATGAAGGCCTTGGCCGGCTTGCCGTTGGCGACGCGTTCGTCGGGCGACTCGACACCGTGGTCCAGTGCGTTACGCAGCATGTGCACCAGCGGATCGTACAGGCTGTCCACCACCACGCGGTCGACTTCGGTCTCGGCGCCTTCGATGGTCAGCTCGACGTCCTTGCCGAGGTCTTTCGCCAGCTCGCGCACCAGGCGCGGGAATTTCTGGAACAGGCGTCCCACCGGCTGCATGCGGGTCGCGAGCGTCGCGCGCTGCAGTTCGGCCGAGTAGCGCGAGGCGCGCTCCAGGGTCTCGGTGAGGGTCGCGATCAGCACCGCGGCCTGGCCCTCGAACTTGAACTGCTGCAGCCGTTCGAGCAGCACCGCGGCCTGGTTGGCGGCCTGCACCGACTCGCCCGCCACTTCGAGCAGCGCGTCGAGCTTGACCGCATCGATACGGATGCTTTCGTCCTTGGCCGGCGCGGGGGCGGCGGCCTTGCCGTCGGTGCGGCGCTCGACGCCGTCCCAGTTCTTTCCGGCAGGGGCAGCGGCGGCAACCGGCGCGGCGGCAACGACCGCGGCCGCGGCCGCCGTCGCTGCCTCATGAGCGGCAGGAGCGGCAGCCGTTGCGGCGATCGCGTGCGCGGTCGGAACCACGGCGTTGTACATGCCGCTCCAGTCCAGGCCGTCCTCGCCGGCGGCAGGCGCGGCTCCCGCGCCAACCGCAGGGGCGACCGCAGGCGCCACAGCGGCGACCGGCGCCGATGCAGCCGCCGGCGCAGGTGCAGGTGCGGCTGCGGGCGCGGCAGCCGCCGGGGCGCTGTCCTTGCCTTCGATCGCGTCCATCAGGATGCGCTCGAGGTCGCCCGGCATCTGCGCCAGGCCTTCGGGCGGCGTGCCGTTGTTCAGGTCACCCAGCTGGTCGGCCACGAAGCCCGACGCCTGCAGCGCGGCCTCGATCGCGAGCGGCGTCACCGGCGCGGCGCCGGTGCGCAGCGCATCGAACAGGTTCTCGGTCAGGTGGCAGGCCGCCACCAGCGCGGGCAGGCCCATGAAACCGGCGCCGCCCTTGATCGTGTGGAACGACCGGAACACCGCGTTCAGCGTTTCCTTGTTGTCGGGGTCGCGTTCGAGGCGCAGCAGGTGCTCTTCTACATTTACCGCCAGATCCATCGCCTCGACGACGAAATCCTTCAGCATATCGTCCATTAGAATCCCAGATCGGCAAGAAGATCGTCAACACTATCCTGGTTCAGCGCCGCGTCGGGCACCGACGGGCCTTGCATCAGCGACGCGGGAACCGCAGGCTGCTCCTTCTTGGCCAGCTTTTCCTTGATGTCCGGAGGCGCGTTATCGCGCAGCAACTGTGCCAGTTCGCTCTCGACGGTCTGCGTGATCTTGACCACCCGCTTGATCAGCTGGCCGGTGATGTCCTGGAAATCCTGGGCCATCATGATCTCGAGCAGACGCGCGCGCTCGGCTTCGGTCGCTTCGTTGACGAGCGCCGCGAACTGGCGCGAGTCGCCCGCCAGGGCCTTGAATTCGTCCAGGCTCAGCTTGCCTTCGAACAGGTCGGCCCAGCGGGTTTCCATGTCCTTGGCTTGCTTTTGCAGCTGGTCCTGCGCCGGCATGCCTTCGTCCAGGGTGTTGAGCACCTTGTTGGCGGCCTGCTCCGTCAGGGAGGCCACGTATTCCAGGCGGTCCTGGGCGTCGACGATCTGCGACGAGGCCTCGGTCAGCGCCTTGTCGTAGCCCAGCTCGCGCAGCGAATCGTGCAGCAGGCGGACGATGCCGCCCAGGCGTTCGAACATGCCGCTTTCCTGGCCATCCTCGGCATGCGTGCCGGTGGCCGGCGCGCCAGCGGCAGGCGCCACGGTCGCGACGGCGGCAGTGACGGCCACGGCAGCCACCGCCGGGGCGGCGTTGGCGGACACCTGGTCGAACAAGGACTCCAGGTCGTCCTCGTCGTGGCCGGCCGCGGCCGGGGCCGGCTCGGCCGCGGCGGAGGGAGCAGGCGGTGCGCTGGTGCGCTGCGCCGCCACTTCCTCGAAAAGTGCGTCGAAATCGTCAGCGGCGTCGGTCATAATCCCTGCTTCTCCATAATGTATTAAATGTGCAATCAGCTCTGCAATTCGGGTTCTGCTGCATCCACCGGCCGGTAAAGCCGTAAAAAGTCCGGTGGAGTAATGGAAGCGAGTGTAGCAGTGTGGTTGCCGTAGGTAAATCTCAGAGAAGGTAATGCAACAAAATGGACAGAGAAACTTAATTCCGCGACAATGAAAATGTCGCGTTCCAGATGCTTTTCACATGCAGGGTGTTGTATTTTGTAATCGTAGGTCGGTTTTCCCGTCGCAGCGCAGCAGTGTTGGTTCATTTGATAGACCTCAACTGTTGCGTCTCAGAAATCGCCATCCTGCACTGAGTTGTCAGAATGTGCGTGGCCAAGGAGGAGGAAACATCATGTACCGCAAGATCCTGATCACCACCGACGGGTCGGCCGTATCACAGCACACCGCCTGCGCCGGCGTGAAATTCGCGCAACAGATGGGCGCCGAGGTGCTGGCCCTGTTCGTCGCCCCCGAGTACCAGTATCCCGTGTACGTCGAGATCATCCCGCCCTCGTACCCCAGCGAAGAGGAATACATCGCCCAGATGCGGCGCATGGGCGAGGAATACATGAGCAAGATCACGCGCTCCTGTGCCAGCGCAAACCTCCGATGCCAGTGCATGACGGCGTTTTCCGATTCGGCGGCGCTCAAGATTGTCGACGTCGCCGAGCAGGAAGGCTGCGACCTGATCTTCATGGGCTCCCACGGTCGTAGCGGCTGGAACCAGCTGCTGCTGGGCAGCGTCACCAACAAGGTGTTGTCGCACACGACCAAGCCGGTGCTGGTGCACCGCCTGATCGCCGAGCCGGCGGCGTCCTGATGCTGGCGCCCCGCCTGCTCGTATTGACAATCGCGATAGTTTTTTTCTGATCCAGGGTAAGAAACCGCTTAAGGCCACCTCGAATAACCCGCTCTCGGCGTGAGCAGAGCCAGGCGAAACGTGAGTCCGCGCTCCAGCATCGCTCAGTAGCGTGATTTTCAAAGCGCCAGGCACGTTGGGCCTGGCAGGTTTGGCAGCCGCAGGCTGCCGAACTGCTGTTTAAAACGGCGCCAGGCCGCGTTCCTTCAAAAAGACGAGACGCTTGAGGTTGTAACTGGCCGCCTTCAGCTGCAAGACGAACGTGGTGCGCACGATCCCCAGACAGCGCACCAGTTTGCCGCCCATCTGGGCCAAGGCCCCGAACACATGCTCGACGCGGGCGCGCGGCGTGGCGATCGCGCGGTTGCGCCGCTTCTGCGTCTCGGAAATGCCTTTGGTCGCATGCCCGCGCCGCTG